>DATBGU010000119.1:0-41857 GCA_036557825.1 Gemmataceae bacterium
GCCGACACCCCGGCGAACGATCCGGCGGCCACGGACGGGACGGCCTTGGCCACGATGCTGGCGGCGGGCAGGTTGCCGGCGACAGCCACGGCCACCGTGTCCTGCGGCAACTGCACCCCGCCCACCGTGTTGGCCGGCAAGTTGAAGAACGAGATGGCGCCCGCCGGGACCGCGCCCACCAGCAGGTCGCCGCCGACCACCACGTTGTGAATGCCCGTGGCGGCGCCGAGATTGCCGTTGGCGTCCACCGAATACAGGCCCGCCAGGTCGAAGCCGTTGCCGTTGCTCGTCGCCGTGTTGGTGGTGACGCGAAGGTCATAGCTGACCGGCGTGCTTCCCACGTTGACCTCGACGACCACGATCGGATCGCCCACGCCGGTGCCGTCGTAATAATAGCCGTAGTCGGGCACGGCGTCGCCCGGACTGTGCGGCGACACCGACAGCGTCCGCGTGACCGTCGGCGTGACGAAGTTGACCGCGCCGGCGACGTGCTGGGCGGTGAGGACGCCGAACTGGCCGGCCGCCAGGTTGGCGCTGGCCGCCACCGTGTCCGTCGAGAAGTCGTCCAGCAGGTTCGTGATCTGAACCGAGCCGGCAAACGTCCCAATCGACAGGTTGTTCGCGTTGTCCGCCCCCACCTTCCCCGTCGTCGATAACGTGCCGATGCTGGTATCGCTCAACTCTCCCGAACCGTTCGCGCTGTCCGCCACGGCGTCGATGGTGCCGGAGTTGTTACCGACGCTCAAATCCGTAATCGTTCCTGCCCCGGCGGCGGTGATGGAGCCGGCGTTGCTCGTCACCGACATGCCGGAGATCGAGCCGGACGAGACCGATCCGGAATTGGCGCCGATGGTGGTGTTGCTCATCGTTCCGGTGCCGGACACGGCCGTCCCGGAAACCATTTTTTCCATCGCGGTGATGGAGCCGGAGTTGGTGCCGACACTCAGGTTGTTGGTCGTGCCTTGCCCGTTGGCGGTGATGGAGC
Organism: Gemmataceae bacterium; assembly: GCA_036557825.1. Classification (GTDB taxonomy): domain Bacteria; phylum Planctomycetota; class Planctomycetia; order Gemmatales; family Gemmataceae; genus JAJPHU01. The sequence continues at coordinate 986 of DATBGU010000119.1, forward strand.
CGGAGTTACTCGTCACGCTCATGCCCGAAATCGAGCCGGCCGAGACACTGCCCGAATTGGTGCCGATGGTGGTGTTGCTCATCGTGCCGGTGCCGGACACGGCCGTGCCCGACGTGGTATCCGCAACGGATGAGATGGAACCGGTGTTGGTGCCCACGCTCAGGTTGCTGGTCGTGCCCTGACCGGCGGTGATAACGGAGCCGGAGTTGCTCGTCAAGGCCATGCCCGAGATCGAGCCGGCGGAAATGGTTCCGGCGTTGACGCCGATGGTGGCGTTACTGATGACGCCCGAGCCGGCCACGTTGGCGACTTCGGTGGCTTGCAGCAAGCCGCTGGGGGCGATGCTGGTAAGGTTGACGCCGGTGAGGGAACCGCCGCTGGCAAGCAGTTGGCCGGCCAGCGTTCCGATCGACACGTTGGAAATGTTGGTGGCCGTGATGGTGCTGTTGGCGGTCACCGCGCCCGTGACCGAGAGCTGCTGCAAACTTCCGGGACCATTGACCGTCAGGCTGCCGGTGAAATCGCCGTTGACCTGCATCGTCGCGCTTTGCTGGTTGGCGAGCGTCAGCGCGCCGACGAAGCTCTGGGCGAAGTTGCCGGCGAAACTGTTGACCCCGCTGCCGCCGTCGAGCGTCGTCGCGGTGGTGGGGTTGATGCCGGTCATGTTGAAGCTGTCATTGCCGTCCAGTCCGTTGACGGCCAACGCCTGGAAGTTGGAATAGGCGATGCTCCCGGCCCCGGTCAGGCTGACGGTGGTGTTGTTGATGGTGAAGGCGTCGGGCTTGGACGTGCCGTTGACGGTGAGGCGGTTGTTGCCGGTTCCGCCATCGACGACCACGTTCGGCCCGACGGGCTTCGTGCCCTCGTTGAGGGTGAAGCTGTCGTCGCCGCCAAAGAGGTTGGCGAGGATCTTGCCGCCTTTGGGAACGGTGAAGGGGCCGCTGGTGACGCCGTTGACGGTCGCCGTCACGACGTTGGGGGCGGTGGTGGCGTTCACCGAGACCACATCGTTGCCCGGATTGGTGGCCGTGCCTTGGTTGGTTGACGTGCCGACGATCAGCAGGTTGTTGCCCACCAATCCCACGGCCTCGGTGGTGACGCTGATCTTCTGGGAAGCGGTGTGGTTGTGGCTGTCGGTGACGGTGATGGTGAAGGGGAACGACGTCGGCCCTTGGTCTTCGGTGGGCGTCCAGGTCAGCACGCCGATGGCAGCCGAGCCATCGTCGTCGTCGTTGTCGCCGTCGCCCGTGGCCACCTGGGTGCTGGTAATCTTGGCGCCGGGCGGAGCGCCGGTTAGGCCGAACGTCAAGGTTTGGCCCGGACTTCTCTCCGTGGCCGAGACCGTCACGCTGAGGGTGGTGGTCTTCACCACGTCGAACGTCGTCGCGGGCACGCTCAGCACGGGATTGGAGTTGAGGAGTGTGCGGTCCTCAAGCCTTTCCAGCGACAATGACAGCGCCTGTCCTCGCCGACTTCCGGCTGGGGACTCCGCGGGCAAAGAGGCGCCGACAAGGCGGTGAAATAGCGACCAAAACGACGGGCGGGGACGTTTGTTGCGCGGCATCGGGTTTTTCTCGTGTTGGGCAGACACCCTCGTCAGGTTATGTCCACAGGCTGTTTGGTGAACACCGATCAGGTGTTCTGTTCCACTCCGCGCAGCCTTGGCAGGCGAGGCGATTCCGCGAAGAGATCCTTGGCCGATACTTAAAAGTCTAGATATTTTCAGGGAGGTCGGGATTGAAAATCAACAAAAAAATCAGAAATGTTTTCCCGTTTCTCCGCACGCAGTCGAGTGCGCGAACTTCGGTTACTTCACGAGGCTGCAATTGCTCATGGTGAGATTGCCGTCCTTGCGGGTGGTGAAGCGGCCGCGCACGGTGATCTCTTGCCCGTCCTTGACCTCCTTCATCACCAGCGCACTTAAGGTGATCTTGATCCCCCATTTCGCGTTTTCCTGGGGCGTGTCAAAGAACAGTTCGTTGGCCTTTCCCTGGTTGTACACTTTTGCCTTTCCCGTGACACGGACAAACTTCCGCGCGTATTTCTTGTTGGCCTGCGCGGTGTCCTGCTCGTACTCCTGCCACGCCTCGTTGGCCAGGAGCGCGATGTCGCGGTTGGCGAAGCCGAGGTAATAAACGCCGTAACCGATGGCCGAGAGGATCGTCAGGAGCAGAACGACCACGAGAACGCGGCGGAGGACGGGGGGACCGTCGGAATAACTGGCCTCGCTCGATTCGTCCCTTGTTTCTTGCGCCTGCTGTTTCTGGCGTTCCCGATAACGCATCTCCGCCCAAATCTTGGCCCGTTCCGAAGACTCGCGTTGCTTTTGATCGACGAGCGTCCGCTTGTCCATCGGGGAGAGAGGGCGACGTACTTCCTCGCTTTCCTTCGAGGGCGGCAATTCCACCGCGCGGTCCGGCGCGGTTTCACCGGCGGGTGGAGGCGCTTCGACGGGCTTCTCGATCAGGGTCTCCATCACCAGGGCATCAACCTGGGAAGCGTCCACCGCGGCCTCGGCGGTGGAGGATGGGTCGGGGAGGACCGGCAAGATCTGGGTATCCTTGGCGGCGGGAATCAGCTGGGTCGTTGCCAGGAGTTGTTCGTCCGTCTTTGGACGCCGCTTCCGTTTCGCCTTTGCGACAGACGCTCGCGGCGGGGTCTCCGTCGGGGGCGCGGGCGGCGCTGGGGGGGGCTGAGTAGCCCGTTCTTTCAAGGCTTGCAACGCCTGCTCTTGGCCAAGGAGCGCGGTGAGGTTCGTCTCGTCGAGTTGCAGGACGATGGCATAGTCCGCCAGGGCCATCTCGTAATCGCCGCGCACGGCGTGGAGCATGGCGCGCTGATTGCAGTAAGCCGCCGTGTACTGCGGGTCGAGCAGAACGGCCTGCTGCAAGTCGGCCAGCGCTTCGAGATGGCGCTCCTGGAGTTGATAAACGCTGCCGCGCAGGAACAAGGTGCGCGCGTTGTTCGCGTTGCGCCGAAGCGACTCCGTGAATTCGGCCAGAGCCTTCGCGTGCAATCCCTGCTTCATCGCCGACAGACCGCGAAGGTGATAGACCTGGGCGTTGTCCGGATCAAGCTCGCGTGCTCGTGCGAAATCGGCGTCGGCCGCTTCGTACGTGCCTTGCTGCACGTGGGCACTACCGCGAATCAGATAGGCCGCTCCCAGTTCCGCATCGCGACGCAGCGCCTCATCGCAGTCCTGAACCGCCTTGTCGAAGCGCCCCTTTTTCGACCACGCGGAGGCCCGGCTCAGGTATGCGGAGGTGAAGTCGGCGTCCAACCGCAAGGCCGTCCCAAAATCCTCTATCCCCTCGTCGATATCTCCCCGATTGACGTGAAGGGCGCCCCGGCTGTGGTAAACGAGGACGAAATCCGGCTTGAGCCGGACGGCCGCATCGAAATCCTCCAGCGCCAGTTCCGCGTCGTCGCACAGCTGATGCGTGCAACCGCGCTGATAGTGCAGCTCGGGATCTGTCGGTCGCAACTGCAACGCCCGATCGAAGTCGCCCAGGGCGGCCTTGTGCTGCTTGAGGGACCGGTGGGTGAGAGCGCGCTCGTACCAGACGCGACTGTCGCTGGGGTCGAGCCGTATGGCTTGATTCAGGTCCACCACGGCCAATTCGCCTTGACCGTGCAGGCGGTACGTTGTCGCCCGGTTGAGATAGGCGCCGACGCTGAGGGGATCGAGACGCAAGGCGCTGGTGTAGTCGGCGAGCGCGCGGTCGTAGTCGCCCTTGCCTCGATACGCGTCGCCCCGCTTGATGCAAGTGAGAGCGCAGAAGGGATTCAAGCGGACGGCGTGGTTGTAATCGGTGACGGCACGGTCGTAGTCGCCGTTGCGGAAAAACAGGTCGCCGCGTTTCTGATATGTCAAGTGGGACGATGGATCCAGTTGCAGCGCATGCATGAAGTCGGCCAGGGCGGCGTCGTGGTCGCCCTTTTCGGCGTAAGCGGCTCCTCGGTTGGTCCGGGCGAGGGCATTGGTCGGTTCCAGACGCAGACAGCTGCTGTAATCCGCGATGGCGGCCTCGGCGTGACCGAGCACCCAGTGAACGAGGCCACGGTTGAAGAGAACGCGCGTGTTGGCCGGATCGAGCAGGTGAGCGTTGTCGAAGTCGTTCAAGGCCTGCTCGTAGTCCCCGACCATTCGATGCGCTTCGCCGCGGTTGGCGTGGGCGGCGGCGATGTCCGCGTCGTGGCGCAGGGCGACCGTGAACTCGGCGATGGCCCGTTCGTATTCCCCGCGCTGCAAGTGGCCGAGGCCGCGTTCGAGATGGGCCATGGCCGCGTCAGTTCCGGCGCTCATTAAGCCTGCTCGAGCCCAGGAAGTTTGCATCTTCACCTGTTGGGTATGGACCCGTTCCCTTCCGACAACGTAGTGGTGATTCCCCGAGCATCCGGCTCATTCCGAAATGCTCAAGGATGCCGGCTTCACGGCAACGACCTCGGATTCTCTTGGCCTTGGTGGGATGGACCAAACGCTCATTTCCTCCTGAACGCTGGAGCCGTTCCACAAAGAGTACGAACGGAGAATGCTCACAGATACCCAAGTTTGATGAAGAAAGTGAGAGGAAACGATAAATCCCACCTGAGTTTGCCCAAACCGCCTCTCCGGATGGAGTCGCGCAGGGATAAAGCCATTGGTTAGCGGCGCTTCGCAAAAGCGTCGCACCACGGACGTTTGTGCGAACCCTCGCTAACCGGGGATCGCACCTTTTGCCCTGCTGAATTTGGTAAGAAACCGACTCTTTGTGTGTATCAAGTGAATGCGACAAGTTGTTTCGATGAATCCGGCGGCGGTTGATTGTAACCCCCTCTTCCGCTGTTAGACTGAACCCCGACATGCATTCCCGACCTCGATCCGGACAACGAGGAACACTCCGGGCAACCGACCTTTTCAATCCCCCTCGGACTCTTGTTTGTGGCCGAGGGTTTGAGCGAACGAGGGACTCCCATGTACACCTACCGCTGTCCAGGTTGTGGCAAACACCACGTCGTGGATTCGTCGTTCGAGCAAGAATACCAATCGCGCTGTCTTCGCTGCGGTTCGGCGATCGCGGTGACTTCCGAACTAATCCACCAGGCCCAGGAGCGGGTTGGGAAAGCCGCGACGGTTCCCCTGCGGCAACAGGCCATAACCAAGGGGCCGACCCTTCAGGCCACCCCGGAGTCCTCGGAGAGGCGATCCGAGGCGGCCACCTTCTCCGTGAGCGAATCCGACGTTCTTGCCGACGAGCCGGAGGTCCAACTGCGCCAGCGCAACTCGGTCGAGGAAGAACTCGTCGCGTCCGAGAAACGCCGCAAAAACAAGAGGGTACGCCGTCCTGCCAAGCGCTCGGAAGAGCAGGAAGAGGACGCGGACGAAGTCATCGACGATTCGGACTTGCAAACGGAGGACGAGGAAGACAAGCCGACGCCGCCCTGGAAGCAACCGCCTCCGGTTGTCAAACGGCGGCGACCGCCCTGGCAGCTGATCGCGGCCATTGCCGCAGCCGTCCTCATCATCGGCGGCGGCGGGGTGGGCTACTTGGTCTTCGGCGGCAAGAAGACACCTCAGAAGTCCGCCCCGGTCGCCAAGAAGAATTCCGACAAGCCGAAAAAACCCACTCCGCCGACGACCAAGAAAGTCGAGGAGAAACAACCTCCACCTCCCGCTCCCAAAGGCCCTCCCAAGGTGGAGGTGGCCCTCTCGGCCCCGCGTCTCTCTGACGAACTCAAGGAAAACGCCGCCGAAACGAACGACAAGTACGGGGGGAAGGTTCTGGAACTCACCGGCCTGTACCATAAAATCGAGCAAAAAGAAGGCCTCCATCCGCCCGCTCGCCCCCACGCCGCCTTCTTGACCGCGGGCACACCCATCTACTGCGATCTCGAAGGCAATCGTGCCGAGAAAGGAAACTGGAATTCGCTCCTGACGCGGCAACCCTTTACGGTGCGCGGACGCTACGTCAAAGACGGGTTCCTGAAAGAATGCTGGTTGATGCCGGTCACGCCGACGGCCGACCACAAATTCAAGGGCAAAACGATCGAAGTGGTCGGGATTGTCGAGGAGGTTTCCCCGATCAGCGAGCGCCACCCTTTCCCAACCGTGCGCTTGGAGGGCGAAACCAACAGCACGGTTCCCCTGACGTGTTTCTTCCCCAAGAGCGACGCTGCCCAAGTGAAGAAGATCCAGCCGGGTGCTGAACTCATCATCAAGGGCGCCTGCAACGGACGGCAGACCGACGAGGATCTGGTATCAAGGGTCCGCGTGGACAATTGCGCGATCATCTACACCAGTGCCCCCTCTGCCGACACGCCGCGCCTCAAGGCGGGACAACTGCTTCACGAATACGAGGAGGACATCCGAACCGACTACGTCCCTCCCCCAGGCGCCGAGAAGCGCATCGACAAGATCCTGCCGGCCAAGCAGATCGCCAAGGAGTTCGCGGAGCAGGGCGCGCCCTTCGCCGAGAAGTATCGAAACCACGTCATGACCCTGACCGGCAAACTTCAAGCGGGAGCGCGCAAGCAATTGCTGATGCTGGAAAGCGGAGACACCGATCAGGCGCTCCGCATCGAATGCCACTTCAGCAAAGCAGCAGTGCCGACCCTGGGTAAGCGGCCCGAGGTCCGCGTGCGCGGTCTGTGTTCGGGCCTGCGCAACACGAAAACCCTTCGCATGGATAACTGCGAACTCGACGAACCCGCGGGAAAGGGGCCGATCCTGTCGGCCGATTTCCTGCCGCACTCGTCCGGAAGGACTTTCACCTTCGACGTTGCCGTTTTCGGCGGAAACTATGGCAAGAAGAAGGGCGAGAGCGTCCAGCGGGAGATCCATCTGCAAGGCGCGGACGGCCTGACCGAAACCACCGTCACCCACGTCGGAACGTTGATGGGCGATAGCCTGTTTGACGAGGGGGCACAGGAGAAATGGATCGCGCAGAACAAGACGAAGAAAGTGAAAGGCACCTTGGCAGGGCTGATCCCCGTGTACTACCGTCGCCTGTCGGCCGGTTTCGTTGAGATGGGTCTGCCGAGCGTGGGAGCCGACGGGAAGACGAAGACCACGTGGGCGCCGGCCCTGAAAATCGGCGCTCGGGAAGGCGACACCTGGACTTGGTCTCCGCCAAGTGGAACGCACGAATACACCCTGGTGAAATTCGAGGAATACGAGGGCCGCCCCTGCGCCCTCGTGCAGGAGAAGATCACCCTGGCGGCGGACTTCCGTCACCCCGTGGAGATCCTTCATACGTACGTGAAAGGATTGGGGGAAATGGAAGAGCGCCGGTGGATGTCCCGCAACGCCCGAGGCGATAAGGTGCTGCTGATGGAGAAGAAAGCGGTGAAAACCGCTCAACCTCGGCGCGAGAACGGCGCACGCGGCGCCGACGGAACCGGCCGTCGTCAACCCGGCGGAACCCCTGGCCCCAAGGCCAACCCATCGTCCACAAAATAAACGTAGTGGACCTGAAGCTGCTCGACGACCTGCGAAAGCGGCCTTCGAGCCATGACCCGTTGCCCTCACTTCCAAGCGCTCGCAGATAACGCTCCGCGGACCGCTGAACCGCAGGTCGTACAGATGAAGTTCGGCCTAGCTCACCAGCCGCTCGGTAATCCCCACACCCCCGGCGTGACCAGTTCCACCGAGTTTCCGGCCGGGTCACGAAAGTAAATGGACCTGCCGCCTCTTGGCCATTCGATCTCTTTCTCAATGGTGACGCCGTGGCCGTGCAGGAGCTTCCGCCAGGCGTGGAAGGCTTCGGCTTCAATGCCCAGGGCGAAATGGCCTGGCCCGGTGGCTCCATGCGGAGGCAACTGGTCGCCCTTGAGAGTTGCTTCGGCCAGGAAAGCGAGTAGGACACTGGCCTCGCCAACCTGAAAGAACACGTGACGCCCAGCCTCCTTACCGATGACCGGCAAGCCCAGAACTGTCCGGTAGAAGGTTTCCGTCGCCTGGAGGTCATCGGCGTAGATGGCGGTTTCGATGATGGCCCTGATGTTCAAGTTAGCCTCCATTCGGGATGGTCGCTTCACCTCTGGTCTATCCCGTTTGCTCAACTGCCTCGCCCACAGCGTCAACCAGAGAACTACTTGGCTCGTTGCCCCCACCGCAAGTCATGGTGCCGGAGAGGGCTTTGCGAGTCAACCTTGCACCAGCGCATGTTTCGTTGATCCCGCCGCCTCAGCGAACGAAAGAGTACATAACCCACGATGAACATTCGCGTTGGTTGAAAAGCACTGAGGAAAAGACCGACAACAATCGTTCCGTTTTGGACCCTCTTGAAAAGGAGGGCTGAAAATGTCCAAGGCGAACTATCTCGTGTCCCGCATCGTGTTGCCCTCGTTCCTTCGATCTGCTGCCGGGCCACCAGCCGCATGGTGAGGATTGTTTTGTGTTGTTGACGGCGATCTCGGGTGGCGTGGTCGTCACCCGTACCTGAAGAAACGGCCTCCAGTGGACCTTACGGAGTAAAGACGTGAGCGAACAACCCAGCGAAACAACCGTCTTGAACGAACTGTATCGCCTTCCACGAGGTCAAGTTCTGACCTTGCATGGAACCACGATTTTTCTCAATCCAGCCGGCCGGTACATCGTCGAGGGCGGCCCACCATGCACGGCCACGCAGGCTGCGCATGAAGTGCGGAAAAGGGCGTCGCATCGCCCACGAAGGTATTTGTGACGAAACCTTGCGGGGAAGGCCTGGATGGCGGGCAGCGGCCGGACTAGGGACCATGGCGGATTTCGGACGACGCCTCTACCGTCAGGGGCCGGGCAGTGGGTCCGGGGACTTGCTTGACGGGGGCGAGAAGAGGCCCGATGATAGACAGATGGAAGACCGGCCCTGCTAAGAACAGTGGTGCGCGACACCACGGTTTCTTTCGCGTGAGCCGGCTGCTGCGCGAGGGGGTTCGACCGATCGGGCCATTTCACAACACCATGAGGCGCATCATGAGATGGGATTGGCGGGAGCGATGGCTGGCGGTTCGGTTCTGTTTCGCGATCGCGCTGGCCGCCCTCGTACTTCTCTTCGGCGGGTCGCACGTCCGCGGCACCGAGGTGACCCTCAAGGGCAGCGTTGTCTGCAACGGAGCGTGCCTCCCCGATCCCAAGAAGGAGGATCACGGTCTGGTGGTCTTCGCGATCGACGGGACCGCCGAGATCCGCGCCACGGTGGAGCGGATCATGAAGGACTACTATCCGGACAAAGGGCTTGATGCCGAGGCCGCCCAGAAGTTGATGGACCAGTTTAGCACGCGACTGAAGTACCACCTCGCCCCGGACAGCCCCGCCTTGGAGAGGATGAAGCCGAAGGGCAAGGACCACTACTGCATGCCCGCGACCGCCAGTGCCGTGACCGGGACTGTCAGCGAGAAAGGGGGGAAGAAGTGGATCACCGCCACCCGAATCGAGCCCTGCAAGCTGAAATACCCGGCCCGGATGCTCGCGGCTGACAAGCCCTTTGTCATGCCCAGCCGGGAACCGTTGCTCTTGAAGGTCGGCGACAAGCTGACCCTCAAGTGCATCCACATCCCGGCCGGGAAGTTCCTGATGGGCACCCCGGTCTACATGTGGCCGTACCACGTTGAGGAGTACCCCCACCTGGCGACGTTGACCCGGGACTCCTACCTGGCCGAGATACCCGTCACCCAGGAGATGTACGAGGCCGTGATGGGGAAGAATCCAAGTCTGGTCAAGGATCCGCAACTGCCGGTGCAGAACCCCACGTTCAAGGACATCGAGAAGTTCTGCGATATTCTGTCGAAGAAGAACGGCAAGAAGGTTCGGCTGCCGACCTCCGCGGAATGGGAGTACGCCGCGCGTGTCGGCACCTCCAGCCCCGCGTTCGCGGAGAAGTACAAGGACCAGAACAGCAGCGGCCCCGACGGCTTCAAGTCGCCGTTGAAGGTCAAGTCGAAGAAGGCCAACGCCTGGGGACTGTACGACATGGCCAGTTGCTGGTGGGAGATCACGGGCGACAAGGCGAGGTATCACGACCGCAAAAGCGTGGTCGATCCCCACTACCCGCCGGGCGTGGAGAATGCCCGCAGCCAGCGAACCGGACGAGGTATCGTGAGCGACAGGTGGTCGATTGGAACCCACGAGTTCATCACCGAGAAGGCAGACTACGCGGGCCAGAAATTCCGCGTGGTCGTCGAGATCGAAGCGAAGGAGGCGAAGGAATAGGCCGCCGCAACCAAGTTCTCGCCGTTGGAGGCGATTTGCTCCTTGAGCGGCGGGTTCTCTGCAAACCGCCGGCATGTGGTCTTCCACTGTGGTGATGTCCGGACGCGCTGTAATCCGAATTGCGACGCTCGCCTGAACAGTGCTTACGTTGCAACTCCCTTTTGCTCCCGGCGATCCCGCTTTTCTAACCCTATGTGGGTACGGGTAACGGGGTGTCCCCCGGAGCCGTGTAGCGAATCCACTGCACGTACATATATTGATTGACGCCTAAGGACGCCGAGTTCGTGCTGCTGTCCGAGCCGAACAGCGCTACAAACAGATTAGCAGGGGCGGAACCGATAAAGTTGTTGAGTGTAGCCTGATATTGATTGTTGACGTAAAAGGTAATAGTGTTTGGGGTCCAGACGAACTTATAAACCTGAAACCCCGCACCCATTCCCGGATCCTGAAAGTACGTTTCTGAACTATCAGCGGAGGCAACATCCTGAGAAGGATTAGGGTTTTTCCATGTTGTCGCGTCGATATGGTTCGGCCAACTTCCGTAGGCTTCCATATCGATCTCAGTCTCGGAATCGTTAATGTAATTGAACAAGGCGCTATGGCTCCCGCTCGCGCTATTACCCGTAGCCAGCGGACTGGTCGCCGTACTGCCCATCCGCGCGCAGAACTCATACGTACCATATCCAAAGGTTTCCTTTGTATGGATCATGCCTCCGGTGGAGATTACACCTTGTGGATTACTTCCTACCATGCCCTGCTGCTGAGTCAAAAGTATCTGTAGATAACCGTTGTTGACTACTATGTGGCTTGGAGCGCTGTAATTCTGATTGAGATTTAGAATGTTGCCGGAGTTAATCGCAGTGTCAATCGCCCATATACTCGTGTCTAGCGCTGTACCGGCAAACGTCCATACACGGCTTAACCCACTCTGCGGGTGTGCAGAACCGCCGCCTGTAGGGGGTTGGGTGCCAACGGTGGTTGATGGCACTTGCGGAAGCAACAACAGAGAAGGGGAAACCCCGGCATCCTGTCCAAGCTGTAGAGCCAACCAATTCCAAGCAATCACAGGGAACGCGTTAACAACCGCCTGCGCCTCGGTCAAAAGTTGTGTAGCAAGGATTTGATAGCTAGGTGGCAAGGTCTTAACAAGGTTAGCCGCTACATTAACTTCGCCCTGCAATTGTTGCTGCATGACTGGCACCATCGCAGCAAAATCCTCCTGGAGGTTCTGCACGATGTTGGGCGGGATGGCTCCCAGAGCGGAGGGCATGGTGCGGTCTTCCAGGGATTCAACCTTGAGACGAATTGTTCGCATTGAGAGAGCCCTTTCTCAAGCTTGCGGGCGATCCAGTGGTCTCTTCGGTGCCCTGCGCAGGCGCGGGGAATCTCCTCAGCAGCAGGTCGGCATATCGGCGACTGGGCGAGTGTGCAGAGGAGGCGCAAACGTAACAAGTCCGCAGACAGGCACCCTTGCCTGCTCGACCTTCGGGACGAAACCATGGACGCGAGGGGGAGGCGCAAATCAATTCCGTGCAAGACAACACCAGTCGGTCAGCCGCTGCGCGCGGCATCCGCGTTGGGGACTGCACTGCACGGGAATAGGTACACGCAAGGCGGCTGCGATGGGCGGCTCGAAGAAGCGGTCCGTCTTGAACTGCCCCTACCGCCCATCGTCAGGCGTGCAGGGGAATAAAAAAAACCCCGGTTGACCACGTGGTCACGCCGAGGCTTCGTTGCCTTCTCTCTCAGCCCTATGCCGGAAAGAGAATAAGTTTAATATTACAAATGTGGTCGTCGGGTGTCAACTGCCGTCGCTTAACTTTTTTCGCGACTTCTTCGATGCCTCATGTCGCCTTCCTAGAGCACACGTAGACCCGGTCCGACGAGTCGGTCGCCACCGCGGAGACCGGGCCAAGTTTGACGTCTTCGGGCAGTTTCGGCCAGCCGGACACGGGCCGGTAGTCCGGCAGTCTTTCACCCTGGCCCGCGCCGGACTGCGCCGGCTCACCGATACAGTACAGGTGCCGGTCGCCGCGCAAGAACAGGCATCCTTGCGACAGTGCCGGTGAGGCGACCACCGACTCGTCCACGTCGTTGCGCGCCAGCACCTCGAACTTTGGCCCCGCCCTGACGACCGTCACCCGCCCCGACTCGCTCGCGAAGTAGACTTTACCATCGCCCGCCACCGGCGACGCCGAATACTTGCCTCCGCTGAGGCGCTCACGCCAGACGCGCTCCCCGCCCTCGGTCTTGAAACAGTTCGCGAAGCCGCTGTCTTCGACGCAGTAACACAGCCCGCCCAGCACCAGGGGCGACGGGATGTTCGTGCGGCTGCGCGCCCTCCAGGCGATGTGCGTCTTCGTCAGGTCTCCGCGCGCACCGGCCAGGCGGACCGACAGTACCGAGGAGTCCCGTCCGCCGGCGGCGAAGAGGCGGTCGCCGGACGCCACCGGCGTTGGGATGCACTGCATTTGCAGCCCCTGGACGCTCCATAACTCGCCGCCGGTATCGGCCGCGTAGCCCCGCAGCGCGTAGGTTCCCGCCGCCACGATTTGCAGCTTCTTGCCGACCGTGACGGGCACGGGGCTCGACCAGTTGACCGAGGCGTCGCGCTTTGTCCGCCAGCGGTTGGCGCCGGTGGCGGTCTCCACGCCCAGCAGATAGGACGCACTCGGATGATCGACCTGCACCACCAGCAGGTCGCCGCAGAGGACCGGCGAGGCCGCCATGCCCCAGCGGTTGCGGAACGGCCCATACTCTTGCGCCAGCGACCGCACCCAGACCGGCCGGCCGTCGGTATCGACGCAGATCAGATCGCCGGTGCCGAACAGGGCGAAGACGCGCTTGCCGTCGGTCGCCGGGGTGGGCACGGCCATGCCGCCGGGGGCGAACTGGCCCTCGGACGCCGCCGACCCGAAGAAGCGGGCGTGCCAGAGTGTCTTGCCGCTGTCGCGGTGGAAGCAGAGCAGGTGCAGGCGATCGCCGAGACGGCCGTCGGAGGCGGTGACGAAGACGCGCTCACCCCAGACGACGGGGGCGCTGACCCCGGAACCGGGTAGTTCAGCTTTCCATCGCACGTTCTTCGTAGCCGACCAGCGCGTCGGCAGCCCCTTCTCGGGCGAGACCCCGTCGTGGTCCGGGCCGCGCCATCCGGGCCAGTTCTCCGCGGGTGCCGCGCCGGGGAGCAGGAACAGGGTCAGCAGCGTCAGCAAGCGTCGCGTCATGGGGAACCTCCGCTGCCGCGTTCGGACGAACGCGGCCACGAACCGTCATTTCTCCGGCAGTGCATCCTTGAATGGCAGCCCCTTGCCGTCCGCGTCGCAGACGCGGAGAAGGAACTCCCAATTCGGCTCGGGGTGGGCTGGGTCGGCCGGCGCCTGGCACACCTTCACCAGCACCGTATTGACGCCCTTCTTGAGCCGCACGCGGAAGCGATGGCGGTCGAGGCGGACGCCGTTGCGGTACTCCTCGAATCCGAACGCCCGCTCGCCGTTGACCCAGACGGTGAGGTTGTCGTCGGCGGCGCCGCGGAACTGAATCTCTTGGGGGGTGTCCGCCTCGAAGGCAGTGTAGGCGTAGGCCACCGCGTCGGCCGCGTCGCCGAGCGGCTCGCGCAGGTTGACCAAGGCGACGTGCGTTCCGCCGGTCGCTTCGGGAGAGCGGTAGCGCTTCCAGCCCACCATCTTGCCCTTGCCCTCGTAGGACGCGGCAAGATCGACCTTCTCCTCCGGCGGGTAGTTGGCCCGGAAGCCCTTCATTTTGCGGGCGTCGAACGGGCCAATGACGTACCAGTCGCGCAGGAAGCCAAAATGATCGGCGACGCTGACCGGTGCGCTCAACCCCTTGAGCCTTGCGGCGACGGCCCGCGACTGCGGCAGGTCGCGCGTGGCGGCGAACAGTCGGCGCAGCACGGCGACGCGCCGATCCGCTCGGGCCTCCTTGTCGCGGTCGAGGTCGGCGAGAGCCTGCTCGATGGCGTCGTGGCGGAACTCCGGGTCGTCCGTCCAGCCGCGGAGCAGGCCGGGCCGCGTGTTCGGGCGCAACTCCTCGACGACGTCCAGGGCGAGCCGCCGGGCGCGTCCCTGCCGCTTCGGGTTACGGGCGAAGCGGAGCAGGGCGTCGGCATCGATCCCCTTGCCGCCCTCGCCGGCCGCCTTGTCCACGATGCGGTCGAAGGCAGTGCGAAGCCAGTTGGCAACGACGGTGTCGGGAGTGTCCATCGCCTCCAGCAGCGGGGGGAGTACGGCCGGGCCGCGGGCGACCAGGCGGTCCCAGGCGGCGCGCGCCTCCGGTGAACCGGACCCTTCTGGACCCACGGCGCGAACCTGCTTCAGCAGCCGGGCCACATCGTCGTCCGCGCCCGCCGGCAGGGCGGCGACGGCGGCGAGCAGGAGAGTGAGGCAGCAGGTGCGTCGGGACATAAGGGTTTCTCGCGTCCGAGGGTGTGAGGTCGGGGCGGGATTCATTCTGCGGCACTGCCGCCGCGTTGGCAAGGCCCGCCTTCCAGCAAGGGGTCGGGAGCTTGCCCGCCAGCGGCCTGGGAATGCGTTGAAGTCGCGGAGGTTCCCGGTTATTCTTGGGGCGCGGACGGGAGGACGAGAAGCGGCGATGCGGCTGACCACGGCGGCACCGACGTGGAGGAAGTCTCTGCCATGATGCGCTTCGTGTGTCCGTTGATCGTGTCGCTCGGTCTAAGCTCGGTCGTCCAGGCCGACGGCGTTCGACCCAACGTCGTGTTCCTCCTCGCCGACGACCTCGGCCGCGAGGACTGCGGCTTCATGGGCGGCAAGGAGATCCGAACCCCCCACATCGACAAGCTGGCCGCCGCCGGCGCGCGACTCGACGCCTTCTACGTGCAGCCGCTGTGCAGCCCGACGCGGGCCGCGCTGTTGACCGGCCGCTATCCGATGCGGCACGGCCTTCAAGTCGGAGTCGTCCGGCCGTGGGCGCGGTACGGGCTGCCGCGGGAGGAACGCACGCTCGCCCAGGCTCTGAAGGAGGCGGGGTACGCGACTGCCATCGTCGGCAAGTGGCACCTGGGCCACTTCGCTCCCGACTACCTACCCACCCGCCGCGGGTTTGACCACCAGTACGGCCACTACAACGGCGCCATCGACTACTTCGCCCACACACGCGACGGCGGATTCGACTGGCACAGGAACGACAAGGCGTGCCGCGACGACGGCTACAGCACCCACCTCCTCGCCCGGGAGGCGGTGAAGTTCATCGCCGACAATGCCGGGGAGAAGCCGTTCTTCCTGTACGTGCCGTTCAACGCCGTCCATGCGCCGCACCAGGTTCCATCCGAGTACACCAAGCCGTACAGGTTCTTGAAGGGCGAACGGCAGAAGTACGCCGGGATGCTAGCCGCGCTGGACGAGGCGGTGGGACAGATCGTCGATGCGGTGGACAGGGCCGGCGCGCGCAAGAACACGTTGTTCGTCTTCAGCAGCGACAACGGGGGTCCGCAGCCCGGTGTAGTGACCGACAACGGCAAGTACCGCGCCGGCAAAGGCACCCTCTATGAGGGCGGCGTCCGCGTCGCCGCCTGCGTCGCCTGGGAGGGACACATCAAGGCCGGCAGCACCGTGACCGAGCCGCTGCACATCGTGGACTGGTACCCGACGCTCTTACATCTGTGCGGCGCGAAGGCCAGACAGAAACTGCCCGTGGATGGTCTCGACATCTGGCCGACGCTGGCGCGGGGCAAACCGTCCCCGCACGACGCGATCCTGCTCAACACCACGCCGAGGACCGGGGCCGTTCGTGCGGCCAACTGGAAACTGGTCGTCAAGCAGGGCGCCGACGATCCGGACGGCGGCCCGGCGAAGCCGGATGCCAAGGGACCGGTCGAGTTGTTCAACTTGAAGGACGACCCCTACGAAAAGACGAACCTGACGGACAAGAACCCGGAGAAGGTCAAGGAGCTGAAAACGACGCTCGCTGGGTACGCCAGACAGGCGGTGCGGCCGAAAGCCAAGCCGAGACCCAAGGACTTCGTCGCCCCCAAAGTCTGGGGCGAAAAGGACTGATATGGGCCGACGTCGAACATCGACCGCGCGGCGAAGGGCGTCAATGGTCCCTCCCGCGCATCAGGGCTCGCGCCGGTGGGTCTTGAACCACTTGAGGACGTAGGCCGACTTGGCCATCAGGTGGCTGGGTCGCACGCCGATGTCGTGCGATGCCCCTGGCACCCGCACCAACATCGTGTCCACCTTGCGCAATTTCAGGGCCTGGTAGAACTGCTCTGCCTCCGTGATCGGCGTGCGGTGGTCGGCTTCCCCGGTAATGAGCATGGTCGGCGTCGCGACGTTGCCGACCATCGACAAGGGTGACCGCTTCCAGTAGTGCTCCGGCTGCTCCCACGGTGGACTCGGGAACCAGTAGCGCACGAAGAACGGATAGATGTCCGAAGTCAGGACGAAGCTCGTCCAGTTAATGACCGGCTTGGCCGCCACCGCCGCCTGGAAACGCTTCGTCTTCCCCACGATCCAGGCCGTCAGCACGCCGCCGCCGCTACCACCGGTGACGAACAGGTTCCTCTCATCGACGTGACCGCGCTTCAGGACGGCATCCACGCCGGACATCAGGTCGTCATAGTCGTGGCCGGGGTAGGCGTGATGGATCAGATTGCCGAACTCCTCGCCGTAGCCGGTGCTGCCCCGCGGGTTGACGTAGAGGACGAGATGGTCGGCGGCGGCATACAACTGCATGTCGGCGGCAAAGCGCAGACCGTAGTTGGCGAACGGGCCACCGTGAATCTCCAGGATTAGTGGGTACTTCTTCTTCGGATCGAACTGTGGTGGGTGGACGATCCAGCCCTGAATCGAACGGCCGTCATGGGACGACTTGAAGCGGATCTCCTCGACCTTCGCCAGAGCCTTGTGTCCCAGCAGGTCGGTGCTGAGCGAAGTAAGCCGACGCGGCGCGGCGCCGGGCCGGCTGACCGCAACCTCGGCTGGATGGTCGGGTCCGGTCAGAGTGAAGACGATCAGCCCGTCGCCACTCACCGAGAAGGAACCGCTGGCATAGGGGCGGTCAAGTGTCGTGCCCCCGACGCCTGCGGCCCGCACCCTCACTTTCCCTTCCAGGGAGATCCAACCGACCTTGGTGGTGCCCTCGTCGTCGAACTGGAAGAAGATTCCCTTCCCATCCGGATCCCAGGCCGGGGCTTGGACGGAGCGGTCCAGCGCCAGGGTGAGGCATTTCTTGCCGCTGCCGTCGCGGTTCATCAGGTACAGCCGGGTTACCTGATAGCCCTGCCGCTTGTCGTCAAAGCCGAGGTAGGCGATCTGCTTGCCGTCGGGCGACAGCACAGGATGCGTGTCCGGCCCCTCGCGGTCGGTCAGCGCCTTGGCGGTCCCGTCCGCCAGGGACACCTCATAGATCTCGGTGTTCAGCGGGTCGTGGTCCGCGTCGGGCCGGCGATTGGCCGAGACGAAGAGCGACTTGCCGTCGGACGCCCAGGCGGGGGTGCCGCGGTGGTCGAACGCTCCCTTACTCACCTGGCGCGGAGAGCCGCCGTCGGCCGAGAGGACGAAGAGGTGGTAACGGCCCTCCTTGAGAAAACCCTTGCCGTCGGCCCGGTAGTTTACCGTCCGGATCACCTTGAACGGCTCGGCCCACTCCGCCCCCTCTGGCTTCGCGGACAAATCGACAAACGACTTCGCCAACTCGGGGACGAACATCGAGAGGGCGATGGTCTTGCCATCCGGAGACCAGGCCAGGCCGACTACATCCTGAACGGTGGTCAGTTCCGCCGTCTGGCCGGTGTCCATCCAGCGGCAGGAGAGCTTCGCCGCTCCGTCCGCCTCGGACAGGTAGAGCAGGCGCCGGCCATCGGGCGACCAGCGCGGCATGGAGGCGTTCGCGCTGCCTGATGTCAGAGGCCGGTGATCGGTGCCATCCGTGCGGACCATCCAAAGGTGGGAGCGGCGGCGGTCCTTGCGGATGTCCATCGAGTGACGGACGTAGGCGACCCAGCGGCCGTCCGGAGAGATCCGCGGGTCGGAGGCGTATTGGAGCTGGAAGACGTCCAGCGGGCTGAAACGGTCGTCGGCCGGAGCGGCCTTCGCGAGGTTCGTGGGCACAAGGAACAGCAAACAGGCCCCGAGAAGGAAGGCCGTGGCGGTCTTGCTCATCGCGCACTCTCCGTTTCACTCGATCTTTGGTCAGGATACGGTCCGCTGTCTCAACTTGATCCGTTGTGCGGCGAACTCCACTTGTCGCTCAGGTCGTCGATCTCCCACGAGTCATTCGACAGGGTGAACAGTTGGGAACCGCCGGTCCTGGGATATCGGAGCAGCTTCCAGCACTCAACGCGGACTTCGCTCGCTTCTAATGTACCCGCCGGCCGCGGGAGAGACAGTTACAATCCCGCGTCGAGGTAGGGTATCCGCTCTCATCCCAGCATGACAGGAAGCCGCTGACCGACCACGGCGTTGACGTTGTCTACATCATCACGCCGATCGCCGATCCAGTGGAATGTAGACGAGCAGGCTTTCGCGTGGTAGTTTCTCCTCAAACGAGTGGCACCATCCCACCGTCCGAAGACGGGCCGCGGCTGACCACCGAGGACCACCATCGACCAGACCATTCGGTCGGGATCGGATCGCGGCGATTACCGCGCAGCTCGTCAGGACCAGACAGGTCTCCATTATGGACCCTATGTGTTTGCAGTATCGCTTGAACGAGGAGGAACGACGTCAGTTCCAGCAGCAAGGTTTTCTCGTCGTCCCTGAGGCTGTGGACCGCTCCACGAACGATCGTCTGATCGCCGCCGTGGACCGGGTCGATGCGCGGGAACGCAACCCCACCAATCCCCAGGACCGGCTGCTCTCCTTCACGAACATCCTCCCGGAGGATGACGCCTTCCTGAGCCTGATCGACTGGCCGAGGATCTTCCCCAAGGTCTGGGGCATCCTGGGCTGGAACATCTACGTATACCATACCCACCTCGATGTGACGCCGCGCGCGGAGCAACCGCCGGCCCGGCCGGTCGCTTGGCACCAGGACAGCATGCGGGTCAACGAGGAGATCGAGTGCCGTCCCCGACCGCGGCTGTCCCTCAAGGTCGGGTATTATCTGACCGACGTTACCCGCCCGGACTGGGGAAACACACTGCTGTTGCCCGGCTCGCACTTGCAAGACGAACTGGACTGTCCCGACGACGGCACCGCCAACCCGCCCGGCGCCATCCCTCTTCGCGTGCCGGCCGGTTCGGCCCTACTGCTGGACCGCCGTCTGTGGCACTCGCGGAGCCCCAATTTCGGGCCGCACACGCGCAAGGTCATCTGGATGGGCTACGCCTACCGCTGGCTCCGTCCCAAAGACGAGATGACTGTCGTGCGCCTCGTTGAGCAGGCGGACCCCGTCCGCCGCCAATTGCTCGGCTACGCCACCTGTGCCAACAGCGCTTACGATCCGGAGGACGTAGACGTACCGCTGCGTGGTTGGTTACGGGAACACTACCCCGCCGACGCGGGCGGATCCCCACATCATAGGCAAGCCCAGGCGCGGCCGCCCGCGTACGGCATTCGTGGGAAGAACACCGGCAGACGTTGAGACCTCCGGCGCGGCGGTAAGGTAGGCGCGCCCCGCCGCCAGACCGGATTCGCGTCGGAAGGGACAGACCTACCGGAGTGAATGTCACCATCCACCGAAGGAGCGATCTGATGGCCGATCATCTCGATACCGGGTCTCACCTGAGCCGCCGAGGAGTATTGAAGGGCGTGGCCGCTGCCGGTCTGGCCTCCACGCTGCACCCACTGACGCATACTCTGGCTGAGCCATCCCCACGCCAGCGCGACCTGATCAAGGCCGAGAATGAAAAGTCCGGCACCACCGACTGGCTCCTGAGGAGCACCCGCATCGATCCGAAGACGAAATATCGTTGTCCCTGGATCGAAGGCTACTGCTCGCGGACCAGCCTCCGTGCCGGCCAGACGCTGGAGATCATGGTCAGCACGAACCCGGCATCACCGTTCACGATCGATATCTACCGGCTCGGCTACTACGGCGGCAAGGGAGGCCGGCATCTCCGGCAACTCGGCCCGTTTCGGGGGAGGAGGCCGCCCGACCCGGACGTGGGAAAGGAACGGCTGCGCGAGTGCCGGTGGGAGCCGGCCACCCGATTGGTCATCCCGAAGGATTGGCCCAGCGGCGTCTACGTCGGCAAGCTGACGGCGGAGAAAGAGGCTCTCCAGAGCTATGTGATTTTCATCGTGCGCGACGACCGGCCCTGCGACTTCCTCTTCCAGTGCAGCGACACCACCTGGGCAGCCTACAACCGCTGGCCCGATCACTACGCGCTCTACAACGACGGCAAGCAGGAGTGGTATCAGGGCAAGGGGGTCCGCGTTAGCTGGGACCGCCCCTACGGGAAATACTGCCAGATTCTCGACGCGCCGTTGTCGCAGGGGTCGGGCGAATTCTTCCTCTGGGAGTTCCCGCTGGCCTTCTGGATGGAGAAAGAGGGCTACGACGTCTCCTACATCAGCAACATCGACACGCACGCCGACGGAAAAGGACTGTTGAGGGCCAGGGGTTGGATCTCGATCGGCCACGACGAGTACTGGTCCCTCGATATGTTCAACAACGTGAAGAAAGCGGTGGCCGGCGGGCTCAATGCCGCCTTCCTCAGTGGCGACACCTGCTGGGGAACCCTGTCGATCCAGCCCAGCGGCGACAAGGTTCCCCACCGCGTCATCACCCGCATCGGTCAGTTCGGCCCTATTGAAGAGCGAGCGGCCAAGGCTTACCCGGAATATCGGGAACTGGGCCAGGCAGGGCCGAGCGAGGCGACGTTGATCGGGGCCCGCAATCTCTATCCCTACGTCGGCGGTGCCGACTGGATTTGTTCGGACGAGAAACACTGGATCTTTGCAGGGACGGGGATGAAGGACGGCGATGGCATCCCGGGCCTGGTCGGCTGGGAGTGGATGGGAGCGCCGGCGGACATCGCGGGGCTGCGGGTCGTTGGCCGGGGGAAGATCACCCAGAAGGGTGTCACCGAGGAGTACACCGCCACCATCTATCCGGGACCGAAGGAGAACTTCGTCTTCAACGCCGCGACTTGCTGGTGGGCCGACGGTCTGAGCGAACCGCCGGGTTACAAGCACCCGGCCTGCTATGGCGTCCAGCCAAGAGGGCCCGACCCGAGGGTGCAGCGAATCACGAGCAACCTGTTCAATCGCTTTCGCGGCAAGGGTTGAGGGACCACGCGGTTGTCGCAGCTCGGTTGTAAGCCGTTGGAGTCAGCTCGATGTCCCAGACGATGTCGCCCCCGAAGTCCGCGCTCCCTCCGGGACCGAGGGATCCGGCTTGGTGGCAACTGGTCCGCTTCGCCGGCGACCCCCTCGGCCTCCTCGACGAGTGCCACCGCCGCTACGGCGACGCCTTCACGCTCCACGTCGCCGGCAACGGCCGGTTCGTGATGCTCTCCGACCCGGACGCCGTCCGTGAGGTCTTCCGGGGTGATCCCGACGTGCTCCACTCGGGCGAGGCCAACTCCCTTTTCACCGCCACGGTCGGCCGGCACTCTGTCCTGGTGCTCGACGGCGCCCCGCACGCCAGGCAGCGCCGCGTCGTGGTCCCCCCGTTTAAGGGCGAGCGGATGCGGGCATTCTTTGACGCGATGCGGCTGGAGACGCTCGACGCCGTCCGGACGTGGCCGGTCGGGGCGCCCTTCCCTACCCTCCCGACGATGCGGCGGGTGACACTGCGGGTCATCCTCCGGACCGGGCTGGGCCTTCCGCCCGGCCCGGAGATGGACCGCTTTGAGCAGAAGATGGAGAGGTTCCTGTCCAACGGCCGGCAACGGTACGCCCTGGTGCTCATGACGATCATCCCGATCCGGTGGCTGAGCGGGTCGCGTTGGGTTCCGCTATTTCGGCAGTTAAGCGACCTCGACGATGACCTCTTCGCCTTCATCGCGGCAAGGCGGCGGGGCGTCCACCCACCGGCCGGCCAGAACGTGCTGGACGACTTACTCGCCGCGACGCACGAGGACGGCACGCCGCTAGGGGACCGCGAGGTGCGCGACGCGCTCATCACGGTCCTCATCGCGGGGCACGATACGACCGCCCTGGCCCTTTCCTGGGCGCTGAGCGAAATCGCGGGACACCCGGAAGTGGTTGATCGCCTTGCTGACGAGCTAAGGCGTGTGACCGGCGGCGGACCCCCGGAGGCCGGGCATCTGCCTACTCTGGAGTACCTGGAGGGGACGATCCGCGAGAGCCTGCGGCTCCGCCCGGTTGCGCCATTCGTCGTGCGGAAGACTGTACGACCATTCGCGGTGGGCGGCCGCGAGTACCCGACCGGGGTAGTCCTCTGCCCCTGCTCCTACCTGGTGCATCGCCGTGAGGAACTCTATCCCGACCCCAGCCGGTTCCGGCCTGAGCGATTTCTGGAGCGGAAGTTCGGGGCGCACGAGTGGTTCCCGTTCGGGGGCGGCAATCGCGTCTGTCTTGGGATGCCGTTCGCGCTCTACGAGATGAAGGTCCTGCTCGCCACCCTCTTGAGCGAAGTCCGGCCGAGCCGCCCGGCAGGGGCACGCTCCCGAGCGCGGCGGTACGGGATCGTCCTGGGGCCGGACGACGGCGGAAGGGTCATCATCCGACCGACTGCCTAAACGAAAGCGTGTCCAGCGGGTTCCGCGCCGGACGACGGCGGAGCACCATGTGGCAGGATCCCGACGAGGTCGTCCGGTGCGCGACAACGACCGGCCAGGGCGGGCGCGTTACCCGATGATCGCGTGGACGACGTTGCCCTTCACGTCGGTAAGTCGCATGTCGCGG
Source organism: Gemmataceae bacterium (assembly GCA_036557825.1). Taxonomy (GTDB): domain Bacteria; phylum Planctomycetota; class Planctomycetia; order Gemmatales; family Gemmataceae; genus JAJPHU01. Next base: position 23,951 of record DATBGU010000119.1, read on the forward strand.
CCGGCATACCGGTACGTCAGCCTCTTGTGATCGAGGCCGAGGAGATGCAGGATGGTCGCATGCCAGTCGTGGATGTGGGCCTTGCCCTCGACAGCTTCAAAGCCGTGGTCGTCGGTCTTGCCGTGGGCGAGTCCACCCTTGACGCCGCCGCCGGCCATCCACATGGTGAAGCCCTTATTGTTGTGGTCGCGGCCGTCGCCCTGCGCGTAGGGGCTACGGCCGAACTCGCCGCCCCACAGAACCAGCGTGTCATCGAGCAAACCGCGCCGGTGAAGATCCGCCAGGAGACCGGCGATGGGTTTGTCGATGGCCCGACAGTGGTTGGTGAGCGATTCCTTGATGTTGCGGTGGTGGTCCCAGCCACCCATCGTCACCTCGACGAAGCGGACGCCCGCCTCGATCAGGCGACGGGCCAGGAGGCACTGCCGGCCAAAGTTACTGGGACCGGCGGCCGCGGAACCGAACCCGGGCCGGCCACCCCCTCCGCCGCGCTCCTCCTCGATGCCGTAGAGTTTGAGCGTCGCGGGGGTCTCCTCGCGGAGATCGAGCACATTCGGAAACTCAAGCTGCATACGGAAGGCCAACTCATAGGACGAGATCAAGCCCTCAATCTCGGAGTTTTGGCCGAGGGACTCCACCGTGGCGCGGTTCAGATCCTGCACGTAATCGAGTTGCACGCGCTGGGCGCTCAGGGGACGGCGAGAATTCCGCAGGTTGCTGACCTGCTCGCCCGAGCCGAAATTCCCGCCGATTCGCGTTCCCTGGTAGACGGCCGGCAGGAACGACGCGCCGTAGTTCGCCGGACCCCCATGTTGCTGCGGCGGGCTGATGGTGATGAAGCCCGGCAGATTTTCGTTCGTGCTGCCCAGGCCATAGAGAACCCATGCGCCGAGACTGGGCCGAGGGAACTGGTAGATGCCGCAGTGCATCTGAAGGAATGCCTGAGCGTGATTGGGCAGGTCGGTGTACATGCCGTTCAGCAGGCAGAGCTTATCGGCATGGCGCGCCAGTTCGGGGAACAGTTCGCTGATCCACAGGCCGCTCTTGCCGTGCTGGGCGAAGCGGAATGGCGAGCCGAGGAGCCTGGCGCCGCCGAGTCCACTCCGGCCACGCGGGGCCGCCTTGCCGTTATCGGCGGTGAGTTTGGGCTTGTAGTCAAACGTATCGACATGACTTGGCCCTCCTTCCATGCACAGGAAGATCACGCGCTTCGCCCGCGGCGTGAAGTGCGACTCCTTCGGCGCCAGCGGATCGGCCTCCGCACGGCTTGCCCGAGCTGCCTCCGCGTGCGCCAGCGCGGCAAACGCCAGATAGCCGAATCCCGAGCAGCTTGTCTTCAACATGGTCCGGCGAGATAACATCGATCGACTCCACGTGGACCGTGAGGCGGCGCTGGTGAGACCGGCGAGACGCCGGTCCCACCAGCGCTCGCGCTTATTTCCGATATTGAAACTCGGCACTGGCGAACAGCGCTTGACAGAAGGCGCTCCACGACTCGCGTTCCGGCTGCGGGGCGGAGACGCGGTCCTTCGTCAACCGTGCCTGGTATCTCTTGAGGAACGCCTCGGCGCCTGCCAGTTCCTTGGCCGTCGGCGGCCGGCCGAAAAACCGGACGAACGCCTTACGAATCCTTTCCGAGTCGGTGCCGTTGCTCTTGAGGAGCTGGTCGGCCGCCATGTCGGCCGCACGAATCACGAAGGCGTTGTTCAGCAGGAATAGCCCCTGCGAAGGGACCGTCGTCGTCGGACGATCCGTGACGATCAGGGACGGATCGGCTCCGTCGAACAGCGTCAGAACCTCGGGCAGTTTGTCGCGCACGATCGGCAGATAGACCGAGCGATGGGTGTTGCGTGGGTCGTTGACCGCTGCGGCGATCGGGTCGCCGCCCCGGCCAAAGCGGGCCACCGGCCCCTCACCGCCGCGCGCCACCACCGAGCCGACCGGTGACGTGGTGTTGAGTTGCCCGCTCACCGCCAGCAGGGCATCGCGCAGGCTCTCGGCATCGAGACGACGCGGCGCCATCCGCCAAAGCAGGGTGTTGTCCGGATCGACCTCCATCGCGCCGGCTTCGGTCATCGAACCGAGTTGGTAGACGCGGCTCATCACCAGATGCTCGATGAGTTTTTTCACGCTCCAACCGTTGTCCATGAAATGATGGGCGAGGTGGTCCAGCAGCTCTGGATGCGTCGGCGGGCGCCCGGCCAGGCCGAAGTCATTGGCGGTCGGGACCAGGCCGCGTCCGAACAGGTGCAGCCAGACACGATTGACCATCACGCGAGCGGTCAGTGGGTTCTCCCGGCCGGCGATCCACTCGGCGAGTTCGAGCCGGCCGCTGCTCGTCGAATCAATCTTCAGCGGGGTCTGGGCGATCACCCGGAGGGTGCCGCGCGGTACGGGAGAGTCGCTCGGCTGATCCGGCTCGCCCCGGGTGTAGACGGGGCTGAGAGCGATGGTCTTCGTGCCGTCGTAGGTGAACCCGCCCGGCCCGCCGAACCTGACCCTGGAGGGAGGAGACGCGGGTCCGGCGGGCTTGTCGCGGACGCCCATCGCCAGCAACTTCGGGTTCCCCTCGGCATCGTAGGCGTCGAGCCTCGCCTGGAGCAGCGAGATCTGCCCGGAGGCGAAGAACTGCTGGATCGGATCCCTCATCCTCCTCATCGCGTTCCGCACGTTCTGGATCTGGTCCTCGACGCGCCGGCGCTCCGCGTCGGTCTGCTTGGGCATCGCGGCGACCGGGTTCGCCTCCTTGGGCAGAGGCAGCAACGGGGCCGTCCGCTGAGCGTTGATGAAGCGGACGGTGCCATAGCACGTCTCGGTGCTGCGGAAGATCCCCGCGAGTGCGTAGTAGTCCTTCTGCGGGATCGGGTCGAACTTGTGGTCGTGACAGCGGGCGCAAGCGGCGGTAACTCCGAGGAACGCCTGGGTGGTCACATCGATCTGCTCGTCGGCCACATCCAGCTCGAACTTGAGGCCGTTGCGCTCGTTCAGTGTCTTCGGGCCGATTGCCAGGAAGCCGGTTGCGATCAGGCGCTCGGCTTTCACCTTCGGATCATCCGACTTCATCAGATCGCCGGCGAGTTGCTCCTTGATGAACTGGTCGTACGGCTTGTCGGCGTTGAACGCCGCGATGACATAGTCGCGATAGCGCCAGGCGTGAGGGTAGTTGAAGTTCACCGTCTTGCCCGTGCTCTCGGCATAGCGGGCGACGTCCAGCCAGTGCCTCGCCCACGTCTCGCCGAATTGCGGCGACGCCAGAAGACGATCGACCACCTTTTTGAAGGCATCCGGTGAAGTATCCGCGGCAAACGCTTCCACCTCGGCCGGCGTGGGCGGCAGGCCGGTGAGGTCGAAGCGGACGCGGCGCAGCAGCGTCCGCCGGTCCGCGTCACTCACCGGCGTCAGTCCCTTCGTTTCCAGGGCCGCCAGAATGAAGCGATCGACCTCGGTGCGCGGCCAGGCGGTATTCTTCACCTTGGGTTCCGCGGCCTTCTTCGGTGGCTGGTAGGCCCAGTGCCGGCGTCCGTGGTCGAGGTCCGGGTTCTTGGAGGAGACTTGCACCGCCGTGCGTGGGTCGGGCGCGCCCATGCGGACCCATTCCTCGAAATCGCGAACGACCGCCGCGTCGAGTTTCTTCTTGGGCGGCATGGACAGTTCGGGATCGCTGTAGCTGAGCGCCTTGATCAGCAGGCTGCGCGCTGGACTGCCCGGAACGATCGCCGGCCCGGTGTCGCCACCCTTGCGGATGCCCTCCCGCGTGCTGAGGACCAACCCAGCGCGGACTTTTTTCCCGTTCTGGCCGGAATGGCACGTGTAACACTCCTTCACCAGCACCGGCCGGATCTTCTTTTCAAAAAACGCCACCGCCTCGGCAGAGGTCTTGTCGGTATCCGTCTTGGCGGAGACCACCGGGGACACGGACTCGGCCTTCTTAGCGGCCGGGCCGGGTCGCGGTTCCTGTCCGGGAGCGAATGCACACGAAACAAGGCTGCTCCACAACAGTAGGCAACAACGGAACCGAAACATGCTGATCCTCCAGGTCCGAAACGGTGTGCCGTCCGATCCGACCGACGCGTGTTGCCCGGCGAGACCCGTCATCGCGAGGTCGTCACCGATCTTTCTTCTCTGGGCCGCCGCCAGCGGCCGGTGGTCGTCCGAATCCGAACCCAAATGGTTTTGGCTCGAAGCCCTTGGTCTTGCCCGCCAACAGATCCGCCACCAACTCTGTCCGCTTTTCGATGAATTTGCGCGGCGGCATCGAGTGGCCGAACTGCCCGCCGAACCCCATGCCGAACCCACCCCTGCCGCGCCCCTCCTTCCGCGCCGCGACGGCCTCCGCCTCCTTCGCTATCGGCTCTTTCAGCGCCTTCTCGATCGGCTCCAGGTGCTCAAGCAGTTTCTTCTTGGTAAAGCTCGTCGAGGTCAGTTCCTTGACGATCGCCAAATACTTCTCTTTGTGTTCCTTGATCGCGAAGAGGCGGTCGAGGAGTTTGTTCTGCCCCGTGTGGGGATGGTCGAGGCTCAATCGCACCTGCTGCTCCGGCGTGCCGGCGGCGGGCCACGTCGCCAGCGACAGGTCCAGATCCCACGGGATGAACACGAATTGGTTCGTCTTGGGCACCAGGTACAGGAAATAGTTGTGGCCGTAGCCCAGGTAAGAATCGAGGTTCGACAGCAGGGCGTTGGCAGCGATGAACCTCAGGAAAGCCTCGACGTCCAAGTACGAGCCGATCTCCTTGGCGAACGCCTCGTCGCTGCCGCTGCTAATCAGCTTCGTGAACTCGATGAGGCGTTTCTTCTGCTCGTCCGTGGGGTCCGCCTTGGGCCTGTAGCGGCCTTCGTAGGCCTTCCAGTCCGGTCCCAGATACGCCGGGCCGCCGTGCAGCCCCTCCGGCTTGAGGAGCATCCCCGAACCGTCCTTGAAGTGCCGTTTCAGAAATCCCTTGTTGACCTGCTCGACGGCCGTGTAGACGCCGACGAGTTCTTTATCGTACTTGCCGGGAACGGTGAGGGTCACTTCGGCGAAGGAGGTGCGCGGCGCGGGAACGCCGGCGTCTCGGAAGAAAGCGTAGGCCAGCGCCTCCCGCGCCCGCGACGGATCGCTGACGCCGCAGTTGAGGGTGAGCATGGTCAGCCCGTCGAGCTTCTGCGCTTCAACGTACCTGTTCAGGTCAAACTTCATCGACCGTTTCAGCGACCGGGCCGTGGCCATGAAGGTGTAGTTGCCCTTGTAACGGACACCGACGTCCTTGTACGTTCGGCCGTCGAAGGTGACATCGCCCTTGGACCAGGGGAGATCGACGCCGAACTGGTTTCGGTGCGTGCCTTCCGGTTGCTTGCGCGGCGGCCCAAAGCCTGGCCCGAACCGGGGCCCTTCCGCGGGGGCCAGGGCCGCGAACTGCTTCTCGCTCATCGTCAGATGGAACTGCACGACCTTCGCCGCGCCGAACACGCGGTCGCCGGGGGACGCTTTCTTGTCGAGGGCAGGTTTGGAAGTGGAGGAAGCCGCCGCCAACGACAACAGGACGGTCAGCCAGAGAAGGGATCGGCCCATCGCGGAAGCACCTTCGAGAATGGGATGGGGTGGAGCTATTTGAACGGAGTGTACCCGCTGGGTGATGAGAAGCCCATGAAACAGTCCTGTGACGCGAAATGCGGCCCCGTTGAATGACATCCTTACGAGGTGGAAAAACGACAAGAAACGACGGCGTAATGTGACTTACCCGCCGCCGCATTAAGGGGAGTCGTTTCCTCGTCCGTAGCCGAATTCGTAAGAATTCGGTCGAGGGGAGAAAACCGAATTCTCACGAATTCGGCTACAGACCGGATTCACTCCATGCCCAGCGGCATCGGCTCACTTCACGCAATTGCCCAGCACTCAACCTCGGTATTCGGTCATTTTTCTCGTTCCCGCTTCGGCGTCGCCGGCTTGCGCGGACCGGGAGCGGAGATGGAACGGCCGGCCCACTCGAAGAACGCCGGAAAATTCGGGACGTTGGTGTGGCCGCCGTCGTGCTGACGCCAGGCCAGTTTGCCGCCGATGAGGGTATTGACGGCGGGCATCTTATCGGTCAAGTAATCTCCCCCCGTGCCCAGATCCTTCTTCCCGAGCAGCCGATAGGCTGGACCTGCCAGCACCGCTGCCATGAAGCTGCCGTGGGCATCGACCCAATTCGGGTCGCCCTTCTCGGGGACGCCGTAGCTGATAAAGCAAAGCCGAGGGGCGCACAGGGCAATCAACTCGTGCTGATCGATGGGTAAGTCGGCCGCCGTTTTCTTGCCGGAGGTCGCCTCCTCGGCCGCATACTGCAGGAAGTTGCCCGCCATCCAGTGGTACTCGCCGCGGCCGGCCACGTTTTCCAGCAGTTCGCCAAAATCGCGGCGAAACAGCTTGGCGCCGCCCGCCCCCGAGGAAGCGACGAATCCGGCCGCGACCCGCTTATCAAAGGCCGCGGCCACCAGCGCGGCCTTGCCGTAGCGCGACACGCCGGTAATGCACACCTTGGCCGGATCGACCCCCGAATCCCGATGGGCTTGGAAGTAGTCAATTAAACAGCTCACGCCCCACCCCCAGGCGCGCAACGCGCCCCAGTCGTCGGGTTTGCGGGGCTGGCCTTTGTTGCACAGGCCGATAATCCCTTCGCGCAGCCTGCTGTTGTCGCCCTGAATACTATTGGGATTAAGGGTGCCGTAGCCCCAGCCCTTGTTGAGCGCCTGCTGCGTCCACGAGCTTGCACCTCCCCTGCCGCCGCGCCCGCCCACGAACCCAAACTGCAACAGAATCGGCACTCGGCCCGCGGCATCCTTGGGCACGGTGAAGCTCGCTTGAATCGTGACCTCGATCTTCGGAAACGCGCTATTGTCCACGCGGCCGGCCAACGTCTTCGTCACGGTCGCGATGCCGCCGCTTTCGCCTTCGACCGTGTTGGTAATCTCCCACTTGACCTTGGGGACGTTCTTGGGAATCCTGCCGTAGACCTCGCGCTCGAACTCCTCGACGATTTCCGCACGCCGCTGGGGCCATTGTTTCGCCGACGTCACCTTTGTCCCATCCTTGAACGTCATCAGGTCGGGCATCGTCTCCTTGTGAGGATTCGCCGTTGCCTCCCTTGAGGAATCCGCACCTCGCCCATCGCGTCCCTTGCGCATCTTCTTGATGCCGAGTTGATCGCGCATGTTTTGATAGTCGTCATAGCCTTCGGGAATGAAATCCGGCTGCTTGCCCTTGCCCGACTTTTTCGTGTCTTGAGCGGTCGAGGAGGTGGAGGCAAACAGGAGGCCGGCGATCAGCAGCGCCGCGCCGGCCGAGCGAAGACCGTACCGCACAAACGGGTTCATGGACATTGTCGTCTCCTCATATGTTACGATTCCGATGATGCGGAAGGGGGACGCGGGACGCCCTTGCTGCCGTCGGTCCTCCGCCGACCGAGCAGCGGCCTGGACGGCGGTTGGCGACTCAGATAAGTTCCGGCATCGGCTTGGCGTCCTCCTCGACCAGGTACTGCGGCCGGCCGGTGAGGTCCGACAACGTCGCCCGGCGGCAGTCGATCCCGAGGTTGTGGTAGAGGGTGGCGAACAGTTCGCCCCACGTAACCGGACGGGCGACCGCCTCTCCCGCGATCTTGTCGGTCGCTCCGATCGCCTGCCCGGTCTTCATCCCGCCGCCGGCCAGCAGCGCACAGTTCACTTGCGGCCAGTGGTCGCGACCGACCTGGGCACTGATCTTCGGGGTCCGTCCGAACTCGCCCAAGGCCACCACCGTGCAATCCTTGTCCAATCCCCGCTGATGAAGATCCTCGACCAGGGCGCTAACGCACTGGTCGAAGACCGGAAAGTCCTCCGCCTCGCGTAAGAAGATGGAGTTGTCCGCCCGGCCCTCCGCGTTCTTGCCGCCGTGCCAGTCCCACTTGCTGTAGTTGAGGGTGACGACCCGCGCCCCGGCCTCGATCAGCCGTCGGGCCATCAGCAGGCTTTGCGGGACGCGCGGCGCGCCGTTGCCATCCATGAATATCTTCGGGTTCCCCGTGCCGTACCGCGCCACCGTTCGGGGATCTTCTTTGGACAGATCCAGCGCATCGGCCAACTTGGAGGAGGTGAGCAACCCGAAGGCTTGCTGGGTGAAGTGGTCCATTCCTTCCATGGTGGAACTGGCGTCGATGTCGCGGCGCAAGCTGTCGAAACTTCTCAGCAATGTTTTTCGATCGGCAAGCCGCTCCATCGACAGACCCCGCAGCACCATGTCCTCGCGCGTCGGACCCATCGGCCGGAAGGCCGCCCACGACGTTCCGAGGAAGCCCGGACCCGGCTCGTTGTACGGCCCGTGCGTGCAGGTGTAGCACAAGCTGATGAAAGGAGGAATGACGCGGTCGCTCGGCCGTTGAACTTTCGCCACGACGGAACCGAATTGCGGCCAACCTCCCGAGGGCGTCGGCTTGCGGGGATGATGGCCATTGAACACCTGGATGGCGTCGTGATCGCTTTGGTTGCCGACCAGGGAGCGCACGACAACCAGTTTATCCATGCTCCGCGCCAAGCGCGGAAAAGCCTCGCAGATTTGGATGCCGGGAACATTGGTCGCAATCGGCCGCCAGGGGCCGGCGATTTCCTTGGGTGCGTGCGGTTTCAGATCGAACATGTCCTGATGCGGCGGCCCTCCGACCAGGTAGATCAGGATCACGGATTTCCGCGACGAAGGAACACCGGAGGACGCCTCAGCTTTCAGCAGCCGCGGCAGCGTAAGCCCCGCGATTCCCAGCGATCCGATGGTGAGGAAACTTCGCCGGGACAAGCGTCTTGGTGTCACGGTTTCGGGAGCGAGACGCTCGGACATCGGTACACTCCAGGAACAATTGCTAGGGGCATGGGTGGGGCGAGGGCGTCCCACATCTTAACATCGGGCCATCGGATGATCCATCGGCCAAACGGCGAGGCCATCGCGCGGCATTGGCAGGTTGGTCATGCGGTATCCACGATGACGACATCGACGCCGCGAACGGTGCGGAGCAGGCGGTCGAGGGGCGATTGGCCGAACCAGCGCCGATACCAGGGCCGCTGCGTCCGCCCCAGCAGAATGTGGGTGATGCCGTACTCGTGGACGAACGCCGCCACGGCGGCGGCGAAGGTCGCCCCGGCATAATTCAGCGGCACGGCGCCGAGCTGATGGGCCAGGGCCAGCGTGTCGGCGATGCGTCGCTGGGTCGCCGCATCGACACGCGACAGATCCTCGCTGGGCGTTTTGATGTAGACCGCATACCAGGGCGCGTGCATGCGGTCGGCCAGCCGCGCCCCCTTGCGCAGCAGGACGTGGGCATTGGGACTGCGCGAACTGAGACAAACCATCACCCGCCCGGAGGGCGCCTGGGCGTCGGTGTTCTGCGTTTGGCGGCGGCGATCGAGAAGATGACGGATCTCTTCGAGGGCCATCTCGCGCAGGCGGGTCAGGTTCTCCTCGGTGAAGAAGTTGCTCAGGGCACTGTCGATGCGCTCGCGTGGATAGACCTTGCCGCCGCGCAGGCGGTCCTGCAAGTCCTCCGCCGACAGATCGACGTTCACGATCTGATCGGCCAGTCCGAGGATGTAATCCGGGACGCGCTCCTTGACCTTGACCCCCGTGCAACTCTCGACGATGTCGTACAGGCTTTCGAGGTGCTGAATGTTCAGCGTAGAGATGACGTGGATGCCGGCCTGTAACAACTCCTGCACGTCCTGGTAGCGTTTGGCGTTGCGGCTGCCCGGCGCGTTGGTGTGGGCCAGTTCGTCCACCAGGGCGACCTGCGGCCGGCGATTTAGGATGGCGTCGAGATCCATCTCCTCCAGCACGACGCCGCGGTACTCGATGCGCCGCCGCGGCACCTGCTCCAGATCCCCGACCTGCGCCGCCGTGTCGGCCCGGCCGTGCGTCTCGACGATGCCGACGACGACGTCAACGCCCTGCTTTTTCAGACGCTGCCCCTCCTGCAACATCTCGTAGGTTTTGCCGACCCCGGCCGCGAAGCCGAGGTACACCTTCAGCCGGCCGCGCTGCTGTTCGCGGATCAGCGCCAAAAAACGCTCCGGCGACGGTCGCTGGTCGGCGTTGGTCGTCACGATTCGACCTCAAAAAAGACTAACCACAGAGTCACAGAGAACACAGAGAAGAAAGAAGAGAAACAAATAAGAATAAGAGACGCTTCTATTCTTATTTTCTTACTTCGTCCTCTGTGTGTCTTTTCTCTGTGTTCTCTGTGGCTCTGTGGTTAATTGCTCATTCCCTATCGGCAGCATCAGGTGAAACGTCGTTCCCTGTCCCACCTGGCTCTCGCAGCTGACCTGCCCGCCGTGGGCCAGCACGATCTCGCGAACGATCGCCAGTCCCAGCCCGGTGCCGTGGCCACGGCTCTGGTCCGGCACACGAAAGAACTTGTTGAAGACGTGAGGCAGATGCTCGGCCGGAATACCCACCCCCGTATCGGCCACCGACAGCCGCACCGTTTGCTTATCGAGCGCCGACGCCGAAAGTGTGATCCGGCCGCCCTGGTCGGTGTACGTCAAGGCGTTATCGAGCAGATTGTCGAGAGCGTGACCGAGGCGGACAGGATCAGCCAGCACCGGCGGCACTTGCGAAGCGTCCTCGACGATCAACTGCACGTGCTTGGACTCGGCGCGCGTTCGCGCCGTCTGGGCGGCCGCCTCCAGGAGCGACTGCGGCGACCCCGCGCGCAGTTGCAGCGATTCGCGCCCCTGTTCCAATCGCGCCAGCGCCAGCAGATGCTCGATCATGTTAAGCAGGCGCTCGGCGTTGTCGCGGGCGTCGATCAGCAACTCCGTTTGCTTGGCCGTCAGCGGGCCGACCGTCTCCTCCAGCAGCAGATGCAAGACGAGGCGAACGCTGGTCAAGGGTGTCTTCAATTCGTGACTGACCGTGGCCACCAGATCGCTCTTGATCTGATCGAGCAGCCGAAAGCGCGTGACATCGTTGAGCACGACGGCGGCGCCGAGAGTGATGCCGAACGGATCTTGAATGGGAAGAATCTGAGGTAAATAGGCGCGGTCCTCGCCGTTATAACGGAAGGTGACGGTCTGATCGAAAGCCTGCGTCAAGAAGGGACGATGTTTCCGCAAGGCGTCGTCCAGCGGCTGACGAAGGGCGACGGGCGGCAGCCAGGTGTAGGTGGCGGCCTGCCCCAACGGCGGAGCGATGCCCAGCAGGCGATGCGCGGCGGGGTTGGCCATTTCGACGTGGCCGCTCGGATCGACCACCAGCACCGGCTCCGGGAACGAGTCGATCGTCGCCTGGCTCGTCCGCTGGACGCGCAGCAGGCGCGCCGAGTGCGAATCGCGATAATCGCGCAGCTGCCGGCTCATGCGGTTGAACGCCTCGGCGAGTTGGCCCATCTCATCGCGCGATAGGACGGGCACGGCCTGGTTGAGGTCGCCGCCGCCGATGGCGATGGCCGAGCGGGTCACGGCCTGGATTGGTCCCAGCACCGCGCGCGTGGTGCTCCACACCAGCAAGCCGGCCAGCCCGACCGTCACCACCAAGCCGATGCCCAGCGCGACTTGTGAGATTATCGCCGTCCGCTTGGCCTCATCGCTGGCCCTCTCCATGCTGTCCTTGTTCAACTGACGGATCGTGCCGGCCACTTCCTTGATGTCGCGGAAACATTGGAGCAGACCTCGCTTGTCCTCGCTTCCGAAATACTCCTCCGCCCGCCCCGGACGGTCCGCCGGCGCGTCGAAAAACTCGTCTCCCTTTTTCCGGTATTCCTTCGTCAGCTCGCTCAGGCGATCCACCAGATCCTGCTCGCCCGCCTCGGTGACGTTGTTCTGCTCGCGCTTCAGGTTCTCGTTATAAACGATCCAGCTTTGCTCATATTCGTTGCGGGCGTCCTTCTTGCCTTGCAGGGCGAACTGAAAGGACGAGTCGATGCGTTCCAGCCCCTCGTTCAGTCCGGCCATCGCCTCGACGCTGACGTAATTTTCGTGCAGGATGTCCTCGATGCGCGAGCCGACGTGGCGGAGCAGAACGATGCCCGTCGCGGCAATGAGCGCCAGCAAACACACCAAAGGAGCCAGCGCCAGAACTATGCGTTGACGTAGGGTCATGATGAAGTCCTGTTACCAGCCCGCAGCGCCAGCAAGGGGCAACCCTTGCTGGCGCTGCGGGCTGGTCAGCGAATCGTCACAGGCCATAGCGTTTCCGTTTGCGATACAGGGTGCTGGGATCGATGCCCAGAGTCGCCGCGGCCTCCTCCAGCGAAACACTCGCCGCCAGGATGCGGCGGATGTGCTCGGCCTCCAGAGCGTCGAGTGTCACCGCGCCGCCGACTTCGACGCGCGCCGGCGGAGGATTGCCCACCTGTCCGGGTAAATGGACGCGATCCAGCGCATGGTCGGACGCCAGGATGACGCCGCGTTCGATGGCGTTGCGCAGCTCGCGGAGGTTGCCCGGCCAGGTGTGCCGCAGCAGCGCCGCCTCCGCCTCCGGCGTGAACGAAGCCAACGCCTTGCCCGTCTGCCGCGCGAAGAAGCGCAGCAGGTGCTTCGCCAGCGGCAGGATGTCGCGCGGACGCCGTCGCAAGGGGGGCAATTCGATGTCGATGACGTTTAGGCGATAAAACAAGTCCTCGCGGAAGCGCCCCGCCGCCACCTCTGCGGATAGATCGCGATTCGTCGCCGCGATAATGCGCACATTGGCGATCCTCGTTGTCGTTTCGCCGACGCGCTCGTAACACCGATCCTGCAACAATCGCAGCAGCTTGGGCTGCACCGCCGGAGGAAGATCGCCGATCTCGTCGAGCAAAAGGCTGCCCCCCTCGGCCGCCGCCACCTTGCCCTCGGTGTCCTGCACGGCTCCCGTGAACGCCCCGCGGACGTGGCCGAACAGTTCGCTCTCCAGCAGTTCGCCCGACAGGCTGGGACAATGGACGATGACGAAGGGGCCGGCCGCGCGCGGACTGCGTTCGTGGATGGCCCGCGCCAGCACGCCCTTGCCCGTGCCGCTCTCGCCGCGCAGCAGCACCGTCGCCTCACTCGGCGCCACTTGAAACGCCAGTTCCAACGCCTGACGCATCGCCTCTTCCTCGGTGTGCAGGTCTGTCTCCGGCGTTACCGCCCGCACCTGTTCTTCGAGGTTTCTCACGCGGTCACGCAAGCGACGCACTTGCCGCCAACGCTCCAGAACGATGCGAAGTTGATCGGGCGTGAACGGCTTGGGCAGATAGTCGAAGGCGCCGCTCCGCATCGCCTCCACCGCCGAGGCGATGCTGGCATGGGCCGTGATGACGACGACCGCCAATCCCGGCGCTTCGCGCAGCAGCAGAGGCAGAAGGTCGATCCCCGCCTCGCGTCCCAGCCGCAAATCGAGAAAGGCGACGTCGAAGCGCTGTTTGCGCAGCCAATTCAGCGCCTGCTCGCCGGAGCCGGCCTCCTCGACGACGTGCCTCATGCTTTCCAGCGTGGTGCGCAGCGTTCGCCGCAGACTCGCCTCATCGTCGATCAGTAACAGTTCCATCCCTCGTTCCCCGCGTTCGCGTTCGCTTGTTCGCTCCCGAATCCCCGCGCCATGCAAAATGCAATACCGTTCGGGCACATTGCAAGGAGTGGAGGGTTCCTCGATAGTCAACGAAAACCCCGAACTCATTCCCTTCTCAGGCGTTGTGGAATCCCTCCGCCACTGGCCCGGAACTTGCTCCCTCACAACACCATCCAGCGCGCTCGGGAGAGAATGTCTTTCTTTCGGACTCGCTGTCCGGCATTATACCGCGAGGACCACATGAATCTCACGGTTTGGCTTCCGGCGATGTTCTTGCTCGGACTCGCCGCGATCGGCCTGATGTTTGCCTTCTTGGCGGGTTGCGAGAAGGTATAAGGCGAGGAGGTTCCTCATGATCTGGCTAACGATCCTCGTGACTGTCTTCCTGTTCATTTACCTGCTCGCGGCGCTGTTGCGCCCCGAGTGGTTCTAGGGACGAAAGGCGAACTCATGTCGGTTTGGTTTTTGCCCATTCTCATCGTCGCCACCACGGTCGTTCTGGCGATACCCCTGGGCCTCTACCTGGCCTGGATTCTGGATGGGCGTTATCGCCCACCCGGTATGCTGCGCTGGATCGAGCAGCGCCTGGATACCGGCCCACAGAACTGGAAGCGGTACACGCTTTCCTTGCTGTGCTTCAACGTGGTGATCTTCGTGTTCGCCTTCACCGTTCTGGCGTTGCAGCCGTTGCTGCCGTTCAACCCGGACGACAAGAAGATGCTTTGCCCCTCGACGATCTTCAGCACCGTCTGCTCCTTCTTGAGCAACACGAACCTGCAACACTACTCGGGGGAGGTCCATCTCTCCTATTTCAGCCAGGTGTTCGCCATTTGCTGGAACCAGTTTGTGACGCCGGCTGTCGGACTGGCCGCCCTCGTAGCGATCATTCGCGGTCTGCGCGGCGACCGCGACCTGGGGAACTTCTACCTTGATCTCTGGCGTGGCGTCGTCTACATCTTTCTCCCCCTCGCCTTGATCCTGGGCGTGCTGCTGGTGGCAGGGGGGATGCCCATGACGTTCGAGGGGGCCGCCCAAGCCAAGACCGTCGAACCGGGTGCAATGGGTGCGGGACCAGACGGACAACCGACTGTATTTCAGACCTTGTCTCGGGGGCCCACAGCAGCGATTGTCGCCATCAAGCAATTGGGCACCAACGGCGGCGGCTTCTTCGGAGCCAACAGCTGCCATCCTTTCGAGAACCCCAACGCCTGGACCAACTTCCTGGAGTGTATCTCCATCATCTTGTTACCGATTGCCAGTCTCGTCATGTTTGGCCGAATGATCAAGGACTTCCGGCATGCCGGCGTGATCTTCGGCGTGATGTTGGTGCTTTCGGTTACGACCATTGTCTGGGCCGTGTTCCACGACACCATGCAACCGAATCCCACCCTGACGGCTCAAGCCGAGCGGACCAAGGCCAAGGACGGCATCGACGTCGCGGCCCTCCCACCCCTGCCGGTTGATCAGTCGTTGGGTAACCTCGAAGGAAAGGAGTTGCGCTTCGGCACTTCGGCTGGCGCCACTTGGGCGGCGCTGACGACCAACACCTCGAACGGCTCGGTCAATGCCATGCACGACAGTCTCAACCCGCTGGCCGGGCTGACGCCGTTGACGGGAATGTGGCTCAACTGCATCTGGGGCGGTGTCGGCGTCGGATTCATTAACTTCCTGATTTACCTGGTCGTCGGTGTTTTCCTGGCGGGCCTGATGGTGGGGCGGACCCCCGAGTATCTCGGCAAGAAGGTCGAAGCCCGCGAGATGAAGTTGGCCATGCTGGCCCTGTTAATCCACCCGTTGATGATCCTCATGCCCACCGGCTTGTTCGCCGCCCTCGACTGGGGGACGAAATCGACGAACAACCCCGGCCCTCACGGCTTCTCCGAGATCCTCTATGAATTTACCTCGGCTTCCGCCAACAACGGCTCGGGCTTTGAGGGTCTGGCGGACACCTATGGCTTCAACGATAACAAAGAGGCGCCGCCCTACGCTTCCTATTGGGACATCGCCTGCGGGTTGGTGATGTTAATCAGCCGGTTTGTCCCGATCATCGCGCCGATCGCCATTGCCGGCAGTCTCGCGGCCAAGAAGCCCACTCCGTTCACGGCCGGGACGATGCGCACCGATACCGTCACGTTCGGCTTTGTTCTGTTCGGAACGATCCTGCTGGTCGGCGCCTTGCTGTTCATGCCGGCTGCGGTCCTCGGTCCCGTCGCCGAACACTTGGGTCCGATCCCGTTTGGACAATGAACCGCACAGGCGATGTGGGGGGCCGATGTCTCCCGGTTGGAACTGCCCGGGGGCTGACGCCCCCCGCTCGCCAATAATGGAGTCGAACCGATATGTCGCAAACCATGACCTCCCCCCCTGCACCGGCCACGCTTTCGCCGGCAGACCTCAAGATGGCGCGCCGGTTGAGCCGGCGTAAAGGGCTGTTCGCTCCAGACTTGCTCAAGACCGCCCTGGTGCAGTCGCTGGTCATGCTGCGGCCGGACATTCAGTGGAAAAATCCGGTGATGTTCGTGGTCGAGGTCGGCACGGTCCTGTCGATCCTGTACACCTTCGCCAAAGCGTTCGGCTATCCGAGCGAGGCATCGCTCGGCTACCTGATCGCCCTGGACATCTGGCTGTTCCTGACGGTAGTGTTCGCCAACTTCGCCTCGGCGCTGGCGGAGGCGCGCGGCAAGGCCCAGGCCGATGCCTTGCGCAAGACGCGGCAGGAAACGCCCGCCTATCGACTCCAGCATCGCGAGGACGCCCAGCGCGTGCTGAACGAACTCGAGATCCGGGCCGCGCTGCCGGGGTCGAACGGCAGCGAGCATGCGCTGCTCGAAGAGACCGTGTCCACACGCCTGAACGAGGGCGACCTGGTCGTGGTGCAGGCTGGCCAGATGATCCCCGGCGACGGGGAAATCATCGCGGGCGTCGCCTCGGTCGATGAGTCGGCCATCACCGGCGAGTCGGCCCCGGTCATCCGCGAGGCCGGCGGCGACCGTTCCGGCGTCACCGGCGGCACGCGCGTCCTCTCCGACCGCATCGTCGTGCAGATCACGGCTCGTCCCGGCAAGTCGTTCCTCGACCGCATGATCGCCCTGGTCGAAGGTGCCATCCGCCAGCGCACGCCGAATGAGATCGCTCTGTCGCTGGTGTTGGCCGCGTTCACGCTGATCTTTCTCATTGTGACGGCCGCCCTGTGGCCGATGGCTCGCCACACCGAGTTGTACATGCAGGCCTACCTCGGCGAGCAGTCGCGCAGCCTCGGCACGGACATCCCGACGCTGGTGGCCTTGCTGGTGTGCCTGATCCCCACCACCATTGGCGCGCTCTTGGCCGCCATCGGCATCGCCGGCATGGACCGCGCCCTGCGGGCCAACATCCTCGCCAAGAGCGGCAAAGCGGTCGAGGTAGCCGGCGACGTGGACACGCTGCTTTTGGACAAGACCGGCACCATCACGATGGGCAACCGCCGGGCCACGCGATTCATCCCGTTAGGTGATTTGGCCGCCACGGAGGTCGGTCATCTGGCCGCCCTGGCCTCGGCGGCCGATCAGACCCCGGAGGGCAAGAGCATCGTCGATCTGTACCGCCGCACTGCCGACGGGGCTGTCCCGCTGGCCGCGCTGCCGACGGGTGCGCGATTCATCGAGTTCACCGCCCAGACGCGCATGAGCGGCATCGACTTGCCCGACGGCCGGGTCATCCGCAAGGGCGCCGCCGACGCTGTCATTCGCCACGTCCAGCACTCGTACGGCACGCTGCCGCCGCGCCTGCAAGAGCAGGTCGATGACGTGGCCGGGCAGGGGGCGACGCCACTCCTGGTCTGCGAGGGCAACCGCATCGCCGGCCTGGTCGTGCTGGAAGACGTTTTGAAGCCCGGCATCAGCGAGCGCTTCGAGCGGCTGCGCCGCATGGGCCTGCGCACGGTCATGGTGACGGGTGACAATCCCCTGACCGCAAAGCACATCGCTGACAAGGCCGGCGTGGACGACTTCATCGCCGAGGCGACGCCGGAGGCCAAGCTGGGCTACATTCGCAAGGAGCAGCAGGGCGGCAAGCTAGTGGCCATGATGGGCGACGGCACCAACGACGCCCCGGCGCTGGCGCAAGCCGACGTCGGCGTGGCCATGAACAGCGGCACGCAGGCCGCCAAGGAGGCCGGCAACATGGTCGATCTCGACAGCGATCCGACCAAGCTCATCGAGGTTGTCGAGATCGGCAAACAACTGCTGATGACGCGCGGCGCCCTGACGACCTTCTCTATCGCCAACGACCTGGCCAAGTACTTCGCCATCGTGCCGGCGCTGTTCGCCTCGACGCTGCCGTGGCTGAAGGCCATCGACGTGATGCACCTGTATTCGGCGAAGTCGGCCATCCTGTCGGCGGTGATCTTCAACGCGATC
>DATBGU010000120.1:0-52054 GCA_036557825.1 Gemmataceae bacterium
AGAATGGCGCCGCCGATCAGAAATAGGGCAATCAGCACGGTCTGATAGCCGCTGATGTTGCCGCCCATCAGCGCAGCGATCAGCACAATCATGGCGTGGCCGGCGCCGAGCACGGCGAGCAACGCTCCCAGGAAGAACGATAGGCGCAGCGGCAATTTCGAGAACGACAGCATGGCATCGACGGCCAGCGCCGTCATGCGGCGCAGCGTGTACTTGGTCACGCCGGCGCCGCGGCTGGCCGGGTGGAACGATACCGTCGTCGTGCGGAAGCCCAACCAGTTGACCATGCCGCGCAGGAAGCGGTGCTTCTCGTGCAGCCGCAGCAGAGCATCGACCGCCGTGCGCGACAGCAGCCGATAGTCCGACGCCGCCGAGCTGACCGGCGTATCGCTCAGCCAGCGCATCACCATGTTGAAGGTGCGGGACGAAACGCGCTTGAACCAGCTCAGGCGCGGATCGTCCTCGCGGAAGGTGAGGACGACATCGTGCCCCTTGCGCCACTGCTCCAGCAGAGCGGGGATGAGGCTGGGCGGGTGCTGCAAATCGCTGTCGAGCGTGATGACCACGTCGCCGCGGGCGTGCTCCATGCCGGCCGTCAGCGCCGCTTGCTGACCGAAATTGCGGCTGAAAGACAGGTAGCGAATGCGCGAATCGACGGCGGCGAGGTGGCGCAGATAATCGAGCGTGCCGTCGCGGGAACCGTCGTCGATGTAGAGGATCTCGATGTCGTAGCCGCTTTCGAGGGTGGCCAGCGCGCCGCACAACTCCGCGTGGAAGTGGGGCAACACCTCCTCCTCCTCGAAGGCGGGACAGACGATGCTCAGCTTGCAAACAGGCGCGGCCATTTCCCTAACTCCGTACAAGCCGATCCTCTTCACGCGGCGCGAGCCGAGACATCGGGTGTGTCGGCCGGCTGTCGCCCGGCCGTCTTCAGCGCCCGCGTCAGGACGACCACGTACGCGATGCTCAAGAGCAAGGCTGCCTGGGGCTGGAGCCCCAGAGCGTGGAAACGATTGACGTCCGGCCAAAGGCCTCGAATCACGCAGATCATCAAGAGCAGGAAGGCCATTCGCACCAGCAGGGCGAGGAGTCGCGGCCAGCGCTCGCTGTCGGCGCTGACAACCGCCCAGGCCATTGCCGGAGCCAGCAGGATGTAGGTAGACGACTCGGTCGCCGGGCCGCACAGCGTCATCCAGCACGTTCCCAGGACCATGATCGCGGCCAGCACGTCGCGGCGCGACCAGCCGCGCAGACGGCCCGCCACGCACAGCGCGGCGCAGCTGGCCGCGCTGGCGAGTTGTATCCCCATGTAGCCGGTCGGCGTCAGTGGCACGTGAAACAACCGCACGAGCAACCACAGGTCGCGGTAGGACATGCGCAGCGGCCAGTCCCAACGCTGGTCCTTGCCGAGCCGCCCGAGCCACATTGCGTACTGACTGCGGACGTACTCGCCGTGCTGGCAGGCGAACGGCAGCACGCCGGCCAGCGCCAGAACCAGTAACATCCGGGGCGTGAAGCGGCGCGGATACGCGGCCGCCAACAGCAGACCGACCGCCAGCGGATAGAGTTTGATCGTCGTCGCCAGGCCGACGAAGACGGCCGCCAGCATCCAGCGATCGCGCTCGACGGCGGCGATTGCGGCCAGCAACAGACCAAGGATCAGCGGATTGGGCTGGCCGTTGTTGAGGCTACTCAACGACAACGGCACAAGCAGCAAGAACAGGACGCCCTGCTGGCGGGCCGTGCGGACGACCGGCGTCGTCCGAAGCCACCAGGCGAAGCCGCCCAGCAGAACGCCGACGTTGAGCAAGCGCCACACCACCCCGCCGAGACGAGTCGGCAAATGGTGGAACGGCACCAGCAGCACCGCCGTCAGCGGACTGTAGCGGAACTGGTCCTGGTCCGGCCGCCAGGTATCGCGGTACAGATCGCGCCCAATCTCCCAGTCGGCGCCGGCCTGCTCCCAGGTGGTGTACAGAGTGCGCTTGTACGGCTGCACGGCGACACGGACACAGATGTAGACGATGGCGATGGTCCAGACGAGGACCGCCATGCGTACCCATACATCCCACGATGGCAGCCGCATCGCGTCAGGCCGCATGGGCTAGCCCTCCCGTGCAGTGAGCGAGCAGTTGGGAGGGAGAAACTCGCGTGAAGCCGGCCTCGTGGCAAGCCTCCAGAAAGTTTGGTTGCTGGAGCAAACGCATCTCATCCACGCGCCGCTGCACCAGCCCGTCGTGTTCCGTGCAGTCGCGGCCGATGAGGGTCGTGTCGTAGTGGCCCGGATGGCAGGCCAACTCGACGATGCGACCGGGTGTCTTCGTCAGCCAGCGGGAGAAGAACTCGGTATCGCGCACCCACGGCGGATCGGTGATGCCGGCCAGGCAGTCGTTGCCGGGGAAACCGTCCCGCACCTGATGGCGTCCTTCCATGCGGCCCAGCACGGTCAACAGCGTCCGCTTCTTCCGCGCTCCCGCAATGGCTCGCAGCATCGACCACGGTTCCCGCACTCGCCGCATGTACGGCAGCGCAGCGCCTCGATCTTTCAGAACCTGGCGGAGGATAGGGCCGACGGGGTGGAAGAGCGAGACGTGCTGATGGGAGTTGACGACGGTCGGCGGGTGTCCGACCAGTTCCAGAAAGCGATTGTACTGGGCGTGCAGTTCCATCTCGATCTGTTTGGGACAAATCTGGTGCAAATAGAGACGAGCGAGGAAGCGCCGCAGAGGCAGCAGCCGGCCATCGGGTCCGAGCAGGCTGGCGACGCGCTGCGGCGGGGCGGCCGGCGGATCGAGGGTCAAGCAGGGATGCCAGCCCATCTCCGGGGAGGAGCCGGCTTGCCTCCAGGCGCGGACCGCGTCCTCGGCGTAAGGCGAGTTGACCAGCAGCACGGCGCCGGTGACGAGATGGCGCGCGGCCAGTTCGAGGATGCCGCGCGAGGTCTCCGGGCCGATGCCGTAGTCGTCGGCAATGACAACGAGAAAGCGGGTCGCATCCATGCGCTGCTCTTCTCTCCTGATCTCCGGCACGCGGAAAGCCGGCGAGCGGGGGGTGTTAACCCCCTGTTCGGAAGCAACAGGGGGCTGACGCCCCCCGCTCGCCAGGGTCATCGCGTGACGGAAGGAACTCGGGAGCCGATGACGCCGTCGCAACCACGGAACCTCCTCGTCGGGCGCGCGGCCGGGTCGACCGCATCCGAGCGGGCGATTTCAACGCATCTGTTCGCGGAAGTAAAGACCAACCGCCCTCCGGCGGCCCCGGTTCTCTCCCGCGTCGCGGTCGCACGTCTGCGCAGGCACTCTCCCAAGTTCGCCCACGGGGATAGCTAATTGACGGAACCCCGTCAACCCACAGTGGCAAATTCGGCCCCGGCGTGCCTCGCACTGAAGGAAAAATTGATTGTCCTGTCGAGATGGGTGAGATTGGCAGTTTCGGCGCTTTCGTTAACTCCCTCGTTCCCATGCGGGGCGTGGGAACGAGGGAAACAAGCCGACTTATCAGGGACCACCTGGAGCCGGTCCTGGGCTGGTCGTGGGCGCGCCCCCCGAAGGAGGGGGAGGTACGGTCACTGGGGCAAGCGCCGGCACCGGAGCGGCGGGCGCCGTACTGCTCCGTGGGATCTCCGGCGCGGCGCCGCTCGGTCCGGGCCGAGGCTGTTTCATCTCTTTCCGCAAGTTGTCCAGCTCGTGCAGAACCTTTTCCAGCTTCTTTTCCAGATCGTTGATGCGCTTGTCCTGCGGGCCGACAGGCTCCCCTACCTTTCGATATAAATAAGTCTGGACCGGGACGTTTTTAAGGATATGAACCTTTGGCTGGGTCAACTCAACACCCGCGCCGGAAGCCGGGTTCACCTTGATCGTCCGCCCGCTCTTTTGATCCGGAAGGACCGCTTCAATCTTCTTGAGCAACTCCTTGACGTCCACGTCTTTGCCGGCCGGAACGAGGATCTCGATGCGGATCATTGGTTTCTTGGCATCGAATACGTCCTGGGCTTTCTTGATGTCCTTGCGATAGAGTTCCTTCGCCGCTTTCTCCTTCTCCTGGGCCTGGGCCTTGGCAGCGGCGGCTTTCAGGCGCGCCTGGGCCTGAGCGACTTCCGCCATCTTCCGTTTCAAGTCCGCTTCCAGTGCCTGCAACTCCGCCTTGGATTGTTCGACTTCGGCTTGGGCGATCTGGCCGTCCAATCGAATCACGATCGCCTTCTTTTCCTTCTCTTCCTTGCTCGGCGAGTCCTGCGCTTGCAGGGCCGGCAGTAGCGGCAGGAAGAACGCACCCAGCGCCAGAACGGCCAAACATCCGGGCCAGCTCAAAGCGCGCGGGGTGGTGCCACGCATAATCATGGTCAGTCTCCTTTTGAGATCGGAAACCTGACCCAATCCGCTGGCCAACGGAGGCACGGCGGACCGGGCCGTCGAGAGAAAATCGAGCGTATCCATCAGGGCCGTGGCATAGGTGCGGCCTGCGCCGGGCAGCGTCGAGACGACCCAGGCGTCGCAGCACTGTTCCTCGGCTTCGCGCAGCTCGCGGCGAGCGTACCAGACGACGGGATGCCACCAGTACAAGCCCATGACGACGAACTCCAAAGCGCGGACCCAATGATCCCGGCGGCGCAGATGGGCCAGTTCATGCGCCAGCAGCGTATCGAGTTCGTCGTCGCCGAGCACGTCGAGGAGATCGGCCGGCAGCAGCAAGCGAGGCGAACCCCCGACGGCCCAGAGCATCGGCGCGAGCCGGCCGGGGAGCAGACCGACGCGCGGACAGCACGCCAAACCCAACCGGCGCGACAGCCGCCGCGTCCGTTCCTGCAACGCCGGCGGCGCGCTTCGGGCGAAGCGCAACAGACGATGAAAGCGCGCCAAACGCATCAGCGCCAGAACGAACCAGCCGAGCGATCCCGCAATCCACGCGAGCAGCAGCGCCTGCGGCCACGACGACGGATCCATTGCAGCCGGTGAGGAGAGAGTGGGGGAAACCTCGGTCAAAGGCGTCGGTTCCGCCTCCGCGGCCGCAGGTAGCGCGACGACGATCGGCAGTTCCTCCGGTTGGGCAACTGGCTCCAAGGAAGCATCGTCCTCCGCAGCCGGCTCATTCGATGTCGGAACGGCGACGTACAAGGGGCCAGGTTCCGCGCCGCCGGGCCAGACGACGGGGATGCGCACCAGCGGCGGCGTCACCAGCTTGAGAAGGACGAGCAACCACAGCCCATGCACCAGGGCTGGCCGCCGACACACGGACCCCACGGCGACCGCGACGAGGGCCAGGACGGTCGCCGCCACGGCATTGCTCAGCGCGATGTTCAGCATGTCATTCACGGCTGTCCTCCCTCAGCGAGTTCCCTTCTTGCCCTTGCTTTTGGGGTCCAGATCGTCGATCAGATCGCGCAGCTCCTGGCGCTCGCGCGCCGACAGACGCCTCGTGCGGACTAGATGTGTCAGCAGCGGCGTCAGCGAACCGCCGCAGAGTTGCTCGGCCATGTCTTGCAAGCGCCGCCCGATGAGATCCTCACATGCGATCACGGCGGAGAAGGTGTGGGCCGCCGGGGTACGGTCGCGGCGGACGCAGTCCTTGGATTCGAGCCGGTCGAGCAGTTTTTGCACCGTGGCGTACTGCGCCGCGCCGCCCTTGGGATAGAGAACGTCGGTCAACTGACGGATCGTCGCCGGGCCGCCGTCCCAGAGGACTTGCAGCACGGCCAGTTCGGCGTCCGTGACGTCTTGGGGTGTGCGCGCCATGAAGCCCTCCCATCAGACATGAAGTCTGATGGGTAGGGTAAGACATAATGACTGATGTGTCAAGCGGAGTTCTTGTCGTCCAAAGTCGCTTGCGGCTAAGAAGCGGTTTCCCTACTAGCCCGGAGCGCCAGCGACGGGCGCCCGTCGCTGGCGCTCCGGGCTAGTAGGTCGCAGAACGCGAATCACAGCTTGAGCAGTTGCCGCGCTTCGGCATAACCGGGCGCGGTGTTGCCGTACTCGCTGGCGGTGACGCGCGCCAGACCGACGAGGTGCCGCCAACGGAACGCCGGACGCGAGGCGTCGAACTCCTCCGTCACGGTGCGGTAATACTTCTCGGCATGCAGCGCGCCGTCCTCGCTGACGGCGTAGCGCAGCAGCAAATCGAAGACCGGCCGCGCCGGATGGCCCTGCTCGCCGTAACGATGCACCAGGGCCGCCGCTCCCGCCTGGTTCTTCTCCTTGATGGCGGCCTCGGTCACCTTGAGCAGGCCGTCGGCATCCTTCGCCGACACCTTGTCGAGTTGCTCGGCGGTCGGATAAGCCTCCTTGTTTTGTCCGCCATTCTGCCCCGCAGTGTGGTAGGCACCGCAGATGAGGCTGGCGAATGTGTTGCGCGTGTTGCTGACGCGAGCGATATTGCGCCAGGCGTTGGCGGAGTCGGAGGCGTGGACGCCCACGGAGGCGCCGTGAACGCTGCCGATCGGCTTGCCCGGCTCGGCGCGTTTGCGGCCGGGATCGCAGAGGACCAGCCGATTCGCCGCCAACGAGATGGCCTCGCCGATGGATTCCGGCGACATGCCCTCGGCCAGTGCCGCCGCCACCGCGTCGGCCGCACGCTCGCGACCGTCGGCGTAGATCGTCCGGCTCAGGCTGTCGATCCATTTGTCGTCCGCCTTGCGATCTCCCGGTTTGCGGCCGGCCAGGCGGTATTGATCGAACATTTTCGGCAGGGTGGCGCGGATGCCGGGTGTGCGCTTCTGCTCGAAGACGTGCTTCTCCGCATCGACGCAGTAGAGGACGGACTGGCGGAGCAGCGTGTGGGCGTACTCTTCGCCGGTGAAGTCGCGCAACACCCAGGAGCGCCAGGCCAGGACGACGCGATGCACGTCCACCTCGTCCTCGACGGCGAATTGCAGGTGATTGAACGCTTCGCCGATCGGCCCGCGCGCCAGGGCGGCGAACGTCTCTTCCGCCCCTTGTTGATCGCGTTTCCGCGTCGCCTCGCGCAGCAGCGCGCCGCCGTCGCTGTCTTTGGGCAGGTCGGCCGCCTTGACCGGATGCAGCTTCTCGTGCTTGCATCCACCCTCTTCCTGCATTCGGTTGGTGTTGCGATAAAGGACTTTCAGCACCGGCAGCGGCCGCTGCGCTTCCGGCAGCTCGGAGGCCATTTGGTAGGCCGGCGCCAGGGCCATCAGGGCGTGATAGCCGGTGTAGTCGTGGCCGCCGAAGGTGCGAGCGTTGGCCAGCGCGCCGGCCGCGACCATCGTGCGCAGGTCGGTCCCTGCCTTCATATTCTCGACCAGTGCCGGGAGCAGCTTGGCGATGGGCGTTTGCTGCATCAGCACCACCAGCGGTTCGAGCTTGCCGAACGTCAGTTGTTCGGCCGCTTCGCCGGCCCAGGCGGGCGACAACTCCAGGTCGGCGGCCACGGCCGCGCCGAGGCTGGCCACGAACATGCCCCGGCCCACATCCGCGAGAAATTCTCGACGACTTCTGTCTCTCATGACGCGAGTCCTCCGAGGGGTCTCGAACGCTCCGGCGGCGCCCTCGTCAACCGGCGGAGTCGGCTTGTTTATTCGCATCGTAGGTCAGGCTTTCCAGCCTGACCTTGCCCGAACGTCAGGCTGGAAAGCCTGACCTGCGGCGTCGTCGGTCGGCGACCAGCACGAACACTGTCAGCGCCAGCAGCGATCCGGAAATCGCCGCCACGCGCAGAAACGTGCCCCGCAGACCGGCGCGCGTCCGGTCCACGTCTCGATCCAGCGGGCGAATGATTTCCAAAATACCCGGAACGTCTCCTTCCTTCCAGTGCTTGTAAACGCTGTCCTCATGCTGGTTGTGACAGCTGACGCACGTCGCCTGCATCCGGCGGGCGGTGGCGTAGCGCAGTGACGGCCGGCCCTGGAAGTCTCCAAAGCGATAGACCGGCGCGTCGGGATTCTGTTGGAGGCGCTCCAGCGCTTCGCGCTCGAAGTCGTCTTTTGGTCCGCCGTCCTTGCGGGTGCGGAACGGCTTATCGCTGTAGAGCCGCACCTGCATGCCCGACACGCTCTTTTCGCTGATGTGCTTGCCCAACTCGATGGTAAGCGTCGCCGGCAGGGGGATGGCTCCCGGCCGTTCGCGGTAATCGTGGGTCGCCGCCACGCCGGCCTTGTTCACGCGATCGACCACGTCGGCGCTGTAAAAATTGTTCACCTCGTACAACATTTCGGACTGCTGGGCCGCGCTCTCCAGGGCGGCCTCGCGCACCAGATGCTCGGACAGCGACTTCAAGTGCCACAGCCCGGAGGCCGATCCCAGCGTGACGGCGAGGAGCAGACCGGCCGCGACCGGATTGCGGCGGCACCAGCGCCACAGACGTTCGGCCCGGCCGATGGGTCGAGCGCTGATCGGCTCGTCGCGCAGATAGCGGCGCAGGTCGCCGGCCAACTCGCCGGCCGTGGCGTAGCGACGCGACGGCGACTTGGCCATCGCTTTCAGGCAAATCGTCTCCAGATCGCGCGGCGCCTTGTCGTGCAGCTGGCGCGGTGGGCGCGGCTCGTCTTGCAGCACTTGCAGCAGCAGCATGCGCCGATTGCCGCGGAACGGCCGTTCGCCCGTGAGCATCTCGTAGAGAATGACGCCGAGGCTGTAGATGTCGGTGCGGGCATCGACCTTGTGCGACTCGCCGCGGGCCTGCTCCGGCGACATGTACGCCGGCGTTCCCAGCACCTGACCGTCCAGCGTCATGGGCGGCTCGTCGCTTTCGCGCTTGGCCAATCCGAAGTCCATCAGGTGCGGATGGTCCTCCAGATCGACGAGGATGTTGGCGGGCGTGATGTCGCGGTGAATGACGCCGTGCTGGTGCGCGTAATCCAGCGCCTCGGCCACCTCGGCGATGAGTCCGGCCGCCGCCCGGAAGTCGAAGCGGCCGGCGCTCAGCCGCGCCGCCAGCGTCGTGCCCGGCACAAACTCCTCGACCAGATAGCAAGTACCGTCCGCCGTCTGTCCGGTGCCGTGGATGGAAACGATACCGGGGTGTTTCAGCTGGGCGGCGCTGCGCGCCTCGCGGAGAAATCGATCGACTTCCTCCTGACCGGCGAAGCGGCCCGCCCGAAGGATCTTGATGGCGACGGTGCGGTCCAGTTCCATGTCGCGCGCCCGGAACACCTGGCCGAAGGAGCCGGCGCCGAGTTCTTGCAGCAGCTCGAAGCGATCGAGGCAGCGCGGTCCCGCGTCCGGTTCGGGCGGCTGCCGCGCCGAGCGCGCCGCCTCCAGCAATCGCGGCGGTACGAAGGGGACCGTCGCGTCCTCCTGCTTCGCGGACCGCCGCAGACGCGACAGGAAGGAGTCGGCCAGTTCGTCGAACGTGCCCAGTGTAGAGGCGCAGACCGAGCACCCTTCGAGATGATCGGCGATCCGCGCCAGGGCCGCCCTCGGGAGATCTCCCGTGGCGAACTCGGCGAGTTCCGCCGGCTCAGGGCAGCCCGTGAGGTGCATTCGACCCTTCCTCCCGCCGCGCATTCGCGCGCCCCACCGTTCCGATCGATCGTCGTTCGTGGTCTATTAACCTTAACGGGCAGGCGTTACAGACCTTCTCTCTCTTCGATTCATCGCACAAGCGGGCGG
Source organism: Gemmataceae bacterium (assembly GCA_036557825.1). GTDB lineage: Bacteria > Planctomycetota > Planctomycetia > Gemmatales > Gemmataceae > JAJPHU01. Next base: position 9,561 of record DATBGU010000120.1, read on the forward strand.
GCTTGGCAATCATTTTGTTGACACGGCGTCCGCGACCGCCTCTGGACATCCTCGTTGCTTTGCGGCAGACTGATGGACGGTTCCTCAACATACCGCGTCCTACCGTGTCCCATGCCTGCGTCGCGCGACAATCCGGGCAGCGTTGGCGGCTCGCAGCCTTCCACGGCGACCTCGCGCAGTTTACTGGAGCGCGTCCGCTCCAACGACCCGGAAGCGTGGAATCGGCTTGTGGCCCTGTACGCTCCGCTGGTCTTTCAGTGGTGCCGCGGCTGGGATCTGCGCGAGCAGGACGTTGCCGACATTTTCCAGGAAGTCTTTCAGTCGGTCGCGGCCCACATCGGCGGTTTTCGCAAGGAACGCGCGGGCGACACCTTCCGCGGTTGGCTGCGAACGATCACGCGCAACAAGGTCCACGATCATTATCGCCGTTTGGGCCGCGAACCGGAAGGGGTGGGCGGTACCGACGCCCAGGCGCGTCTGGCGCAGTTACCCGCCCCCGCGCCCGGTGAGGACAGCAGCCGCTCGGAGGACCGCGCCGAGCGCGGCGTGCTGTATCAAACGCTGGAGTCGATCCGCGCCGAGTTCGCCGAGCGCACCTGGCAAGCGTTCTGGCGGACCGCCATCGAGGGCCGTTCCGCCCCGGAGACCGCCGCCGAACTGTCCATGAGCGCCGGCGCGGTGCGCGTGGCCAAATCGCGCGTTTTGCAGCGTCTCCGCGAGGAACTGGGCGACCTAATCGAGTGAGGCAGGAACACTCTTGTAAGAGGCACTAACAAAATGCGGTACTGCGCCCGGGGCACTAACACTTCTCCTTGGTCGACTCATCAGTCGGACGGGCTTCTAGACGGGCGCGGGCCTGGCGTTCGGCTGTTAAAGCCGTCGCCGAAATCAGCCGCCAATTGTGCCGACAGTGTTGGCACAATCCGCTCGCCGTAGTCGGCACGTTTTTCCCGAAGGATTTCGGTGCGGATGCGGTGGCCGACTTGCCCATAGAGCAGCACCAGAGCGGAATTGCAACCCCATGATGACCCGCCGTCAAGCCAAAACTGGACCTCGGCCCCCGCTCTCCTGTTTGGAGGATGGAGGCGTCTGGGACCGTTTCCATCGTTTCGACTATAACAGCAACACAAACGGCTGCCGGCGAGCTAACGGCAAAAACATCATCGCGCCATCCGAGCCGCGAACTCTTAACCATGTACCAGTTTCCGGTTCTTCACCGCAGCAAACCCTGCCGCCACGGCACCATGCTGTACAACGTCCACGACCAGTACATCGGGCGGTCCCTCGACCTCTATGGCGAATACTCCGAGGGCGAGGTGGACCTGTTCCGGCAAATGGTGAAACCCGGTCAGGTCGTCCTCGAAGTCGGCGCCAACATCGGCGCGCATACGGTGTTCCTGGCCCGCGCCGTCGTCCCCGGCGGCCGTGTGCTCGCCTTTGAACCGCAACGCATCGTCTACCAAACGCTCTGTGCCAACCTGGCCCTGAACAATATTACCAACGTCTACTGCTGGCAAGCCGCCGTCGGCCGAACGCCGGGAGAAGTGCGCGTGCCCCTACTCGACTATGCCCGGCCCAACAATTTTGGCGGCGTGCAGCTAGGCGCCGCTGGAGAGGGCGAACCGGTTCCCGTCCGCACCATCGATGGCCTTCAACTGCCCCGATGCGCACTGATCAAAGTCGATGTCGAGGGGATGGAGCAGGAAGTGGTGGAAGGGGCTGTGGCCACGCTCCAGCGCTGCCAGCCGCTCTTGTATGTGGAGAACGACCGCCGTGAGAAGTCGGCGTCTCTCATCCGGACCCTCGACGCCTTGGGTTACAAGCTGTTCTGGCACCGGCCGCCGTTGTTCAATCCGAACAATTTCGCCGGCAACCCGAACAACGTCTTCGCTCACATCGTCTCGGCCAACATGCTGTGCTGCCCCAAAAACGCGCCGTACCATATGCAGGGATTCGATCCGGTTGCCCTGCCCACCTCTCTCTGAAAAAGCGCACCTCGATCGAAGCCCGGGTGTATGAAACTCACCGCCGTGGAAGATGGTTCACAATCGAATGAGCGCCAAACCGCTCTGGGGATCGTGTTGGCGCCGCAAATGTCGGGGCGATTCCACGAGCATCACTTCCAATGTGGGACGCACGCGCCCTTCGAGCAGATGACCGCCGCGCGTCGTGCCGTCGGAACGACCGAGGACCACGTGGGCATGGACTTTCGGCTCGTCCTTTTCGCCCAGGGCGATGTCGCCCACCAGCGACAGCACTTCCATCTGCTCGTGGACAGGGATTTTGAGATAGTCCTTTTTCTCCCAGTCGAAGTAGCCCAGCATCGCTTCCTGAAATGCTCCGATGGCCGTGAAATGGCTGGCCGACAGCCGTTTCTCGCGCGCGAACGCGGTCAGGCCGCCAATCGCCTCGTCGCCGGTGTCGAAGATCAGCGCGAACGTCTTTTCGCCTTCACGATCGTGAATCAATTGCGCTTTCATGGTTTCACCTCTTGCGGAAAGCATGGACCAGGAACGCACCCGCGATAGCGCCGGCCCCTACCAGCGCCGCCTTCTCGACGAGAGATCCCGCCGCGCGGCGTCCGTCTCGGCGGTTGGACAGATGCCGTTTCTCCGGATAGTCCCCGGCCGGACCGTTCGGCCCCTCGCGCAGGGCCATCTGAATCACCTCGGCCAGGTGCAGCGCCTTTCGGTCGGTGGTCTGCTCGATTTGTTCCTGACAGCTGAAACCGTTGGCGACGATGAGGGTGTCCTTCGGCGCCTGGCGAACCGCCGGCAGCAGCACCAACTCACCCACGTCCCGCGATACGTCATAATGCTCGCGCTCGAAGCCGAACGAGCCGGCCATGCCGCAGCAGCCCGAATCGAGCACCTGAAAATCCAGTCCCAGCTTCGACAGCACGGCTTCCTCATCGTTCATCTTCATGACGGCCTTGTGATGACAATGGCCATGCACGATCGCCTTGCGCTTCAATTGCGGCAGGCGATAATCCTTCCCCTTCTTGTTAAGAAACTCGCTGAGCAGAAAGGCCTGCCGGCTGAGTCGCTTGGCATCCTCGTCGAAGGGGAACAGGTTTGTCAGTTCGTCGCGGAAGACGGCCAAACAACTCGGCTCCAGGCCGACGAGAGGGATGCCGGCTTCGATCTGGGGTTTCAGCGTCGTGAGGATCTGACGCAGGAGCGTTTTGGCCGTGTCCAACATGCCGAAGTCGTAGAGCGGCCGGCCGCGGCACAGCGACGCGCTGGGAACCCAAACTTGATGGCCGGCGGCTTCCAGTACCTCGACGGCGGCCTTGGCGGCCTGGGGATGGAAGTGGTTGTTGAAGGTGTCCGCCCACAGCAGGACCGGCGGTTTGCCTTCGTTTCGCACGCCGCGTTTGCGGAACCACTCCTTGAAGGTCTGCCGGGCGAAGGCCGGCATGCGCCGCCGCGGCGAGACGCCGCCCAACCACTTGGCCGCGTCGCGCAGGACCGGCGTTTGACTGAAGAAGTTCGCCACGTCCGGCATGAGCGCGGCCAGACGCGCCCACCAGTAGATGAGTCCCATCGAATAAGCGTGCCGAGGCCGCAATCGGCCCTCGTAGTAGTGCGACAAAAACTCAGCCTTGTAAGTGGCCATGTCCACATTGACGGGACAATCCGCCTTGCAGCCCTTGCATGCCAAACACAAATCGAGCGCTTCGCGCACCGGTTCGGACTTCCAGCCGCCGCCCAGCGGATTGCCTTGCAGCATCTCAAACAGCAGATGCGCCCGGCCGCGCGTCGAGTGCATCTCCTCCATCGTCACGCGGTAACTGGGGCACATGGTGCCGCCCTCGTGCCGGCGACATTCTCCCACGCCCACGCAGCGCAAACTCACCCGGCTGAAATCTCCGCGATCGTTGGGAAATCGGAAGTGCGTCCCCACCTGCGGCGGAGCGTACCGCGTCCCGAGACGAAGGTTCTCGTCCGGCTGATAGGGCCGAACGATCTTGCCGGGATTCATCTTCCAATCGGGATCCCAGATCGACTTGAACTCGTTAAAGGCGACAATCAGTTCCTCGCCGAACATTTTGGGGAGCATCGCCGCCTTGGATTGCCCATCGCCGTGCTCGCCGGACAGCGAGCCGCCGTAGGAAACCACGAGATCCGCCGCCTCGTCGAGAAACGAGCGGAACGTGCGGATGCCCTCGTGCGTTTCCAGGTCGAAGTCGATGCGCGTGTGAACGCAGCCCTGCCCGAAATGACCGTACAGACAGCAGGCGTAGCCGAACTTGTCGAGCAATTTGCGGAAATCGCGCAGATAATTGCCGAGCTTGTTCGGAGACACCGCGGCGTCCTCCCAACCCTCCCAGGTGATCTTGGCGCCGGGAACGTGCGCCGTCGCCCCGAGTCCGGAACGCCGGACCGTCCAGATCTTCTTTTCGTCGTCGCGATCGTCGTACAACTTCATCGACGGCGCGTCGCGTTTTTTTTTCAGTTTGCGCATCAATCGGCGCGCTTGCCGGTCCGCTTCTTCCTTGGTTTCGGCGCCGAACTCGACGAGCAGCCAGCCGTTGCCGTCCGGCAGCAGCGACAGGGTTTCCGGGTGGATGCGCATCTTGCGCATGTCCTCGACAAGTCGGTCGTCCATGCCTTCCAGGCCGACGGGTTTGCTCTCCAGGACTTCCTCGATATGATCGCCGGCGCTGTACACATCGGGGTAGCCGAGGACCAGCAGGGAGCGCGCCGGCGGACTCCAGACCAGGCGCACGGTCGCCTCCAGGACCAGGACACAGGTGCTTTCGGTGCCGACCAGCGCTTTGGCCACGTCGAAGCCTTTTTCCGGCAGCAAACGCGGCAGGTTGTAGCCGGAGACGCGCCGCGGAATGTCGGGATAGCGCGCGCGAATCTCATCGGTGTACTTGTCGCGCAGCGCTTTGAGCTTGCCGAAAATCTCGCCGCGCCGCCCGCCGGCCCGGATGATGGACTTCACCTCGTCGTCGGCGTGCTTGCCCACGCGCAGGCGCGTGCCGTCGTAAAGGAGAACGTCCAGCTCCTCGATGTTCTCCTCGGTCTTGCCGCCCATGACCGAGTGGACGCCGCACGAGTTGTTGCCGATCATCCCGCCGAGCGTGCAGTGCGTGTGCGTGGACGGGTCCGGCGCGAACGTCAGATGGTGCTTCTCCGCCGCGTCGCGCAGACTGTCGAGCACGACGCCGGGTTGTACGCGGGCGCGTTTGCGTTCGGGGTCCAGTTCGAGAATGCGATTCATGTACTTGGTGAAGTCGAGGACGACGGCGACGTTGCAGCACTGCCCGGCGAGGCTGGTGCCGCCGCCGCGCCCCAGGACGGGAGCGCCGAATCGCCGGCAGGTCGCGACGGTCTCGATCACGTCCTCGTTATCGCGCGGGACGACGCCGCCGATCGGCACTTGTCGATAGTTGGAGGCGTCGGTGGCGTAGAGCGCCCGGCTGCCGTCGTCGAAGCGGACTTCGCCGCGGATTCTGCGGCGCAGCTCGGAGGCAAGCGCGGCGGCGACGTTGGCCGTCTGGACGGGGCGCGTTGACTGTCCGACCTCCGCCGGTGCGAGCGTTTGCAAACGGAACATGAATCTCTCCTCGATAACTCAGGCGAAGTCCTTCTCTCAGACGGCGTAGCGGGCCGCGTCCGCTTGTTTGAATTCCAGCCCCATGCCCGGCCGCGAGAGGTCGGGGCGCAGCGCGCCCTCCAGCGGCGTGAGGACGCCGTCGAACAGCAACTGCTCGATGCGGACGTGATCGTGGAAATACTCCAGATGGCGCAGCGGCAGGACGGCGCAGCAGGGATGAACGTGCAGCGCCGGAGCGCAGTGAGCCGACAGTTCCAGACAATGAGCGGAACACAACGCGGCGGCCTGCAAAAAGCCGGTGATGCCGGCGCAGCGTGTGGCGTCGGCTTGCAGAACGTCTACCGACCCAGCATCGAGCAGGCGGCGAAAATAACGGAGATCGTAGCCGTACTCTCCGGCAGCAATGTCCATCACGGCCGGCGCGCGATCGCGCAGCAGGCGCAGACCTTCCAGGTCGTCGGACGACACGGGTTCCTCGAACCAGGTGACGCCCAACTCGGCGAACGCCTCGGCTTGCGCCAGCGCTTGCTTGCGGCTGTAGGCGCCGTTGGCATCGACGAACAGTTCGGCGTCGCGGCCGATCGCCTGCCGGGCCGTCCGCACGCGCGGCAGGTCTTGTTCGGGATGCGTGCCGATCTTCATCTTGACGAGCGGAATCCCCTCGGCGACCCAGTCACCCAGTTGTCGCTGCAATTGCTCCGGCGTGTACGACGTGAACCCGCCGCTGCCGTAGATGGGCGCCGCCTCCCGAGCGCCGCCGAGCAGCGCGACGAGCGGCACATCGAGCAAACGTGCTTTCAGATCCCACAAGGCGTTATCGACGGCGGCGACGGCCATCGAGGCGATGCCCGGCCGGCCGAGATTGCGGATCGCATGTACCATCGCGGCCCAGGCGGCGGGCACGGCGAACGCATCGCGTCCCTTCACCACGTCGGCCAGCAGTTCGTCGATCAAACGGGCGGTCGCCGTGTCGGCGTAGGTGTACCCCAGGCCGGTTCGACCGCCCGCCGATGCCTCGACGAGCACCAGCGTGGTCTTGTCCCAGGCGATGGTCCCATCGGACTCCGGCACGTCGGTGGGAATGGTGTAAGCCGAAACCGTGATGCGATCGAGGGCGACCTCAGGTGCGAGCGTCGCGGTGGACATCAATAGCTCCCTGTCGGACGGTATTGTCCTTCGCAGTTTGAACCTTGTTTCCGGATACACCAGCCCGAAGCGTCCGCGAGGGCCGCCCTCGCGGACGCTGCGAACTGGCAAGTCATTCTCACACGACTTCGCGGATGCGGTCTTCGAGGATGGTCTTGAGGATTTTCATTCGGTCCTTTTCGCCGCGCACCAGCCCCTTGGCGAAGTTCCACGCCTGATCCATCGTGACGTGGCCGGCTCATTGGGATCGACGACCGCCTCGACGACCGCCGGCCCCTTGTGCGCGAACGCTTGCCCCAACACTTCGTCCACCTTGGCCGGATCGTCCACCGTGAACCCTCCCGCCCCACAGGCGCGGGCGTAGGCGGCGAAGTCAATGGGCTGCAATTCAACTCCGAATTGGGGATTTCCCTCGAAGACAATCTGCTCCCATTTGATCTGACCGAGGACGTTGTTTTTGATGACGACCACTTTCACCGGCAGTTTGTATTTGACCAGGGTGGCGATCTCGCCCATCATCATGGTGAAACCGCCGTCGCCGACCAGGGCGATGACTTGGCGTCCCGGATAGGCCGTCGCCGCGGCCACGGCGTAGGGCAGGCCGTTGCCCATCGTCGCCAACATGCCGGACGCCGAGAACAACGTGTCTTGACGCATCTTCACATAGCGCGCTGCCCACGTCGTCACGGTGCCACAATCGGCGGCGACGATGGCGTCGTCGCTCAGGAATTGGTTGAGGCGCGCCGCCACGACCTGCGGCTTGAGCGGCTTGTCCATGCGGTTGGCGCGCTCGGCCAGTAGCTCGTTCCATTCTTTCATGCTCTTTTGGGCCTTCTCCAAAAAGGCCCGATCTTTCTTCGGCTCGACGAGCGGTGTCAACGCTTGCAAGATGCGTTTGCAATCGCCGACCAGTCCGACGTCCGGCGGATAGCGCAGACCGATTTGCGCCGCGTCAAGGTCGATCTGAACGCACTTGGCCTGTCCGGGCTTGGGATAGAACTCCAGGTAGGGAAAGCTGCTGCCGGCGATGAGCAACGCATCGCAGCCGCGCATCGCGTCCTGGGAGGGAGCGGTGCCTAGCAAACCGAGTCCGCCGGTCGTGTACGGATGATCGTCCGGCACGACAGCCTTGCCCAGCAACGGCTTGATGATGGGAGCGGCGAGTTTTTCGGCCAGGGCCAACAACTCCGCGCGGGCGCGCAGGCAGCCGCGGCCGGCGAGAATGGCCACGCGCGACCCCTTGTTGAGTAGGTCGGCAGCCTGGTGCATGTCGCCGTGCGGCGGCAGCGGCGCATCGTCGGTGCGCAGGTCGGCGCTATGGCTCTTGATGTTGGCCTTGGAGCGCGGCGATTCGGAGGACGTCCAGTCCTGAATGTCCTTGGGAATGGTGATGTGGGCCGGCCGCCGCCGCGCCAGGGCGGTGCGGATGGCTTCGTCCACGACGTTGGCGACGTGGGCGGCGCCCATGATGCGCTCGTTGTAAACGGCCACGTCCATGAACAGCTTGTCGAGGTCCACGTCCTGCTGATAGTGCGTGCCGATCAGGTCGTGGAAGGTATGGCCGGTGATCGCCAGCACCGGCTGGCCGTCGCACTTGGCGTCGTACAGACCGTTGAGTAGATGAATACCGCCCGGCCCGGAGGTCGCCAGGCAGACGCCGAGCTTGCCGGTGTACTTGGCATAGCCGCAGGCCGCGAAGGCCGCCGCTTCCTCGTGGCGGACCTGGATGAAACGCAGCTTGTCCTGATGGGTGCGCAAGCCTTCAAAGATGCCGTTGATGCCGTCGCCGGGAAAACCGAAGAGCGTGTCCACGCCCCAATCGAGCAGGCGCTCGATGAGCAAATCCGCAACCGTTTTCGCCATAATCGCGATCTCCTTAGGGCGACGAATCTCATGAGCCGCTTGCGGCTTAGCGAGTCCGGTCGCTAAGCCGCAAGCGGCTTTTCAAGTTAGAAGTTCTGAACCATCGCAAACCCCAACACAATCCCAGGACGGCGCCCGCCGCAGCGAGCCAGCCGCGCCGCTGGCTGGCCCACAACTGCCAGCTCCTCCGATGCGCGCGGGTGTCGAAGTCGCCGTGCGCTCCCCGATCGCCGGGCAGCGGTTGGTAAAGGTTGTTGGGACGCTGGGCGTCCACCTCGCCGTCGTATTGCTGCGCGCCGTAGCCCTGCTTCGCCAGATACCAGTCGCCGAACCCCGGCGCGATCTTGTTGGCGGGAATGACGACGGCCGTGGAGCCGCCCACGCACCATTCGCGCCGGTAATGGTGAGCCGCCCACACGATGGCGTCGGCGGCGACTTCGGGCTGATAGATCGGCGGCACGGGTTGCGGCTTGCGCGGCAGCCGGCTCTTGACCCAATCGAACTGAGGCGTGTTCAGGGCCGGCATCTGCACCATGCTGATTTTGACATGGCTTCGATCGTGGATGAGTTCGCAGCGCAGCGATTCGGTGAAGCCCTGGATGGCGTGCTTGGCGCCGCAGTAAGCGGACTGCAACGGGATGCCGCGATAGGCGAGGGCCGAGCCGACCTGAATGATGATGCCGCGATCGCGCGGCAACATGCGCCGCAGCGCCACCAACGTGCCGTACACATAGCCGAGATACGTCACCTCCGTTACACGCCGATAATCGTCGGCCGTCATCTCCTTGACGGGCGAGAACACGGACGCCATGGCGTCGTTGACCCACACGTCGATCGGCCCAAATGCATTTTCGACGGCCGACGCGGCGCGCTCGACCTGATCCGCATCGGCGACATCGGTCGGCACAACTAGACCCTTGCCCCCCAACGCTTCGGCGTCGCGGCGTGCTCCCTCCAGTCCGTCGGTTCCGCGGGCCAGCAGGCCAATGTGTGCCCCGCGCCGCGCAAACGCTTGCACAGTGGCGCGACCGACGCCCGCCGGCGCCCGTGACGACCACAACTTCCGGTTTCATGAACCTCCTCCTGGTCTTCGCGGCGAGTTCCGGCGCTGTGGGCGGTTTGCTGAGGCCCTTTGTCCGTGCCGGCAACTGGTCGCCGTTGCTGTTTCCCAGCGCCCGTAAGCAAGAGCAGCAATTGAGATGCCGCACGAAAGCGAGCAGTCCAATCGCGGAATGGCGTGTGTCCTGCTCGCGGCGCGCGCGCGGCATCGCGTCGTGTGCGAATCGACCAGAGTATGACCAATTCGTAATAAGTATGAACATGCGTTGACAGCTCAGCCGTCCGACCGTTACAGTCATTCTCACATCGGAGCAGAAGGAGAGGGATGGGTTGCTGTCGAACCAAACTCCCAAGGATCGCTCCCATGCCGCGCTATCGAATCCCCCAGAAACCAATCGACAAAACATCTACGCCATGCGCCATGCGTACGCTGATATTCTCTCCTTTTCTCGTCTCCCTTATATCTAATTCCTTGCGCGAGCATCGTTGCGGATGGCGTCCATCTTCCACCGCGTTTCCGAGAAGTCACCGAGCGATTCCACTATCGTAGAATGTCAATCGGCGAGGAGTAGTCATGCCCGAGCAACCTGCACCGCGGCTAGATGATCCGGAGATGTGGTGGCCGAAACGTGTCCCCGGCGTGCTCGTCCGCGTCGTCAAGGACAAGGGACTGCCCCAGAAGGAAGCGGACGAGCCGCATATCGTGGATGGGGAACCGGAGGAGCCACAGCCGTAGGGAGGGTGGTGGCTTGTTGTCGCCCAACTCAGGAGAGAAACATCATGCTGTCGATACCTGCTGCCGGTCTGCGTGCCAATGCGATCTTCCTATGGGGGGCGCTCATGTTGGCGTGCGTCTCGCCTGTCTTTGCCGATCCCAAGCCGTTGACCAAGGAGGAGCAGGCCAAGGTCGATGAAGCCATTGACAAGGGTGTGGCGTTCTTAAAAAAGGAGCAAAAGAAGGATGGGAGTTGGCCGCGCTATTGGCCGAGCCTGTATCCCATTGCGCAAATCGCCATGCCGGCTTACGCCTTATTGGAATCCGGCGTTCCGGCCGATGATCCAGGGATTCAAAAAGCGGCCGAACTCTTGCGTAAGATAGCCCTCAAGACGCCAACAAACTTAACCTACGAGCTTGCGCTGGCGCTGTTGTTCTTCGATCGTCTCGGCGATCCGAAGGACGAGAAGTTGATCCAGAGTTTGGCTTTGCGGTTAATTCTTGGGCAAGGCCAGACGGGAGGATGGAGTTATCGCAATGTGCCGATAAGCGAGAAGCACGAAGCGGGTTTGCTCAAGACGTTGGGCGAATTGAGCAAACACATGGAGAAAGGCAAGTCGAGCGTGGAAGCGCTCTCTGAAATCGAGGTGCCTCTGTTGTTTCAACATTTGACGGTATTTCAAGATTTGCGTGGCTTTGATCCACATGGAGCGAGAACAGCAACGGACAACTCGAATACGCAATTTGCCATCTTGGGTTTATGGGCGGCGCAACGTCATAATGTCCCAACTATGCCGACTTTGCGCTTGGTCGTCGAGCGCTTCGAGCGAACTCAGGCGGAGGATGGCAGGTGGCCGTATAGCGGCGACAACAATAAAGCCGCGATGGCATCGGCTCATAGGTCGATGACGTGCGTTGGTTTGATTGCGTTGGCCGTCGGTCGCGGGACGAAGATGTCCACTCCGGGAGCGCCTGGGGTTGGTCAGATGGATGTCCGCGTCCTTCGCGGCCTGGCGGCATTGTATCAGGGGATTGGCGTTCCCACCCGTTCATTTGGCCAGCGTCGCTCGCAAGAAGACCTGTATTATCTTTGGTCGCTTGAGCGTGTGGGGATGCTCTACAATTTACCCACGATTGGAGACAAGGAGTGGTATCGCTGGGGCGCGCAAATTCTGGTCACGAATCAGAATGGAAACGGAAGTTGGCCTGCACCTTCCGAACGACAAGAAGACATTCATTGGGCCATTCCACCCCTGGAGTACGGTCCTATATTTAACACGTCATTCGCGTTGCTATTCTTAAAGCATTCGCATCCAATGAAAGATTTGACTGCGAAACTACCTTTCACGCCCAAGGACTTGAGCGAAGGAATCGCGCGGGTGCGCCGGGGCGATCCGCTCCCCATCGAGAAGGCGGCAACCCCGCCTGCGAGCAAAGCGAAAAAAAAACCGTGAGAAAACCGAGGGGTACACAAGGCAAGAATGGCTCGCCTGTTCGATGGTTGGCTCATTTAACTTCTTTAAGAGGTCTCTTATGGTGTTTATTCTGGACCATCTCCGGAGAAAGTTTTCTCGTTCCGCTCAGAAGAAAAAGTCGATTCGAACTCCGCGATTTGCGAAACCACGCTTGGAAATTCTGGAAGATCGCTTGGTACTCGATGCCATGCTCTTCATCGGTGTTGGTGGCACTCTCGCAACCCCGCTAAACTGGTTCACCGCCGCCAATTGGCGGGATCTTACCGTTGGCGGGAACCGCGTGCCCGATGCATCCGACGACGTGGGCATTCCCGGCCAAGCGGGCGTCGTCGCCATCGGCGGCGGGCAGAGCGCCGAAATCAACAGCATCGTCACCGGCTCCGGCAGCACTCTCTGGGTCCAGGCCGGCCCGCCGCAAGCCTCCGAACTCAAAATCGACAGCAATCCCCCGGACCCCGTGCCGCCAGGGTTTCCCGCTGACCCCCTCGCCAACACTAACTACTTTGGCGGCTCGGTCATCGACGCCGGACGCATCGACGCCAACACCACCAGCGCCTTCAACGGAACCAACGTCGCCTTCGCCAGCGGCGCCGTCATCGGACCGGGCGACCTCAACGGCAACCTCGTCGCCGGACCCAACTCCACCTTCACTTTCGTCGCCGGGTCCACCGGCGAATTCGCCGTCGGCGCTACCTTCGGCGTCGGCTCCGGCTCCATCATCGTCGCTTCCGGCGTCACCGTGGACGGCTCTCTCGACGTCAACAACGAATCCCTCAGTGTCGCCACCGGCGGCACCCTCGCCGGCACCGGCTCCGTCACCGTCAACTCCAACCTCAACTGGACCGGCGGCACCATTAGCGTGGGCGGCGGCGTCACCGCCCTGGCCGGACCCGTCACCACCAGCGGCGCCGCGGCCAAGACCCTCAACACCGCCCTGACCAATGAAAACCCCCTCACCAACCTGGGCGGCGCCGGCGGCCTGTCCCTGAGCACCACCGGCTCCATCCTCAACACCGCCGACGGCACCATCAACCTGTCGCTGCCGTTCATCACCAGCACGGGCAGCGCGCTTGGTCTCATCACCAACGACGCCGGCTCAACCCTCGACGTAACGTCGCCGGCCTCCGCCCCCACCGTCATCAGCGTCCCGTTCATCAACGACGGCAACCTGGACGTGGATAGCGGCGACGCGCTGACGCTGTCCACCACAAGGCCGGGGGCGCCGGCCGATGTGCTGGACGGCGTGTTGCAGTTGATGGGCAACCTGACGCTCTTGGGCGCTTTCACGTCGGTCAACGGCTTCATTCTCGACTCCGGCTCCGGCTCCCTGGAAGTCGGCAGTGCCAGCGGCGGTGGCAGCGCCACCCTGACTGTGCCATCGGGCGTCATTGATACCCTCGAAGGCAACTTGGTGGTCAACAGCGGCAGCACGTTGACGGGCGCGGGCCAGATCACCAACTCCGGCCTTCTGGAACTGGCGTTGGGCAGCGGCACGGCGGGGTTGGGTTCCTACCTGCAGACATCGACCGGCACGCTGGCGTTGGCGGAGATGGGACCGGCAACGTCGTCCTTGGTGGTCACGGGAACGGCGCAGTTGTCGGGCACCCTTGTGTTGATGGGACCGCCTCCGCCGGTGGGGACCATGTACACGGTGGTGAAGGCGGGATCGATCAGCGGTCACTTCGACACCATCCCCGACGGCATGTCGGAGACGGACACGTCCACCAGTGTGACGGTCACGCAAGTCCAGCCGCCTGCGTAACGGACGAACGAGCGCCGGAGCGCAGCGACTCGCCGCGTCAGAAAGCGCGCGGACCACCGCCCGACGGCTTCACTCAGGCGAGGCTGCTTGCGGCAGAAGGTGGACGTGGGGACCGTCGGGCACAATGCGGAAATGTCGATCGAGTGGGCTGGAAGGGACGGCGCCTTGGTAAAGGATGCGGTTGGGAACCTTGGCGTCGGAGATGGTGATGACTTTGTCGCCGATTAGCGCGACGCCGGGTTTCGTGATATCGCCGGGATGGAGCAGGTAAGGGCGATCGCGTCGAAAGACACCGTGGAAGACACTGACCACCTGGACAACGACCGGAGCCTTGCAGTCGTTGCGGAATACGAGCGTCTCGGCCGAGGCCGACGTCGCCGACCCGCCGATATGCAGCATGGCCAGCACGACCACGCCGCCTCGGAGCTTGCCGCCCCACCAAGTTCCATCACCGACACGGATCATCCGCTCGACCTCGCACTCCGATCCTGAACGCAGAGAGAACGCCGGACGAAGGGGAACTTGCGCTCCGCGTCGCCGCGATGCGTGGTGAAGCGCATCGCGGCGAAAGGGGAGGCTTACGCCACTTCCTTGTGTTCGCGGGCTTGTTGGCGGAGACGAGACTCGAAGGCGCGGGCCTCCTCGACGGCCAGCGCGATCGCCGGGCCGCTCCAGGTTGCCAGGTCCGCCTCGTGACCCGCTTTGACGCCGGCCTGCACGATGTGCTTGACCAACTCGCCGGCTTGGCAAACGCCCTGCTGCGCCAGGCGGGCATCGTAGTCGTGGACGCGGCGCTGCAATTCGAGGCCGTTGGCCGGCATCGCCGGGCCGACCTTGCTCGCCGATTTGCCGGCGCCATTCTTCGCCGCGACCGGCGCGGCCGTCTCCGATGTCAGGCGAACCTGCGGAGCTTGCCTGTCCTTGCTCTTGTCGGCTTCCTCCTTCGCACGGGCGGCTTTCTTCGGTCGCGGCAGCGCGGAGGGCGGCAAGGTGGGCGTGCGCGCGAACTGGCGCTTGTGCGGATCGTAATCGACCCATTGCGACGGCAAACGATACAGGTAACGACCGATGCCGAACTTGACGGCCGCGCGCTTGAGGGCGTCGGAGAAGGCGGCCTTGCGGCGATCGCCCTCGTCGGGTTGTTCGCTCTGACCGCCGACGTCCATTTTCGTGATCCATTCGTCGCCCAGTCGCAGACGCAGCCGGCACACGACCGAGCCGTCCGGCAAGCACTCGTACTCGTCCTGCCAGCCGGTGACGCCCAGCACATCGTCGAGGCGGTCCTGGATGACGCGAGCGTCCACGTAAGCCAGGGCCAACGCGCGGTTGCCGCTGACGACCGCGGGTTTGAAACGCACTTCGCGCGGGTCGAACGGCGCGGCTAGGGACTCGGTCAATTCTTCCACGCTGGCGGAATCAAGGTGTTCTGCGGAATGCACGATTGGTTCTCCTCATCCGGTGGTGAAACCGGCCCACACCGAAACTCAAAAAGATTCGACGCGATGGGAGGTGCTCACCGGTTTCTGTTGATATAGTGTACGCATGTTCCGTTATAAAATCCAGGCTGGTAGACAAAAGCTGGCGAGCCGGGAGCGTCGGCGGCGGGAGGAAAACTCCGGGCGCCGACGCTCCCAGCTGGCCGACAAGATAGACCTCGAAAGCCAGCTCGCCGCGACGAAGTGAGCGAAACAGGGCGAAAATGCGGCCTCGGAGAAGGAAATCGCTCAAAATACGCGATTTTCCAGGGATTATCCAATTGACATTCGCGCGCCTCCTTTCTACGCTCCCACTTATCGCGTAGTATTCCCGCATCTGGAACCACGAATTTGTGAGGAGATCGATGGCCAACGACAACGCAAAGGCCAAGGCGATGACGAAGTCCGCCGTCTACACGGAGATCGCCCAGAGCACGAATTTGTCGCGCAAGCAGGTGGCGGAAGTGTTCGACGCCTTGACCAAGCTCATCAAGCGAGAACTGGGAAAGAAAGGCACCGGCGTGTTCGCCATCCCCGGCCTGGTCAAGTTGACCCTGAAGAAGTATCCCGCCACCAAGGCCGGCAAGCGCCCCAACCCGTTCAAGCCCGGTGAGATGATGGACGTCAAGGCCAAGCCGGCTCGCAACAAGGTGCGGCCGCGCGCCTTGAAGGGACTCAACGATATGGTCAAGTAAGGCCATCCGCCCTTCCGTTTCCGAACACCATCACTTGCCCCGCGCCTCAACTCGTCTCCGCACCACGAGACGAGTTGAGGCTTGCCGCGAACAATTCGCCCTTCCCATCGGCTTGCTTCGGCAAGCTCGGCGCTTTCCACCGGACCAATCCGAACGTGCGTATTGTGCGGCTGAGCGCGGGCTTCGCCGCCGCGAAGCGGCGTCGTTTTTTTGAAGGAACGTCTCGGGCAGGGGTAGAATGGAGACGTGTCCCGAAGTCGGGACGCTTTTCTAACGCGAACCGGCTCCCTCGGCTTGTTGGCCGCATGTCTAGCGCGGAGCGACGTTCGCGATTCGATTCTACGCCCTTACGGAAATCTCGCCATGAGACGTGTTGCGATGACCGCCTTTCTGGGCGTCTGCTCCAGCCTGGGAGGCATGTTAGCCGTCACCTTCGGCATTCACGGGCTTTCGCCGGCTGTCGCCCAGATGAGCGGCTCCCGTCCGGGAGGGGCCACGCTGGACGTGGCCCGCGTCGGCGACCGCTTCGAGTACGTCGCGCGCAAAGTCTCGCCGGCTGTGGTGGCCGTCGAGGCCGTCAAGCAATCTCCGGCCCGCGGCGGCTCCGGGAAGTCGCGCTCCATCGACGAATCCGGCTCCGGCGTGCTCATCCGCGTCGCGCGCCATCCCGGCGTCTACGTGCTGACCAACAATCACGTCATTCAGCAGGCGCCGGCCGATCAGATCACGGTCAGCCTCGCCGACAACCGCATCCTGAAGCCGTCGAAGGTATGGTCCGATCCCGAATCGGACGTGGCGGTGATGCGGCTGGAGGCCACCGACCTGCCGACGGCGGCGCTGGGCGACAGCGACGGAACGCGCGTCGGCCAGTGGGTGCTGGCCATCGGCAGCCCGTTCGGTCTGAATCAGACCGTGACGCACGGCATCATCAGCGCCCGCGAGCGCGGGCAGGTGAGCCTGGGCAACACCATCCGCATCAAGGACTTTTTGCAGACCGACGCGGCCATCAACCCCGGCTCCAGCGGCGGCCCACTCGTGAACCTGGACGGCGAAGTCATCGGCATCAACACCGCCATCGCCTCGCACTCCGGCAGCAACAGCGGCGTCGCCTTCAGCATCCCGATCAACCTCGTCAAGCGCATCATCGACCAGTTGCTCGATCGCGGGGCGGTGGCGCGCGGCTATCTCGGTCTGCAAGTGGCGCAGTCGTTCGAGCCGGCCGACGCCGTCAAGCTCGGACTCGGCAAAGCGCAGGGAGCGCTGATCGATACGGTGTATCCCGACACGCCGGCGGCGGCCGCCGGACTGCGGGCGCGCGATGTGGTATTGGAGGTGGATGGCGTGGCGGTCCGCAACGAGAACCACTTCATCAACGTCATCAGCGCCATGCCGGCCGGCCGGAAGGTTCGCCTCAATGTCTGGCGCGAGCGGCGCGCGGTGATGGTCGAGGCGACCATCGGCGATTGGGTGGCGGCGCAGGCGCGTTTCAAGCGCGACAAGGACAAACCTTGAGCAAGCGCGGTCCAGCCCGCCGTGCCGGCAAGAACAACCCTTGCCGGCGCCGCGGGCGGGTTCAAGGACTTTCCGCTAACGGACGCACGCTGTCGGGGAGCAGCAATACCTCGAACTTGCTGCCGCGCCCGTACTCGCTGAACACTTCCAAGGTCAAACCGAGTTCTTCGACCAGGCGGTCCACCACGGCCAATCCCAGACCACTGCCGCCCGAATCGCCCTCCTTGCCGGCCTTGCCGCGCTCGAACGGTTGAAAGATCGACTCCTGGTCCTCCGGCGAGATGCCGATGCCGGTATCTTCCACACTCAGGACGAACGCGGTCATTTGTCCGGCGTCGTCCATTCTCCAGTAAGCCCGGATGCGGATCTCGCCCCGCGAGGTATAGCGGATGGCATTGGTCATCAGATTGGACAGCAGCCGACCCAACCGAACGCGGTCGGCTTGCACCTCCAACCCCCGCGCGGCGTCGAAGTTCGTCACCCAGGTGATGGCCTTACGCTGCGCCTGGGCCATGTGCTCGTCTGCCAAATTGACGAGGAACGACGCCAGGGGGAACCAGGGTGTATCGACGCCCCGGCCGCCCAGCGACGGACCGCGCGCCCATTCCAACAGATCCATACCGATGGCCAGCGCGCGATCGGCGCAGGCGCGAAGGCGTTCCAGAAGTTCGCGCGCCTCCGGGTGCAGCAGCGGCGTGCTTTCCAGCAGGGGCATCAGCAGGCGCAGGGCCTGCAAGGGGGTGCGCAGATCGTGGGCCAGTCCCGCCAGATGTTGCCAGTCGGGTTCAAACGGGGCCACGGTCAGACTGGCGAGAACGCCGAGCATTTTGCCGCCGGGATCGGCGAGCGGCGCCGCGCTCCAGGTCAGGTGCCGAACCACGCCATCGGAGCAGGTGAGAAGGAAGGACGCTTCCTGTGGAGTGCGCTCGCGCCAGGCGCGGAGCAACGGCAGGTCGGCGGCCTTGACCGGCTCGCCCTCCAGACTCCGCAGCGGGCGGCGTTCGAGGTCGTCGCGGGTCACGGGCACCCCTTCGTGGATCATCTGCCGGGCCGTCTCGTTGAGGCAATACAGCGTCCGTCGCCGCGCGTCCAGGTAGACGTGGCCGACCCGAGTGGGAACAATAGGCCGCCGGACTCCCGTACCACCGCCACGCCGGGAGAAGAAGGTGGTCATGTGCGACTCCACGGACGTACCTCGCCCATCGCGGCGCTCGACGGGAGGGAGGGCCGGATGGTAGGACGAGGCAATGCTAGACGGGACCTTCCTAGTCATTATGGCGAAACACCAGAGCATGAACAACCGTTTTGTCCACCGCGATTCTCAGTATTTCGGCACGAGCCGAGACAGCGATTGAACCTGGTCGCCGCGACGACGCCGTTCGCGGCGGCCGATCGCGGCACATTCCCTGTAACAGAATCAACTGGCGCTCCCGTGGAAACAGATGGTTGACGGCGGCAGCGCCAGCGCTTACGCTCGGACCATCGCCGCGCTTGTTCTCTCCATCCTGTGAGGACTCCTGCCGTGAAACACCTGGCTTACCTCGCGTCTCTGCTGCTCGTCCTGACCGCCGCCTCCGCTCGCTCCGCGGAGGAGGATCCGACGCGCGTCCTGCCGCCCGGAGAAAAGCCGGCCGACAACCGGATCGGCAAGCTTCGAACTCTCGACGATAAGGATTTCTTCCTGCGCGTCCCGGACTCGAAAGAAGCCTGGGCGGCGCGGCGCAAGGCTGTCCGCGAGCAAATGCTCGTCGCCACCGGCCTGTGGCCGCTGCCGGCCAAGACGCCGCTGCACGCGGTCATCCACGGCAAGATCGACCGCGACGAGTACACCATCGAGAAGGTGTTCTTCGCCAGCTATCCGGGCCACTACGTCAGCGGCAACCTGTATCGGCCCAAGGGCAAATCGGGCAAAGTGCCGGGCGTCCTCTGTCCGCACGGTCACTGGGCCAACGGCCGTTTCTATGACGCCGGCGACAAGGCCGCCGCCGAGCAAATCAAACAGGGGGCCGAGAAGACAACCGAGGGGGCGCGCTATCCCCTGCAAGCCCGCTGCGCGCAGCTGGCCCGCATGGGATGTGTCGTCTTCCACTACGACATGGTAGGTAACGCCGACAGCACGGCCATCGGCCACCGAGCCGGCTTCACCGACGCTGACGCCGAGCTGCGTTTGCAGAGCTTCATGGGTCTGCAAACCTGGAACAGCATCCGCGCCCTGGATTTCCTTCTGAGCTTGCCCGAGGTCGATGCCCGCCGAATCGGCGTCACGGGCGCCAGCGGCGGCGGAACGCAGACGTTCATGCTCTGCGCTCTCGACGATCGACCGACCGTCGCCTTTCCCGCCGTCATGGTGTCCACGGCCATGCAAGGCGGCTGCATCTGCGAGAACTGCTCTTATCTGCGGATCGACACAGGCAACATCGAATTCGCCGGCTTGTTCGCGCCCAAACCACTTGGCATGACCGGGGCCGACGACTGGACCATTGACATCGAACGCAAGGGGTTGCCGGAACTGAAGGCGCTGTACCGATTGTACGACGCCGAGGACCGCGTCATAGCGAAATGCCTGCCGCAATTCAAGCACAATTACAATCAGGTCAGCCGTGAAGTCATGTACAACTGGTTCAATAAGCATCTGAAATTAGGTTTATCCGAGCCGGTCGTCGAGAAACCGTTCAAGCCGGTGCCGCCGAGGGAGCTGAGCGTCTACGACGACGCCCACCCGCGCCCCGCCGACAGTGTCGATGCCGAACGGCTGCGCCGGTACATGACGGAGCAATCGGACAAGCAGATCGAGGCGCTACGGCCGAAGGACGCCGCTGGCCTGGGTGAGTACCGCCGCGTCCTCGGCACGGCCCTGCGCGTAATGATGCAGGACACGCTGCCGGCCGCCGATGGGGTCGAGGAGGTCCGCATGGGCGAGATGGAGAAGCGGGATGGATTCTCGCTGCGCCGCTTCTTCCTGTCGCGCGCGGGGCAGAAAGAGCGCATCCCCGCCGTCGGCCTGCTGCCGGCGGACTTCGACGGTACGGTGGTGGTGTGGATTCATCCGCGCGGCAAGGCGAGCCTGTTCGCGGACGGCAAACTGGTGGCGGCGGCGAAGTACATCCTCGACCGGAAGGGTGCGATCCTCGCCGTGGACATATTCGGCACCGGCGAGCTGGAACTGGGCAGACCGTTCGCGGTTAACAAGACATACGCCGGCTACACTTTCGGCTACAACCGGACGCTGCTGGCGCAGCGCGTCCACGATATTCTGACGGCGGTGGCCTTCGCCAAGGGCCATGAGCAGACGAAGACAGTGGACCTGATTGGTTTCGAGAAGTCCGGCCCGTGGGTGCTGCTGGCGCGGAGCCTATGCGGCGATGCCGTGAATCGCACGGCCGCGGATTTCGACGGCTTCCGCTTCGACAAAGTGCGGACGACGACGGACGAGATGATGCAGCCGGGCGCCTTGAAGTACGGCGGCCTGCCCGCGTTGGCGGCGCTGGCCGCGCCGGCGGAGATGTACGTCCACAATTATCAGGGCACCGGCTCCGGCCGCTGGCTCAAGCCGATCTACGACGCGGCGGGAGCGGCGGAGAAGCTGCAACGGTCGTCGGCGAAGATTACGGATCAGAAGGTGGTGGAGTGGCTGCTGCGCTGACAAAAGGAAGCGGCCAAAAGGCGAACGGCTGGCGTAAGCCGGCTGGTAAGTCCCACCTATCAGTTGGCTTACGCCGGCCATTCGCCTTTTGGTCGGGAGCTTTAAGCCGCCGCTGCGGGCGCTGTCGCCGCACGGATCTTCTCCAGGGCGGATGCCGCCAACAGCCGCACGCTCTCCTCACCATCCTGCGCGGCCGTCTGCAAGGCTACGGTAGCCTCGACGGCCGCGCCGCCGAGGTAGCCGAGCGTCCAGGCCGCCAACTTGCGATCCGCCGCCTCGCCGCTCTGGAGCAGCGTCAGCAAAGTCGGCACGGCCTCTTTGGCGTCCGCACCCATTTGGCCCAGCAGACAGCCGGCGTGAAGACGCATCATATACTTGGGAGCTTGCAAACGGCGAATCAACTTGTGAACGCGAAGCGGCGAGTCATTCATAGCGATCTCCTCCTTGGTGCCGAAGGGCAGGGTATCCTTTCTATCGGCTCGCGCGGACAACCATCTTGAGTAAATCAACCTCCGCATTGACATGCGTTTGGCCGCGTCGAGTCGCGGCTAAACGAAGAAACGACCATAAACAGCGCCGACGACGACGAGGACGAGTCCGCCGATCAGCGCGCCGTCCAGTCCCAGAGAGAGGTCGTGTTTGCAGATGCCGAGCAGAATGCCAACGAGGGCGCCGCCGAAACTACCCAGGAAGCCTCCGCAGATGGCTCCCCCCAGCGCCAGGCGGATCACGGCGAAATCGCGCGACGGCGGTCGAGGCTGCTCGGAATCCGCCGGGGTTTCGTAGCGAATTCTTGCTTCGGTCGCGCTGCCGGTGAGAGACAACAGTTTCATGATACCGGATGGGGTTGAAGACGGTCGTCGAGCCGAAACGGAGATGTGCCGCATCGACCCTTCCTCGAATCCGATTGGATCCTCCACGCCTGGGGAAGCCCGCGACGACGAAGACCTGCATCGAAGAGACCTGAGGTCCGGCATGTCCTGGCAGGCCTGTTGGCGTTCGCGTGCGTGGAGGTTCCAATCCGCAAGGGTGAAAGCAATCGCCATACCATCGCGCTGGGTTCGCGGATCGACGCCGTAAGTGTCGCATGATGGAGAAGATAGAGTGACGAGCGCTCCCTTCCTGTTTCTGCGCGATCGCGAACATTGCCGGGAGATGGACGAGAATTGACCGGGCGGATCAAGAATGGCCCGTCGCGCCGGGTTCCTCGGACGCCGGAGACTCGGTGAGGATCTTATCGAACGTCAGGCCGAGCGCGCGAAGCTTGTGCCGCATGGTCGCGCGGCTGATACCGAGAATTTCGCTGGCGCGCGTCTGATGGCCGTGCGTGTGCTGCAAGATCTGACTGAGAAGTTGCCGCTCCATCGCTTCCAGCACGCGCGCGTACAACCCCGCTTCATCGGTCTCCAGCAGCGACGCGACCAGAGTTTGCAATCCAGGCAGCGTTACCGGAGCGGCAACGGGGGAGACCGGAATCGGATGCTGGCGCAAATGGGGCGACAAAAACTCCGGCAGCAGGAGAGTGCCCGAGGCATTGAGCATCGCCTGCTGGATCACCCCTTGCAGTTCGCGGACGTTGCCCGGCCACGAGTAGCCGTGCAGCAGTTCCAGCGTCTCCGGCGCCAGATCGAGCAAGTTCAACCCCAACTCGCGATTGAAACGAAACAGGAAGTAATGGGCCAACTCGGCGACGTCTTCCGGCCGCTCCCGCAGCGGCGGCACGGCGATGGTCACTGCTTTGAGCCGATAGTAAAGGTCGGCCCGGAAGCGCTCCTCGGCGACGAGCTTTTCGAGGTTTTGATTGGTGGCCGCCAGGATACGGACGCGCGTGTGGACCGTGTCGTTGCCGCCGACGCGCTCAAAGCTCTGCTCTTGCAGAACGCGCAGCATCTTGGCCTGCAAGGCCGGCTTCATGTCGCCGATCTCGTCGAGGAACAGCGTACCGCCGTCGCATTGCTCGAACTTGCCGATGCGTCGCCGCTCGGCGCCGGTGAACGCGCCGCGCTCGTGGCCGAATAGCTCGCTCTCCAGAAGGGTTTCGGGGATGGCGGCGCAGTTGATGGCCAAGAAAGGTTTATCGGCGCGGCTGCTGTGTTGATACAGGGCGCGGGCCACCAGTTCCTTGCCGGCCCCGCTCTCGCCGAGAATGAGGACGTTGACGTCCTGCGGAGCCACCCGTCCGACCAGCTTGCACATCTCCTGCATGGCTCGACTGCGCGCGATGATCTGATCGCCGTCCAACTCAGCGGGCAGCACGGCCGGCGTGTGCATCAGCCGCGACGCCGTGAAGGCGCGGTCGAGCAGGCGCGTCAGCGTCTCCAGGTCCACCGGCTTGACGAGGTAGTCGAACGCGCCTTGCTTCATGGCCTCGATGGCGGTGTCGGCCGTGCCGTGCGCCGTGATGAAGATCACCGGCCGTTTCGGATCGACCGCTTGGATGTCGGCGAACAGTTCCAGCCCGGAGCGGTCGGGTAGTTGCAGATCGAGCACCACCGCGTCCGGGTCGTGCTCCTCCAGTTGCTGCCAACCCTCGGCGGCCGTCGCCGCCGTCAGCACTTGCACGTCCTGGTCCTCGTAGACGTAGCGAAACGAGTAGCGGACGCTCTCTTCGTCATCAATGACCAGCAATTTCGGCATGACACTCCTCGGTCAGCGGTCAGCGGTCCGCGATCAGCGGTCAGTGATCGGAGTGCTAATCGCTGATCGTTGATCGCGGATCGCTGATTGCTGGCAGCGTCAGGATAAAACAGGCGCCGCCGTCGGCGTTGCTGCCGCACAGACGGCCGCCATGATCTTCGACGATTCGCCGCGAGATACACAGACCCAGACCGGTCCCCGTCGCCTTGGTGCTGGTGAACGGCGTGAATAACTGGCCGAGCACGTTCGGCGCGATGCCTCCGCCCGTATCGCGGACCACGATTTGAATGCCCTCATCGGACGGACCCAGACGTACCTCCAGCCGGCCGCCCCGCGGCATGGCGTCCAGGGCGTTGATGAAAAGGTTGACCAGCACCGTACAGAGCTGATCGCGATCGACAAGGGCGGGCACCGGCTGCGGGGGTCCGTCGCCGACAAGCTCCACTTTTTGCTGCCGGGCGCGCGTCCGCACCAAAGCGAGAGCGGCCTCCAACACGTCGCGCAGATCGAGAACGCGGCGCTGCAAGGCGGGCGGACGCGTGAAATCCAGAAAGTCCTGCACGGTCTTCTCCAGGCGGACGATTTCCTGGTGGACGATGGATAGGTTCTCGCGCGTGAACGGGCGCGGGTTGTTGGCGCGCAGGGCCGCTTCGACCAGCATCTTGATCGACATCAGCGGATTGCGTACTTCGTGGGCGACGCTGGCCGCCAACTGGCCGACGGCCGAAAGCTGCTGCGCCCGGATCATCTCGCGCTGATGCTGCTGCAACTGCTGCGTCACTTCCCGCACGCGCACCACGACGCGCTCCAGTTGGCGGTCCAGGCTGTGGACGTCGCCATCCGGCGTCAGGCTCACCGAGGCAACATCCCGCTCCAGTTGCTGCGCCATGCCGTGAACGTGAACGCTGAGACGATGGATCGAACGGCTCAGGCCGCGCGCCATGCCCCAACCGATAATCAGTCCGCTGATCGGCCCGCCCAACCCCAAGAGCAAAAGCACGACGCGCAGGATGTGACTGACGCGCTCGCTCTCCGCGCGCGTCTGATTCATCGCTTGCCGGTTGAGATCCATCAATCGTTCGCAGGGATCGACCATCAAGTGGGTGGGCGTCTCATCGGCCAGCATTCGATAGTCCCGGCGCGGCATGGTCGCCTCGGCGCGCAGGCGGTCGAATTCCAACTGATAGCGGTGGTGCCCGTCCTTGATTTGCTGCAAGCAATCCATCTCGCCCGGCAGGGTGGCGGAGCGCTCCGCGCGCTCCAGGGCAGCCCGAAAGTCGGCGTGATCGCGCTCGATGGCCGCCGCCACTTCTCGATCGACGAAGACGCGGTCCGGATCGACCAGGTAGCGGTAGCAGTGAAAGTGCAGCCGTTGAAGGGTGGTCTCCAGATCCTGGGCCGCGTCGAGGCTGGCGACGTTGTCGGAGAGAATGTTCGACAGGCTGGCCTGGAGATGATTGACCATCCAGGCGCTGACGACGCAGGTGCCGAACAACAAAAAGCCGATCACCACCGCCGGGGCGGTGACCTGGATCAGAATTCGGCGGTCCATGCGCACCCTCCTTTCTTCACCGAGCCAGGGCGTCGCGTCCGCCCCTCATCCTACACCGGTCGTCTCCGCAAGGCAGCCCGCGCTTCACGCTGGGAAAAAACTTGCGCACAGGGATCGTTTTTGGCGCGTCCGAGCCGCCTTCCCACGCCCTTTTGATGGCTTTCCACGAAAGGTGGAAAGCATAAGCAAAGAAGGTGCCGCAATTTAAGACCGGACGACTTTGTTTGACGTTCTTGGCACATCAATTGCTAGAAAATAAGGCTGACTCGCATTCCGTTTTGCGCGCCGGCCCTTCCGCGCGAATTCAGGAGATCGGCATGTTTGAGTTTCCGGTTCAATCGGCGCAACCGGCCGGGGCACGTTGTTGGCGTGTCAGCCGGTTTATCCGAGCCGTCTCGTTGGATCGTTCCCTCCACCGTCACGTCGGGAACAGGTTTCCGCGGAATGCTTCATCGCGGTGCGGAGTGCGCACCGTGCGGGAATGGACTCCTTGAAAGGACAAGCATCGAGGCCGCGGAGGCCGCCGATGGCGCATCCGAAGAGGAGAACCAATGGCCTGGACGAAACACCGCTTGGTGGAGGTGGCGCGGAGCCGGCTGCATGGTGCCCGCCTGGTTGTGGTTGCCAACCGCGAACCGTTCATCCACGTCTACGACGGCGACGAGATCCGCCTGATGCAACCGGCCAGCGGCCTCGCCGCCGCCCTCGGCCCAGTCATGGAAACGTGCAGCGGCGTTTGGGTGGCCCACGGCAGCGGCGACGCCGACCGTGCCGTCGCCGACCCGCGCGGGCGTGTCCCGGTGCCGCCCGAGGACCCGTCCTACCTGCTTCGCCGCGTCTGGCTGAACCGCGAAGAGGAGCAAGGCTATTACTACGGCTTCGCCAACCAGGCTCTTTGGCCCCTCTGCCACCTCGCCTACACGCGGCCACGCTTCAGCGCCGACGACTGGACGCAGTATCAGAAGGTCAATCGCAAGTTCGCCGACGCCGTCCTCGAAGAGGTGCGCGGCGAGCCGGCCGTCGTCTTCGTCCAGGACTATCATTTCGCCCTGCTGCCGCGCCTGCTCAAGGACGCGCGGCCGGATCTGGTGGTGATGCAGTTCTGGCACATCCCCTGGCCCAACCGCGAGATTTTTCGCGTCTGTCCCTGGCACGAGGAGATCGTACACGGCCTGCTGGGCAACGATCTGCTGGCCTTCCACGTCCAGTACCATTGCAACAATTTCCTCGATTTGGTGGACCGTTCCCTGGAGGCCCGCGTGGACATGGAGCACTTCGCCGTGACGCGCCGCGGCCATACGACGACGGTTCGGCCGCAACCCATCAGCATCGACCCGGAGCGTCTCGCCTCGTTCGAGCCGGCGGAAGTGGAAGACGAGATGCACCGTCTTCGCAAGCACCTGCGCGTCGGCGATCGTCCGTTGTTGGTGGGCGTCGATCGCGTGGACTACATCAAGGGCATTCCCGAACGCTTCCGGGCGGTGGACCGATTGCTGACCGTGTGCCCGGAGTTGCGCGGCCGCTTCTGTTTCGCCCAGGTGGGCGCACCAAGCCGCGATCACATCCCCGCCTACCGCCGGCTCAACGATGAAGTGTCGTCGTTGGCCGAGGAGATCAACTGGCGGCACGGCGATCCCGTCTGGCAGCCGATCGTCTTTGTCCGCGAGCATTATTCTCCGCTGCAAGTCTGCGCGCTGTACCGCATGGCTCATGCCTGCGTGGTAAGCTCGCTGCACGACGGCATGAACGTGGTGGCCAAGGAGTTCGTGGCGGCGCGTACCGACTTGCGGGGCGTGCTGGTGCTGTCGCGCTTCACCGGAGCCGCCCGCGAGTTGACCGACGCACTGCTAATCAATCCCTACGACGTGGACGAGTTCGCCCAGACGCTGCGGCGGGCGCTGGAGATGCCGGAGGAGGAGCAGCGGCGGCGAATGCGACGGATGCGGCAGCACGTCGCGGACAACAACATCTATCGCTGGGCCGGGATGCTGCTGTCGCAGGCCGGCCATCTGTTCGAGGGGCGGCACACCCCCGAGAAGGTCCAGCCGCTCCATCACCTCAACGGCAGGGCCAGCCGCTTCGCCAACGCCCCGTTGTGACGCCGTGAGGCGTCCGGCGCTGGACTTAAGGAAGAGTCAAGATTCGGAGGTTCGCAGTTCGGTGAATGACAGAGCACCTGAAGAGGCATTTCCCCAAGAGATCCTTGCCTTCCTCGACGCGAACATCGAGTCGGTGGAGCAGCTGGAGATTTTGCGCTTGCTGTCGATCAATCGGGGGCGGTCCTGGAGCGTCGCCGCGTTGGCGCGCCAGGTTCAAACGTCTCCGCGCTTGATGGCGGGGCATTTGGCCACTCTTGAGGCCAGGGGCTTGCTGACGGTTCGTAAACAGGGGGCGCCGGTGTACCTCTTCGGTTCCTCCACGCCCGAGAGCGCGCGGATGTTGAATGACTTGCTCCAATGCTACAACGAACGCCCCGTCAGCATGATCAAGCAGATCTACTCGCGACCGCCTCCCGCCAGCGGACAATAAATGGCTCTCCTTCGTTGGCGAGGCGGGAGGGTAAGCGACCGGAGAGAAGGTTCGGTCGCTTACCCTCCCGCCTCGGCAAATTGTTCGTGCCACCACGGATCGCTGGTGGTCGCTCGGTGATCCATCAACTATCCTGGCGGAAAGGAAGCCTTCTGGGATACGACGCCTTCCGTAAGAGGCGCGGGAAGGTGCTTCCGTGCTTTTTCTTGCGAGCGGCGTCATGCGTTTCTCTCCGCGAACGATTTCCTTGGTTCTGGGATGTTTGTTGACGTTCCTCGCGCCGAGCCAGGCGGCGAAAGTGGTTCTGGTCGCCGGTGGAGGGAACGGCGCGGATAGGACGCGGGCGCGCGATGCCCGCTTGCTCGCGCCTTTCGGGGTGGACTTCGACGATTCCGGGAACCTCCTCCTCGTCGAGTTCACCGGACATCGAGTCCGCAAGATCGACGGCAAGGGCATCCTCACGACGATCGCCGGCACCGGTGAGAAGGGGTTCGCCGGAGACGGCGGGGCGGCGGCGAAGGCGCGGTTCGACAGCATGCACAGTCTGGCGGTGGCGCGCAACGGCGACGTTTACCTCGCGGACACCTGGAACAATCGGGTCCGCCGAATCGACGCGCGGACGGGAAGCATCCACACCTTCGCGGGTACCGGCGAGAAGGGCTTCGCCGGCGACGGCGGGCCGGCGGCGAAGGCGCGATTCGGCGGCGTCTACTGCATCGCCCTCGATCCGAAGGGCGAAAAACTCTACTTGGCCGATCTCGATAATCGCCGTATCCGCTCCGTGGAGATGCGAACGGGGACCGTCGCCACGGTTGCCGGCAACGGAGAGCGCGGCGTGCCGAAGGATGGAGCGGAGGCGACGAAAGCGCCGCTGGTGGATCCGCGCGCCGTGACCGTGGACGGCAAGGGAAATGTCTACATTCTCGAACGCGGCGGCCATGCGCTGCGCGTCGTCGATGCGGATGGCAAGATCCGCACCGTGGCCGGCACCGGACGGAAGGGGTTGGACGGCGACGGCGGCCCGGCCCTGAAAGCGACGCTCAACGGACCCAAGCACCTTTGCGTGGACGGCGACGGCAACGTCGTGATCGCCGACACCGAGAACCACGTCATCCGCAAGTACCTGCCGCGCGAGGGGAAAATCGTCCGCGTCGCGGGCACGGGACGCAAGGGCGACAAGGGACTGGACGGCCCTCCGCTCGAAGCCGAACTGAATCAACCGCACGGCGTCCACGTCCGCCCCGACGGCACCCTTTACATCTCCGACAGCAGCAACAACCGCATTCTGAAAATCGAGCCGTGACGGGCGCATACAATGGCGAAGTCCCCTCCCTACCCGCCCTTGTTTCGGAGAGAGCCATGAGATTGCGAGTCACCCTGTTGGTAGCCGCCGGACTGCTGCTGGCGGCCGACGCACCCAAGGCCACCGACCACGACAAAATCCAGGGCGAATGGAAGATCACCGCCGAGGTCCAGAACGGCAAGGAGACGCCGGCGGCCCGCAACGAGAAAGTGCGTATCCGCTTCACGGCCGACAAGATGATTGTCTCTGAGGGCGACGAGAAGCACGCCGGCGCCTACAAACTCGATCCGGACAAGAAGCCCTCGACGATCACCGTGACGCCGGATGACGGTCCCAAGAAAGGTAAAAAGGGCGTCGGCATTTACCAGTTGAGCGGCGACACGCTGACGATTTGTCTGACGCTCAAGGAAGGCAAGGATCCGCCGAGCGATTTCACCGCCAAGGCCGACTCCGGCCGCGTGATGCTGACGCTGGAACGCATCAAGCCCTGACACGCCCAGGCGTCCTGCGCCGAGCGGGCAATTTGAGATTTCATGTGACAATCGGGGGGGTGTGGGGTTAATATCTGCGCAGGTCCATCCGGATATGCTTCTGGAACCTTCGGGAGCGTCGGACTGTTTCTCCTTTCGATGCTCCCTGGAATTCTCTGGACCGACTCGCGAGGAGTTGTTTCGATGGGGATGCAACACGAGGGAGGTGCTGCGATGCGAACGTGGTTGAAGGGAACGCTGGTGCTGTGCGTGGTCCTGGGGATGGTGAGCGTGGCCCAGGCCCAGCGACAGCGTGGTGGGTTCGGCCCCGGCGCCATGCTGCAAAACGAAGGCGTGCAGAAGGAACTGAACATCACCGACGCGCAGAAGACCAAACTCAAGGAGGCGCTGGACAAGGTCCGCGAGGACAACAAGGACATCATCGCCAAGGGCCGGGACATGACGGCCGAGGACCGCGCGAAGTTGGCGAAGGCCGGCAACGACGCCATCGCCAAGGTTCTCGATGAAAAACAAGCGAAACGCTTCAAGGAGATTCAACTCCAGACGCAGGGCGCCAGGGCGTTGCAGAGCCAGGAAGTGCAGAGCAAACTGAAACTGTCCGACGACCAGAAGGAAAAGATCAAGAAGATCAACGAGGAATCGGGCGAGAAGATGCGCGAGCTGTTCGGGGGCGGGTTCAACGAAGAGACGGCGAAGAAGATGGCCGAGTTGCGCAAGGAAACCATGGACAAGGCCACCGGCGTGCTGTCGGACGAGCAGAAGAAGACCTGGAAAGAGATGACCGGCAAGCCGTTCCAATTCCAGTTTGGCCGTCGCCCCCGGACGTGATCGAACGAGGATCGTCTTCGACAGGGCCGCTTGCCTCTCCGCACGAGACGGTAAGCGGCTCGATTTGTTTCAAGGAACCCGGCGTACTTGGCGAGCCGGGAGTGTCGGACGATTTCTCCTTTCGACGCTTCCTGGAATTATCTGGCTCACGCGCGAGGACGTTGTTTTAATCAGGACACAACTCAAGGGAGGTGTCACGATGCGAACATTACTGAAGGGAACGCTGGTGCTGTGCGTGGTCGTGGGGATGGTGAGCGTGGCCCAGGCCCAGAACCGAGTCCCGCCGGATTTCGACCCGGGATTCCTGCTGCTCAACGGGAGTGTGCAGAAGGACGTGAAAGTCACGGACGAGCAGAACACCAAGCTCAAAGACGCCATGGAGAAAATTCGCGACAATCACAAGGATGATTACGCCAAGATACGGGAGATGTCGAGAAAAGATCAATTCAAACTGATAACGACGATCCGCGAGGAGGCGCGGAAAGCCGCCGCCGGAATCCTCGATGCCAAGCAGATGAAGCGATTCAAGCAGATCCAATGGCAGCTAGGGGGCGCTCGCGCCCTCGAAGATCCGGAAGCGCAGGAAGGCCTGAAGTTGAGCGGCGAACAGAAAAAGAAGCTCGCGACGATCTTCGAGGAGTCGGACAAAAAAATGGTTGAATTGTTCCAAGGGGGCGCGGGAACGCGGGAGAAGTTCATAGCGCTTCAAAAGGAGACACAGGACAAGGCGAACGGCGTACTGAGCGAGGAGCAAAAGAAGAATTGGAAGGAAATGAAGGGCGAGCCGTTCGAGTTCCCGCGCCGGGGACGGTAAAAGGAACGCGCACTCGGGAACAGATTTTCTTCGATAGAGCCGCTTGCCTCTCCACACGAGACGGCAAGCGGCTCGTTCTGTTGAGAGCGCGTCACGTTCGCCAACTGTGCCAGGCGGTGACGAGTGTGACGAGCGGCCACAGCGCGACCGGCACCAGCAGCCACAGCGGCCGGTATTGGCGCAGGCGCACCGCCGCCAGCCAGACCGCCAGCGGCACCCACACGAAGACGCGCGTGTAGCTCCAGGCGTCCTCGTAGGAGGCCATGCCGGTCAGCACGGCCATGGCGACGCCGCCCAGCGCCAGCAGCGACACCACGCGATCCGGCGTCCGCGCCGCCAGGTACACGGCCAGGACGCAATGCACGGTCAGCACGAGCATGCGCGAAAAGTGCAACCCGGCAGACAGGCGCGAGCCGGACAGATCCAGGTGCGTCCAGCGGAACCACATGCCCTTGAACGGCAAGCCGAAGAAGTAGTCGCTGCGCGGCAGAAACGGCCAACTGCCGTAGCCGGCGTGCAGCAGACTGATCCATCCTCCCCATACCGCCAGCACCGCGAGGAGTCCGCACGCGGCGCGGTAGCGCCGCACCCACAGCGTCGCGGCCAGCACGAGCGAGACCACGGCCACGTTCTGCTCGCGGCTGAAGACGGCGACGAACGCCCACAGCGCCAGATGATACCCACGACCGCCCAGCAGCCAACTCGCCAGCAGGCCGCAGACCGCGAACGTCGCCAAGGGGTCGGTGAGGTCGCGCAACAAAGGCATTCCGTCGTTGACCGCCAACGGCAAGACAAAACCCCACCAGACGCTGACGCCGAAGTGTCGGGCCATGCGGACGCCCAGCCAGCCCAGTCCGGCGATCGCCGCCAGGTTGATGGCCGGCAACGTCCAGAAGAGAAGCCGCGGATCTCCTCCGAGGCTTAACAACCAGGCGAGGGCCGGGTAGAGCAGGCGCACATGACGGTAAGACGGCAGATCGAGGAAGGCGTGATGCCATTGCCAGGGATTGCGGGCGATGACGTAATAAAACTGTCCGTCGAAGCCGCCGGTGGCGAAGCCGACGCGCACCGCTTCGTAAGGGACCGCGCCGATCTGTTTCCCATCGACGCACACCAGCGCGGACGGATCGCCGTGGAAGGCGGCCAGGTACACGCCGAGCATCGCCGCGTGCAGGGCGACCGTGGCGAGGATGGGGACAAACGGTTTGGACATGGTATTTCCCCGCGCTCGACGTGAACCGCGCCTGTTCCCTGTCCGCCCCATTCGACGGGGCGACGCCTCCCGAACGGGAGGGACACACAGGGAAAATCGTCGTGTCGCGGAGGGGAACTTGAGGTTCTTCCCAGTCCGGCGCTCTTCCTTGTGGCCCCGCGAACGCGAACCTTTCCGGCGGCCGACGGGACTAAAGAGGCAGAAGAGTGCCAAAGGAAAGAGACATGCTCGCCTGCGTTGACGTGGATTACAGAGGGGCGGGAGCGGTGGCGGCCTGCGTGCTGTTCCGCGCCTGGGACGATGCCGGCAGCGCTGCCGAGTGGGTGGAAGCGATGGCGCAGGTAGCGCCCTATCAGCCCGGACAGTTCTACCGGCGTGAGTTGCCGTGTCTGCTGTCCGTGCTGGCGACGGTGGCCGAACCGCTGGAGGCAATCGTGGTGGACGGCTATGTCTGGCTGTCCGACGACCGGCCGGGCCTGGGAGCGCACCTGTATGAGGCGCTGGGCCATCGCGAGGCGGTGATTGGCGTGGCCAAGACGCGCTTCGCCGGCGCCGAGGCCGAGCCGGTGATTCGCGGCGGCAGTCGCCGACCGCTGTACGTCAGCGCCGCCGGCCTGGAGCGCGCGGCGGCGGCACGCCATATCGAGCGAATGCACGGAACCTATCGTTTGCCGACGCTGCTGCGTCGCGTCGATCAGCTGTGTCGGGGAAGGGCATGAGGCGTTATTCGGCGAGGCGGCGATATTTGCCGCCGAAGTACAGCAGCGGCGAGCCGTCGCGCGCCTCACCGGCCAGGATCTCGCCGAGAAAGATGCTGTGATCGCCGCCCGGCAGGATCTCGGCAAGGCGGCAATCGACCCAGGCCAGCGAATCCGACAGGATGGGCGCGCCGCTGACCGCCTTGCTCCACGTCAGATCCTTCACTTCCTTGGGGCCGCGCATGGCGAAGCGGCGCGAGAGATGTTCCTGCTCCCGCGTCAGCATGTTCAGCGCGAAACAGCCGCTGGCCGTCAGCGTGTCGTGCATGGCCGCCGTCTTGTCCACGGCCACAAGTATCAGGGGAGGATTGAGCGAGAGCGAGGTCACGGCGTTGGCCGTCATGCCGCAGATTTCGCCGTCCTGATAAGCCGTCACCACCGTTACGCCGGTGGCGAAATGCCCCATGATGCGCCGCTGGGCCAGGGAATCAAACGCCATGAAACGCTCCTTTGTGCAACGGTGTGACTCATCACCAGCGTAACACAGCCGGCCGGAGGGTGATACGCTCGTATCCGCTGCCACGGTGCCACTGGAAGGATTTGAGGGGGCATGAGGCGGCCGGGTTGGGCGCCGGACGACGCCACGCCGAAGAAACCGGCCCCGCGATGGGATCATCGCGGGGCCGGTCGGTTACGGCTCAAGCAGGTGCGCGTTAATTGCCGCGAGTGGACGCGGCGCAGCACGCCTCGCCGGAGGCGCAGCAGGCATCCCCGGCGGCGCAGCAATCCGCAGTCTTGGCGACGGGTTTGCTGCCGGCAAAGCAGCACTCCCGAGGCGGATTGCAGCATTCGGCGCCCGGTGCGCAGCAATTCGCCTTCGGGGTGGCCAGCGCGCCACTCCAGGCGGCGCCGCCGCCGATCGCACCAAGAAGCAGAGCCAGAGGCGCAAATAATTTCAAGGACATTTTCAGTCTCCAATTCTTCAAAGTGTCTGGGAACGGACGAAGAACACAACGACAACATCCGCGCGACAGCCGCGAGCTGCCGGCGAAAGAGTGGTCCTTCGCGCCGCTTAACAGCGCCAGACGCAGTGAAGCAACTGGAGGGAGGGGGAGACAGGAATCGACACACCCGCCGCGACGCCGGAAGGGACGCTCGCCCCATCGACGTCAAGGACCAACAATGTAGTCGAGACGGCGGTATCGGGTTGAGGCGCGTCGATTTCCGAGGGCAGTACCGAATCGCTTGAATCGCAGCAGCAAGTGCGGATCGGAGGCAAGTGCTCGACGGGAGGATCGGACCGTTCGGTTTGCCGGGGATGGCAGCACGATTGTTGGCTTGGCTCGGGCGCTGTCTCGATGTGTCGGGTAGGTAGCAGACAACACCATCCGGGCGGAATTGCCGCGACGATGCCGCAAGCCAACAACAGCGATCGAACGAACAGCGTGCTCATGCTTTGATTGTTCGCGGATGACACGCGCCGGTCAAGCCCTGTCGAGGGCGAGCGGCAAATGTTTGGACGGAAGGCGTCGGCCCTGCTATCCTCCTCCGAGACGCGCCCGCACGGCCCAACAGTTCGCGACGGAGGACGAATCGTGTCGAGCCATTCCGATTGGCCGCTTTTGCAAGGCGTCATTTTCGATATGGACGGGGTACTGGTCGATTCGGAGCCGTTCATCAAGGAGGCCGGCGTTCGCATGTTCGCCGAGAAGGGCTTCCAAGTGAGCGGCGAGGACTTCACGCCCTTCGTCGGCACCGGCGAGGACCATTTGCTGGGCGGCGTGGCCCAGAAGTACGGCCTGCCCTTCGACCCCGGACGCGACAAGGCCCGCACCTACGCGCTTTACCTCGACCTGATCCGCGGTCGCCTCCAACCGTTGCCGGGCGTATTCACTTTCCTCCGCGAATGTCGGGCGCGCCGTCTGAAAGCGGCGGTGGCCAGCAGCGCCGACGCGGTCAAGGTCGAAGGGAACCTGCACGAGATCGGTCTGCGGCCGGATACGTTCGACGCCATCGTCAACGGCAGCCAGGTGGAGCGCAAGAAGCCGGCCCCCGACATTTTCCTGACCGCGGCGGAGCGGCTCTCCCTGCCGCCGGCCGCTTGCTTGGTCGTCGAGGACGCGGTGGCCGGCGTCGCCGCCGCCAAGGCCGCCGGGGCGCGCTGCCTCGCCCTGACCACCAGCTTCCCGGCCGAGCGACTCACCGCCGCCGACTGGATTGTCGCCGATTTGGCCCACGCGCCGGCCGACATCCTCGGACCGCGACCCGACTGAGATGTGGGTTTGCTTTGGCTCGTTGCAGGAAGGGATGGGGTTTCTCCGTTCGTAGCCGAATTCGTGAGAATTCGGTTTATCGCTCGACCGAATTCTTACGAATTCGGCTCCAGAGCGACTTCATTTGATGCCGAGGGTCTCGCCGGTCCCCTCGGAGGTCCATTCCCTCGATTTCCCGTCTTCTGTCCGTCCGTACACTATCGCGGCTAATACAATAATCGACCGCAAGTGTCTTTGTCTGCCTAGCTTGAGAAAAACTTGAAAAAAATCCTGTTTTTCTTGTCCACTTTCGCGCGCCGATTTCGATTGGATGAGTAGGAAGCCGCTCCGGTCCTTTAACAACGCTGTGACATTGCTGCGTCCCTCCTTCTCGTCCGTCGGACCCGACGGCCGCCCGCTGATTCCTCCGAGAGGAAGTCTCGAAGCCAGCGGTCCAACCATCTTCCGTTCCTTTGTCGAGGTGCAGCATGCTTTCGCTTCTAAAACACTTTCGCCGCTCTCCCAGGTCGATTCCTCCCCGTTCCTTTCGTCCGCAGCTGGAACGGTTGGAGGACCGTCTCAGCCCCAGCGGGTTCGAGATGCTTTGGATGAATGTCACCTATCAGCCGAACAGAGAAGTCACCCTTTCCGGTGGCCTTTACAGCATGGGTGGTGCGGTCGCCAATCAGACGGTCAATTTCGGAGGCGTCGTAAACGGCACGGCCACGACGAACGCCATGGGGATGTACAGCGTCACCCTGCCGGTATCTCAACTCGGACAGGTGACGGCGGCCAGTGCGGATGGGCTCTCGAACACGATGCAAGCCACCTTGGTGGGCGGCATCCCAACAATCAACCATTTCATGGCGATTCCCGAGAGCAACGGTTACTGGATGCTCTGCGGACAGGTCACCGGCGCGCCCACGCAAGGAGAGGTCATCCAGTTCCAGGGCATCCAGGCGGTGACCGGCCTGAGTTGCAATGTAGGAGCCGACGGCACGTTCGCCGCCCTTGCCTTGATCCCCAGCGGTCAGGGCGGCGACGTCATGGCGGGCGCCCTCGATTGGTGGGGAGACACGTCGTCCGACGTCACAACGACGGTGGCTACCTAATGGTCGGACAGGAAGCCGAGAGATCATCGACCGCTCGCGCGTCGGTTGGAGGCGGCGAGCGCTTCCGTGAAAAAGAGGGTCATCATGAATTTCCGTGACGAGGCGTTGCATTTTTTGGCCCGGCGGATGTGGGGAGAAGAGCTGGCCAGCCGGGAAGAGATGGAGGCCGTGTTCGTGCCCATGATCCGCGTCGCCATGCGGACGGGGCGAGGACAGCCGGTGCTCGTCGATTGGGTGACGCGAAACTTGCCAGCCATGACGCCCGCCGTGCCGGTGGGCGACAAAGTCGATGCGGAATGGGCGGCGCCGCGGATGGCGCGGCTGCTGTGTTCGCAGATGCTGCGCAACATTCAAGTCGAGCGGCCCTGGGTCGGGTCGCGCGAAACGGTTGTGGATCGCTGATCGCTTCGGTGGCGAGAGGAGGTGGAGAACCATTGTCATGCAAGACCTTCCCAACACGGGAGAAGTTGCCGGCGCCTGGGACGGCGGAACAACGATGTTCCGCGCCTTGATCGACAACTTGGAACAGGGTGTTTGTGTGCTGGACCGCGACGGACGCTGCCTCGCGGTCAATCGCGTCTTCCAGCTCCGGCTGGAGCGCCCGGAAGGCGAGCTGGTGGGCCAATCCCTCTTCGATTCCTGGCCGGAGCCGTTGGCCGGGCGCGAAGTCGCCGAGCACCAGCGCGTTCTGCGCGGCGAGCGCATCGAGAAGGAGGAGGAGTGGCCGATCGGCCGGTGCGGGCCGCGCGTGCGCATCCTCAAGGTTCCGCTGCAAGACGCCCAGGGACGGACGTGCGGTGTGCTGTGTCTTCTCCGCGAGGCGCCTCCCCTCCGCTTCGCGCCGGCGAGGGAGGAGACGGGAAGAGGGTGCGAGCAGGCCAGCGAGGCGTCGGGGCGGGAAGCATGGAAGTGGGAATTGGTTGGACGACTCGTGGGCGGCGTCGTCCACGACCTTCGTAATCTGCTGGCGCTTCAGATCACGCCCCTGGCGATGGTGCGGGCGGCCCTGCTGGCAGGTACGTCCGTCGAGGAACCGCTGCGCGTTCTGGGCAATTCGATTGATCTGGGAGCGGCGCTGGTCGAGCGTCTCATGCGGGTGGTGCGCGGCCAGGGTGACGGCACGTCCCCCGGCGATGTCAACGCGGCCTGCGCCGAGGTGGCGGATCTTCTCAAGCACAATATCTCGCACCGGATTTCGCTGCAATTGCGTTTGCGTCCCGGGCTGCCGCCCCTCCTCGGCGGCGCGACGGAGATCCGGCAAGTGCTTTTGAACCTGTGCCTCAACGCCTGTGACGCCATGCCTCGCGGCGGTCAGCTTCTCATCGAGACGGACCTTGTTCCCGGCGGGGGGGGCGCGGCCGGCGAGTTCATCTGCCTGCGCGTGAGCGACACGGGCGAGGGCATGCCGCCGGAGGTACAGGCGCGCATCTTCGAGCCGTCCTTCACCACCAAGGCTTCCGAGCGGAACACGGGATTGGGGTTGGCGATCGCGTCGGAGATCGTGAGCCGAATGGGAGGCCGTCTCGAATGCCACAGCGCGGTCGGCGAAGGAACCTGCTTCACCATCCAGATCCCGGATCCTTCGTCCACCGGACCGATCGCGATTTCACCGTCGGCAACCTCAAAAGGGGTTCTATTGGTCGAGAGCGAACCAAGCCTCGTCTTGCTGGTCCGAGCCGTTCTGGAGCCGCGCGGTTTTCGGATCTGGTCGGCCGAGGACGGCCGCGGCGCCGTCGCCCTCTACCGCCAACGGCAAGCGGACGTCGATATCGTCCTTCTCGACCACAACCTGCCGGATCTGTCGGCACCCGAGACGATGGGCGAACTGGTGCGGATCAATCCCTATGTCCGCGTCCTCCTCGTAAGCGGATCGGGGTTGCCGGCGACGGAACTGGGAACGAAGAGGCCGGGCCTGGGCTTGCTGAGCAAGCCGTACACGCCCGACGAGTTGCTGCAAGCCATGCAGGAGGTGCTGGCGGTCGAGTTGAAGGAGGACATCGCGGGGAACGATCTCGCCCTCGACCTCGCCTGACGGCATCCGTCCCGAGGGGCCCTCTCCGTGCTTCGGTCGGTCCCACGATGCCTACTCTGTTCGACGTCGATTGCCGAGGACGGTCCCTACAACCGGCAATCCGCGCTGGGCAATCCGCCCTCCGCCCTTGAGAACAGCGTGCAAACGCCCCGATTTTTGCTAGAATCTCGTTCAGTGTCCGCAACCAATCTTTCGAGGCGGTGACCGACAGGCCCGCGCAACAGGCCTCCACGGATCGAATACTCATGGACCGCGAAGCCGAACGAGCAGCCTTCGCCAAGGCGTGCGCCTATCTCAATTACCGGACAGCCGCCAAATGGTCCGCTCACGCGGCGGCAGCCGGCACGGGGTTGGTGTATGTGGCCCTCCTCGCCACTCTGTTTCTCTTTACCGATCTGTTGGTCTACCGTGGCCGGCTGCCGACCTATCACAGCCTGACGCCGCTTCAGCAGGCCCGCTTCTCCAACGAATGGGACGCGCTCTCCGTCGAGGAGCGCGAGGACCGTCTCGCCAAAGTCGGTGTCTCCGGCGACAAGCTCCGAAAGTTGAAGGAGGAAGCGGACCCCGGACAGTTATCGCGCGAAGACGTGCGCGAGGTTTGGCGCGCCCAGGTCCGCCAAATCCTAGTGCATTGGTTGCGCGATCCCTCTCTTCCGGAAGGGGCGGATTCGGTCAACTACAACGCCGATTTCGGCATCACCAGCCTGGTGGTCCGCTCGCACGTCGAGGACCGTTTGCTCACGCCGGTCCTGGCGGGACTGGCGCGCGGCAATCCGTGGATGCGCAACGCCGCCAATCCGCAAGCCCGCGTGCCGTCTTACCTCGTGGGACTGCTCGTGGTCGGTCTGGTTTTGGGCCTGTTGGGGGCGGGATTGACGCTGCTGATGCGCGAGATGGCGGCCCGCGCTTCCATCGAGGCGGCGACGCGCCTTCG
This sequence comes from Gemmataceae bacterium, assembly GCA_036557825.1. GTDB lineage: Bacteria > Planctomycetota > Planctomycetia > Gemmatales > Gemmataceae > JAJPHU01. The sequence continues at coordinate 48,869 of DATBGU010000120.1, forward strand.
GCGGGCAGCCTATCACCACACGTTCCGGCTGGGCACGCTGGCCTTTCGCGCCCTGGGACCGACGGAGGCCGTCAGCATCTTCGCCCGCCACATCGAGGCCGTGCATGACGCGCTGTTCACACACCTGACTGTCTTTTACCGCGCGCCGATCAAGTTCGCGCTGCTGGTGGCCTTCGCCCTGTTCGTCTCGTTCTGGCTGGCGTTGGCGTTCCTGATGATCGCCGTGCTGGTGTGGCTGTTCGGCGGTCAGGTGGCGGCCTACTTCCGCCGCCGCGGCCGCCTGGCCACCAATCAGGCGTCCGAGCACCTGACCATCATGCGCGAGAGCCTTATGCTAATGCGCCTGGTCAAGTGCTACCTCATGGAGCAGTTCAATCAGAACCGCGTCGAACGCCAGTTGTCGCGCTACTCCAAGGTCCAGCTGCTCCGCTACCGTGGCGAGGCGATTTATCAACCCCTGCTGGTATTGCTCGGTTTGCTGTGTACGCTGTTGCTACTGTTCGTGGCCGGCATTCTCGTGTTGTACGGCCAGCTGACAGTGGCCGGCTTGGTGGCGCTGAGTACCGCGCTGGTGAGCCTGTATCAGCCCGTCGAGAAATGGCTGGAGGCCCGACGCCTGATCCGGCGCGGCCGAGAGTCGGCCGTCCACGTCTTCCGGTTCCTGGAGCGGCGCGGCGAGGTCGGTCAGGTGGTCGGCGCCGAGTTCTTGCCGCCGTTGTCGCGACAGATCGAGTTCGATAACGTCGGCCTGCGTGAGCCAGGCGGCGGGCGGATGCTGCTGGAGGACGTGAGCCTGACCATCCCGGCCGGCAAGCGCGTCGGCCTGATCGGCTCCGACGACCTGGAAAAGCATGCCCTGGTCTACCTGATTCCCCGCCTGCTCGATCCGACGACCGGCGAGATCCGCATCGACCAGCACAATCTGCGCTGGGTGACGCTCGACTCGCTGCGCGCGCAGACGGGCACGGTGCTGATGCACAACCTGGTCTTCCACGACACGGTGGCCAACAACATCGGCTGCGGCGACAACGCCTACACGCTGCCGCAGATCATCGAGGCGGCCAAGGTGGCGCACGCCCACCACTTCATCCAGAAGCTGCCTCAAGGGTACGAGACGCCCATCGGCGAACTGGGCCACCCGCTGTCGGTCAGCGAGCAGTTCCGCATCGCGCTGGCCCGCGCCGTCCTGCGCGACCCGGCCCTGCTGGTGATCGAGGAGCCGGAGGCCGCGCTGGACGAGGACACCAAGTCGCTGCTGGACGACACGCTGACGCGGGTGCTGCCGGGCCGCACCGCCATCTTCCTGCCGCACCGCATCTCCACCCTGCGATCTTGCGACCGCATCCACCTGCTGCACAAGGGCCGCATCGTCGCCAGCGGCGCCCACAAGGAGTTGCTGGGAAGCAACCAGCTCTACCGCCACCTGCACTACCTCGAGTTCAGCGAGATGGCTGACGTGGTCTGAGAAGTAGAAAAGTAGGAGAGTAGAAAAGTAGAAGAGTAGAAGCCGCCTGGCTTTCTTTCCTACTTTTCTACTTCGACTGTGGCCCTTGCTTGAGCGCCGCCAAGTCGTTTCGTACAAAGCTCTTTCAGAGAATGGGGTCCTCCGAAGGAGCCGCCGATGGAACGCCGCTTCGCCGCCCGCCGTGACCAACTCCTGGCCGACGCCGAGGTCGATCCCCGCATCCCCCGCGGCGTGCTCGCCCGCCTGGAACGCTTCCTCGACCCCTTCGTCGAGCTGCTCCAGCGGAGCGAGCAAGGCGGCCACGCCCGCACCTATACGGCCGGCCTGCTCTCCGACCTGAAGGACAAGAACGTCGAGTCCATCGCCTACCTCCACGACCGGGAGCGCGAGCCGCTGCAGCAGTTCATCGGCCAGTCGCCCTGGGACCACCGGCCCTGGCTCGCCGAGCTGGCCCGCCAGGTCGGCCGGGAGCTGGGAGAGGCCGACGGCGTGCTGGTTCTCGACCCGTCGGCCTTCCCCAAGAAGGGGCCGGGGTCGGTCGGGGTGCAACGGCAGTGGTGCGGCCGGCTGGGCAAGATCGACAACTGCCAGGTGGGCGTCTACCTCGCCTACGTCGGCGGGGCCGAGCACGCGCTGGCCGATGTCCGGCTCTACCTGCCCAAGGAGTGGGCCGGCGACCGCACGCGGCGGCAAAAGGCCGGGGTTCCCAAGGAGGTCCGCTTCCGCACGCGGCACGAATTGGCCCTGGAGATGCTGGACGAAAGCGGCCGGCTGCTGCCGCACGCCTGGGTCGCCGGCGACGACGAGATGGGCCGCTGCTCGTGGTTCCGCGAGCAGTTGCGGTCGCGGGGCGAGAGTTATTTGCTGGCCGTGCCGAGCAACACCTCGGTGCGGGACCTGCTCGCCGCCGACCCGCCGCACACGGGCCGAGGCCGTCGGCCGCGCACGCCGTTCGTGCGTGTGGACCGCTGGTGCGCCTCCGTGGACGAGGGGGCGTGGCAGACGGTCGAGGTCCGGGCGGGGGAGAGAGGCCCGGTGCGGGTGCAGGCCGCGTGGACGCTGGTGCAGGCGCGGACCGAGGGCCGGGCGTCGGACGTGGCGGAGGTCCTGGTGGTGTTCCGGGAGCGGCAAGGCGACGGCGCGTGGAAGCACGATTACCTGCTGTCCAACGCGTCGCTGACGACGCCGCTGGCGGAGTACGCGCGGGTGTTCAAGGCGGAGCACCGCATTGAGGAGTGCCTGCAGCGGGCCAAGGGTGAGGCCGGCCTGGCGGACTACGAGGTCCGCACCTGGCGGGGGTGGCATCACCACCAGGCCCTGGCGCTCGTGGCGACGTGGTTCCTGACGACGGAGGCGCGTCGCGGGAAAAAAATGGACGCCGGCGTTGACGGCGCCGCAGGTCCGGACGCTGATCGCGGGGGTGTTGGAGCGGCGGCTGGGGACGGGGCGTTCGGAGTACCTGCGCCGCACCGCGAGCCGGCGTTTGCGGCGGATTGAGGAGGCACGCTTCTACCGTTGGAAGGCACTCAACCGCTTGCCGCCGCTGAGGGTAGGGCAACAGGAGTAAGGCTCACAGTCGAAGTAAGCACTTGGCCATGAAGCCGATTGTCCTAACTGCGGAGCAGCGCAAAGCAATCGAACGCCGCCGCAAGGAAACCCTTGACCGGCGGGTTTACCAGCGTCTGACCGCCGTGCTGGCGGTCGCGGCCGACAAGACACGG
>DATBGU010000121.1:0-43336 GCA_036557825.1 Gemmataceae bacterium
GGCGCGGAGCACATCATGGCCTACCTGGTCAAGCCGGTGAAGCCGGCCGACTTGCAGGCGGCGATCCGCCTGGCGGTGTTGCGCTTCGAGCAGTATCAGCGCGTCCGCGCCGAGGCCGACGGACTGCGGCAGGCGCTGGACGACCGCAAGGCGATCGAGCAGGCCAAGGGCATCGTCATGCGCCGGCTGCGCCTCGACGAGCCGACAGCGTACCACCGCCTGCGTCAGTTATCGAGCCATCGCAATGAGAAACTGATCGCGCTCGCCCACCGCCTGGTGGAGTTCGACGCGATTTTCCAGGCGCTGGAGGAACTTCCCTAAATCGCCGGCGCACCCGTGCTACCGGACAATCCAGCGAAATCGGCCGTCGAGCGGAATAACCTCTGTCACTTGTCCGTCTTCGTGGCGGGGATCAACTCCCACAGTCGGACAATCGGATCACTCTCGGACTGATCCTGTCGACGCCATATTTTCTTGCGCCCCGCCGAGCCCAGCGTCTTGCCGTCCGGGCTGAAGGCCACCGACCAGACGGTGCCTGGAGGATCGCTGAGTGCCACAATATTCTTGCCGCTTTCCACGTCCCAGAGCTTGACGCCGTGCAGCGTCCCCGCGGCCAGGGTTTTCCCGTCGGGGCTGAAGGCCACGGAGTAGGCCGAATTGATGGCTTCTTCTTTGCCGTTGGGATTGAATCGATGGAAAGTTGCTGTTCGCTTTCCGCTTTTGACGTCCCAGAGCAGGACAGAGCCAAGCACACTCGCGGAAGCCAGGGTCTTTCCGTCCGGGCTGAAGGCCACCGACCAGACCACTTCGGGACCCTCGTGATAGGTCGTCCCGAGTTGCCCCAGCAAGACCTTCAAGTACTTCTCCCGTTGGTCCTTGTCGAGGATCTTCTCGAGAGCCTTGGTAAGCTGCCCGTCAATGTCTTCCTCGGTCTGAAACTCCATTCCATTCAAGGTGGCCACCTTCAATAGCACGCGTTTCGGCACGCCTTCGCCCTTGTGCAAATAAGACAGCTGATGGAGCGATACCTTGAGCTTGACCGCCCCTTTGAGGGTGGTCCGTTCGCGGCCCGTGGCCACCTCCCACAACTTCACCTCGCCGGCCCCCGGCAGACCTTCCGACCCATAGCGCCCGCCCCCCGCGGCCCAGAGCGTGCCATCGGGGCTAATGGCAACCGCCCCTCTCAAACTCGAAAAGCCCTTGAGAGAGACCTTCTCTTTGCCCGTGGAGACCTTCTCTTTCCCCGTGGACATGTCCCGCAGAATCACCGTATGGTTCTCGTCGTTCGTGAAGGCGACCGTCTTGCCGTCGGGACTGAGCGCCAGAAAGACCCGCTTGGGATCGAGCTGGAGCGGGGGCTTTTCTTTCCCTGTGGCCACGTCCCACAGCTTGATTTCTCTCCCAAAGGCGGCCACGGACACCAGCGTCTTGCCGTCGCGGCTGAAAACCACGCCAACAACCGCATCGGTATGTCCCCGCAGGGTGGCGATCACCTTGCGCTTGTCCACGTCCCACAATTTGACCAGGGAATGTCCAGGATGATCCGTACCTTCAAGATCAATACGGGCAGCCTTGTAATCGCCGACGGCCAGGAGTTTGCCGTCCGCGCTGAAGGCGATGGTCGAGTAAGTGTTGGGGCGTGCTCCTTCCAACGTGCCGAGGAATTTCAACTCCGGTATGGACTCACCTGCCCTGACCGCCGGCACAAGAGCAACAGCAAGGAACATCCACACGGGTCGCATGATCCGATCCCTCAACCAGAAAGGGAACAAGAGCAAGGAACAACACGTCCTATCCAGGAAGGCACTTCTTATCAAGCCCTGTCACGTCTTTTTTGCGGTCCGGTGCGTCAAATGCGCCTGCTCCTGCTACTCGGCAATGCGGTAGCCGGAATGTAGCTGAACTCGTGAGAGTTCAGACGGCAGCGGGAATGTAGCTGAACTCGTGAGAGTTCAGACGGCTGAACTCTCACGAGTTCAGCTACATTCCGGCTGCAACGAACCACTAGCAAAGCGCGTTCCGGACGGGTATCGTAGTCCTTATGAGCGAGGTCACCCGCATCCTGAACGCCATCGGGCAAGGCGATTCACAGGCGGCGGATCAGCTTTTGCCTTTGGTCTACGCGGAGCTGCGCAAACTGGCAGCGCAGCGGCTGGCCCACGAACGGCCCGGCCAGACCCTGCAAGCAACGGCCCTCGTTCACGAAGCCTGGCTGCGACTCGCCGGCGACAACGCGGCACAACACTGGAACAGCCGCGGCCATTTCTTCGCCGCCGCCGCCGAGGCGATGCGGCGCATCCTCATCGAGCAGGCCCGCCGCAAACAGCGCGTTCGTCACGGCGGCGGACGTCAACGCATCGAGCTGGACGAGGTCTGCCCCGTCGTGCTGCCGCGCTCCGACGATCTGCTCGCCCTCGACGAGGCGCTGACCCGGCTCGCCGCCCACGATCCCATTCGAGCCGAACTCGTCAAGTTGCGCTTCTTCGCCGGTCTGACCATGGCCGAGGCGGCGCAGGCGCTGGGCATCTCCCTGGCCACGGCCGAGCGCTACTGGGCGTTCGCGCGCGTCTGGCTCTACGCCGAGCTTGCGGAGGAAGAAAAAAATTCTCCTCGCTGAGGGGCGCGAGGCGATTTCGTCGCACTGTCTCCGGGAGCAATCTTCCGAGGAGTGGGGCCATGAACAATCTCTCCGCCGTCGAAGCGATCTTCTTCATCGCCCTGGAAAAAAATTCACCCGGCGAACGCGCCGCCTACCTGGACGAGGCCTGCCAAGCGGATGCGGAGTTGCGTCGCTGTGTCGAGCGCCTGCTGAACGCGCAGCCCCACGTCGGCCGTTTCCTGCAAGCCGCGCCCGGCCCGACTGCCGACGACGAGCATTCGCATGTGGAACGCCTGGGAACGCGCATTGGGCCGTACAAGCTGCTCCAGCAGATCGGCGAGGGCGGCATGGGCGTCGTCTACATGGCCGAACAGGAAACACCCGTGCGCCGCAAGGTGGCGCTGAAGATCATCAAGCCGGGCATGGACAGCAGTTCGGTCATCGCTCGCTTCGAGGCCGAACGGCAGGCGTTGGCCCTGATGGACCACCCCAACATCGCCAAGGTCTTCGACGCCGGCACGACCGACGCGGGCCGTCCTTACTTCGTCATGGAACTGGTCCACGGCGTCCCCCTCACCCAGTTCTGCGACGACAACCGGCTGACACCGAGTGAACGGCTGCACTTGTTCGTGCCGGTCTGCCAGGCGATCCAGCACGCCCATCAGAAAGGCATCATCCACCGCGACATCAAGCCGTCCAACGTGCTGGTGACGATGCACGACGACAAGCCGGTGCCCAAGGTGATTGACTTCGGCGTCGCCAAGGCGATCGAGCAGCGGCTGACGGAAAAAACGCTCTTCACGCAGTTCGGCGCCCTGGTCGGCACCTTCGAGTACATGAGTCCCGAGCAGGCCGAGATGAACGCTTTCGGGGTGGACACGCGCAGCGACATTTACGCCCTGGGTGTGCTGCTGTACGAATTGCTGACCGGCACGACGCCGCTCGAACGGCAGCGTCTGCGGCAAGCGGCGCTGGACGAATTGGTGCGTCTGATCCGCGAGGAGGAACCGCCGCGACCGAGCGTGCGGCTTTCCAGCTCCGATACCCTGGCGAACATCGCGGCGGCGCGGAAGACGGAGCCGGCGCGCTTGTCGAAACTGCTGCGCGGCGAGATCGACTGGATCGTGATGAAGTGTTTGGAAAAGGACCGCACGCGGCGCTACGAAGCCGCCAGCAGCCTGGCGAAAGACATCGAGCGCTACTTGGCCGACGAACCGGTGGAGGCGTGTCCGCCGTCGGCCGGCTACCGGCTCCGCAAATTCGCCCGCAAGTATCGAAAACCCCTGGCGGTCGCGGGGATGTTCGCGCTTCTCCTGTTGGCGGGCGCCGCGGTCAGCGCTTGGCAGGCGATACGGGCGAGGGAGGCTGAGTCGGTCGCCGTCGAACAGCGCGACGCCGCACGGGAGAGTGAAAAGGAAACCAACAAGGCCAGGCAGGACATCCAGAAGGAACGCGACAAGGTTGTTGAGGCCCGTAGGGACTTGGTACGGGCGCTTGAGGACTTTCGCCGCTCCCTCTACCTCTCCGAGATGCGAGTGGCTCAGAACGCCTGGCGCCAGGGCGATACCCGCCGCGTTCTTCAAATCCTCGAACGCTACCAGGCTTGGCCCGGCGTGTCGGACTTCCGCGGCTTTGAATGGCATTATCTGTGGCGGCTCAGTCACAGCGCCCAACTCACGCTCCCTTACCCGGCCTCCTGGGTAGGCTTTAGCCCGGACGGCCTACGAATCGCCTCGGTGAACAACGGCAATACCCTCAAAGTCTGGAACGCCCTTTCGGGGCGAGAGGTTTTCACCTTTCATTCGCCGACTTCGACGTATCCGGAAAAGGCCGGCGGAGCGTTTAGCTCCGACGGCAAGCTCGTGGCTTTGACTCTCTTGACCGGTCCGGACATCAAGGGCGAAGTCAAGGTTCTGGACGCCGCCACCGGCAAGGAAGTGGCCGCGTTCAAGGGGCATAAGAGGCCGGTCCACAGCATCGCTTTCAGCCCCGACGGCAAGCGAATGGTTTCGGCCGGCGGCGATCCGCAAATCAAGATCTGGGAAGCGACATCGGGGAAGGAACTCCTCGCGTTGACGGGCTTCAACTGGGGCCATAGCTGCGTTGCCTTTAGCCACGATGGGAAGCGCATCGCCGCCGGGGCGAACTCCGGCGGCACCGTCAAGATCTGGGACGCCGCGACCGGGCGAGAGGTGCTGAATCCGAAACACCTTGCCTCGATCTCGACGCTGACCTTTAGCCCGGACGGCAAGCTCCTCGCGGCGGCCAACTCCTTGGGAGAGGCGGCGATCCTGCAAGCCGACACCGGTACCAAAGTCCTCTCCTTCCGCGCGCACATGGGCTGGATTTACAGTCTCGCGTTCAGTCCGGACAGTAAACAGTTGGCCACGGCCAGCGGATTCGGCGAAGACAGCGTGAAAATCTGGGACGCTGCTAGCGGCGAACAGCTCCGAACCATTCGGGGCCACAACGGCAGCGTGTGGAGCGTGGCTTTCCGTCCGGACGGCCGGCGCTTGGCCGCCGCCAGTGGTGGCGCCGTGAAAATCTGGGATGTCACCACCGATCAGGAATTCCGCACCGTCAAAGGAGGCTCCGGGCCAATCTGGCGCATGGTCTTTAGCCCCGATGGCCGCCTTCTTGCTTCGACCGACTGGGGTGCCGCTCCGAGGCTGTGGGACACCAAAGCCTGGGTCGCTTCGGGGCCTGCCCCAACTCTCTGGGATCCCAAAACCTGGATCGCGGCCCCCGTCCTGAAAGGGCCCAAGGGCGAACATTATGTCGGGAACGATTCCGGCGAGGTCATCGACACGGTGTTCAGTGCGGATGGCCAGCGCCTCGCCGCGGCGATAAGGATGCACGACGCCAAGTCCAAGGAATATGTTGTTCCCCTACGTGTTTGGGACGTCCAAACCGGACGCCAACTTTGCATCCTCACAGGGCAATCGCATTGGGTGAGCAGCATGGCCTTCAGTTCGGACGGCCATCGCCTCGCCTCCGTCAGCCACAAACGGAACGACGAGGCCGCGATCAAAGTTTGGGACGTGTCAACGGGCCGGGAGATCCTCGATCGGCGTCTGCCCGCGCGCGATGTCGGCGCTTTAGCCTTCAGCCCAGATGGTCAGCTCCTCGCCTCGGCTGTCTGGATCTACCACCAGGAGCGAAAGCAAGGACGACATGAGGTAAAGCTCTGGAATGTTTCGACGGGGGAAGAAGTCCTTACTCTCAAGGGGCACACAGACGACATAATCCGGATCGTTTTCAGCGCGGACGGCCGGTTCCTGGCCTCAGCGAGCGCGGACGGGACCGTAAGAACCTGGGATGCCGTCGCCGGTCGAGAAATCGTCGTCTTGCGCTCTCATCCTTCCAGTCACAGCCTGGAGTGTCTGGCCTTCAGTCCCGACGGCCGCAGGCTCGCCACGGCGAGCGGAATCCCCAACCTTCCCGATCAGCCCGGTGAAGTCCGCATCTGGGATCTCGTCACCGGCCGGGAGACGCTCATCCTGGACGGCCACAAGGCCCGGATTTCCAGTCTGGCTTTCAGTCCGGACGGCCGCCGCCTGGTTTCCAGCGATTACAAAGGAGTCATCCGGATTTGGGAGGCATCGCCGCCGCCGGAGAAGTAACTGCGCGAAGAACAACGAGTCCCGACCCTTTTTCGGTCGGCTTTTTCGGTCGGCAAGTGCAGCGTGGACGCCCTGTCATCGTTTCTTCCGGCCTTTTTTCGCCGGAGCCGATTCCGACAGTGCTTTCGAGATGGCTGGCAACTGGGCTACGTTGGACCGGATCATGTCACGCAGAACGGCGAGATCGACGTCCTCGAGTTTCTTGATGTAGAGGCAGCCCTTGCCCGTCTTGAACTTGCCGAGCTTTTGTAGCTCGGCCGCGAATCGCTCCTCCAGGCCAGGCATGAAATAAACCGTCAGAGCGCCTTTGCGCGGCGAGAAGCCCGTGAGGAAGGTGTCGCCTTCATGCCCGCTGGCGTAGACGTAGTGATATTCGCCGAAGCCGACCATCGCCCGACCCCACATCTTGGGCGGCTTGCCCGTGATCTCCTTCATGATCGCCAGCATCTGGAAGGCGTCCGCCCGCTGCTGTACGTCGGCGATTCCGTTGAGGAAGGAATCGACGCTCGCTTCTGTCGGCTGTGTTTTCAGTTTCGCCATGATGCGAATCCTTGTCCAAGGGGCACTCCCCTCGTTCCACCGTACCACACCGATTGCGTCGCCGAATGACCCAACTCGGCGGCGGGCTCACGAGGGGAAAGACGTTGCCGTTCGATAAACCCTCATTCGCGTGGCCGATCGGCCGTCGCGGATTGATCGGCATCTTCTTGTTCTGGGATTGCGGAGTCCGCGCCGATAGGCCATGACAGCAGCCGCTGACCGACATGCCATACCGCGATAAGCAGCGCCAGGACGCAAAAGAAACCGGCCATGGTGTCCGGGACGACCTCGTACAGCGGACTTCGCGTACTTGTCCCCGTGTGCGCCACGACGGGACGAAGGACTGTTGAAACGTAGGCAACTGTCAGGCAACAACACACCAATCGGAACCAGGTCAAGCGGAGAGTATGGGATCGCCGCCATACGAACCCGGCCAGTGCCCCAAGGACGAACGCGGCCGGGAGGCCGACTTTTGCGACAAAGAACACTGTCTGCCACCGCTCATCACTCTTTAGAAGCGGCTTCCAGAAGGGGCAGAGAAGGATCAAGTCTCCTAGGAATAGGATGCCACAACCGAGAGCCCCGCCGACGAGAACTCTGCTGAACCATTCGTGGAAGCTGGGCATAGGATTCGTCATGGCATCGCCCTGCAATCTCACCGCCGAACTCGATATTCGCGTGCGCCTTCAACACTTGCTCCCGGCGCCCTAACCCTTCCAACTCAAGCCCACGGCGGTCCCTTGTCAAATCAAATTCCTGCCGGCCCCGCTTTTCGCGAACAGGCCAACAGTTCACTCGTGCCGCAGCGCCGTCATCGGATTCACGCGCGCCGCCCGGCGGGCCGGATAGACCGCCGCCAACATGGTCAGCAGCGTCACGAACGCCGGCACGCTCAGCATCAACCACCACGGAAAAATGAACAGCGCCTGCGTCAAATGCGCCTGCTCCTGCTTCTCGGCGATGCGGCGGGCCAGATTGTCCAGCGGATACGACACCAGCCAGGCGATCAGCAAACCCAGGGCGCTGCCCATCAAACCGATCAGCGCTCCTTCGATCAGAAACAGCATTTGAATGTGCCGGTCGCGCGCCCCGACCGCCTTCATGACGCCGATCTCGTGCGTGCGTTCCAGCACGCTCATCAGCAAGGTGTTGGCGATACCGAGGCCAGCCACCAACAGCGCCACGAGCGCCACGAAGCTCGTCGTCAGCGAGATCATCAGGACGTTGAAGCGCACGCGCTCCAGGATCGTGACCGGCGCATACGATTCCAGTCCCATGTCGGCGATGCGGCCATCGACTTCCTTGACGTGGTCCTCGCTGTCCACGCGGACGACGACCCGGTTCACGCCAAACTCGCGATTGCCCGGCATGCGGAAAAACAGTTCCGTGGCCGTCGTCGCCGGTATCCACACATCGACGTCGTCGCGAATGCCGAAAAAGCTGCCGCGCATCTCCTCGCGGCTGGCCACGCGCAGAACGCCGGTGATGGTAAACTCCTCCGCCAACGTGACCGGGACGGCGGAACCCGGCCTCGTGCGCGGCCGCTTGAGCAAGGTCGTCAACGTGCCTCTCTCCTCGGCCGTCAGATCCAGGTGTTTCACGACCGCCGGCAGTTCGTGGGCGATCTTGCCGAGCACGTCCTCTTGAGCCGCCGTCAGCTCGCCGCCCTCGCCGCCCAGCAACCAAAGCAAGGAATTGAAGCGGTACGGCTGAGGCGACAATTCCAAGCGCAGGGTTTGGCCCAGAACCGTGGGCACGTCCGCCTCGTCGCGCACGCCGAACTCGTAGAGCAGGTATTCGCTGACCAACACGCCGTGCGGTTGGTCAGCGGTGAAGAAGGCCCCGGACACCAGCAGCTCGCGGTACAAACGATCTTCCGGGTCCGCGCAGGTGACGATGCCCCGCTTCGCCTGGCCCTGGAAGCGAAAGCGCCCCCCGTACCATTCGATGGAGGGCACGACACCGACCACGTGATCGAGGGCCGCCAGTTCGTCGAGCCGTTCGGGCGTGAGTCGCTTCGTCGAGTCCTGTTTAGGTTTTCCATGCCAGCGGCGGATGCGCACCTGGCGCAGCCGTTCGCGGCGCGCGTCGCTCATCTCGCCCTTGATCTCGATCTCTTCGGGAGGAATATCCGCGTCGGGAGTTCGCCGTCCCGGCCAGACGTTGATGCGCCGCAGTTGATCGTTGCGGCGCCATTCCTCGGCGATGACCGCGCGCACGCCCTGGCCGATGGACAGGCTCAAGAGCAGCACCAGCGAGCCGATGACCACGCCCAGCGTCGTCAGCGCGGTGCGGACTTTCTGCTGATACAGGGCCGAGAGCGCCAGCCCCACGATGTCGGCGAAACGCACGATTGTTCTCCCCCGATATTGCCAGCCCGCAGCGCGAGCAAGGGAACGATTCACCCTTGCTCGCGCTGCGGGCTGGCGAGCGTGCCGTCCTTGAGCCACACGATGCGATCGGCGCAGCGGCGGGCCAGTTCCTCATCGTGCGTCACCAGGATCAGCGTGGACTCCTGGCGGCGAACGTGGGCCAGCAGCAATTCCATGACCTCGCCAGCCGTCGCCGAATCGAGGTTGCCGGTCGGCTCGTCGGCGAGCAGGATGCTCGGTCGATTCACCAGGGCGCGGGCGATGGCGACGCGCTGATGCTCGCCGCCGGACAATTCGCTCGGTCGATGATCCAGCCGCTGCCCCAGTCCGACCGCCTCCAACGCCTGCCGCGCCGCCGTCCTCCGCTCCGAGGGACGCTTGCCGGCGAACACCATCGGCAACTCGACGTTCTGCAACGCCGTCCGCGATAGAATCAAGTTGAACGATTGGAAGATCATGCCGACCGTCTCCAGCCGATGACGGGCGAGTTGATTCGACTTCATGCGGCCGAGGTCGCGGCCGCGCACTTCGATTGTGCCGGCCGAGGGCCGATCGAGTCCGCCCAGCAAATTGAGGAGCGTCGATTTGCCGGAGCCGGACTTGCCCAGCAGGGCCACTTTTTCGCCGCCGCGCACGGTCAGCGACACGCCGCGCAGGGCGTGGACGGGCGCGGCGGCGGTCCCGTAAGACTTCGCCACATCGCGGACATGGATGGCGACATCGTCCATATAGGGATTTTATCGCACCGGGCGTTGTCCCCAGGGAATCGGTATGGTCGGCGGCTTCGCGTGACGGTCCTTGCGCTGGTCCTTGGGACGGTCCTTGAACCACGTAATGAATCGTACCAGCTGCTTGACCGCTTCCTCGTAGGCTTGTTGGCCTTTTTCGGCCGTCGCCAGCTCCGCCGCGCCGAGGACGCCGGTGTCGCTGTAACTGCTCGTCCACGAAATGAGCGTCGCGGGGCCGGCCGCGAACAGATCGACCCAGTTGAACGGACTGTTTTCCTCATTGAAGCTGACGACGCCGCTCTTGATCTGGTCCTTGCGCACGTTGTCGCCGTCGAGGTAGAGGTACAGCGACGTTTCCAGTTCGCAGGCATGGGCGCACCCGCCGGGGAACTTGCTCTGCCGCCAGCGCGGCAGAAATTCCTTATCGACCGTCAGCAGGTTCCACCACGCCCCCAGGATGCATTCGGCGTCGGTTTCCAGGTTGGTGCGGCGGGCGACGAGGTCGAGGTTGGGCATGTTGGAGCCGTGGCCGTTGAGCAGCAGGATTTTCTTGAAACCGTGGTAGGCGAGCGATTTGGTGATGTCGAGCACGTGATGCATGAAGTGCTCGAAGTCGTTGTTGATGGTGCCGGGAAAGTCCATGACGTGGCCGGTGTAGCCGTAGCAGACGGTCGGCAGCACGAGCATTTTGTCGGGCACGGCCCGGCCGGCCCCATAGGCAATGCCGGTCGGACAGATGAGGTCCACGTCCAGCGGCAGGTGCGGCCCGTGTTGCTCGACGGCCCCGCAGGGCACGACACAGACTTTGCCCAACTCGATGGCGTCGTTGATTTCCGGCCAGGTCAGTTTCTCGTAGCGATACTCTTTCGCGGCGCGGCTCGTCATGGTGCGATCTCCATTCGGGGCTGTAAGAGGCGAACGGCCGGCGTCAGCCGGCTGGTAGGGCACGCACCAGCCGGCTGACGCCGGCCGTTCGCCTATCCGATGGATTGAACTGAAGCATCGCGGCATTCGCAAATCAATTCTTGAAAAAATCGAAAATCCCGCGCAAGCCTCCCGGTCGGCCGCGTTTATCGGACGGACAGAGGAGCGGTCCGAGTAAGCACGAGAGATGAGCCGGGTTCGCCCTGCCGGTAGGTAGCCGTCCGATCCACAATGCCACCCGTTTGTGGAAAAAGTCCCTGCCTCGGACAACGTGGATCGAACCGTCGCCGGTCGGCAAGTGCCCGGCCATCTCTTTATCCACCAGGCACCAACTCTTCCCCAATAGAAGACGCTCGGCGGGCGGTCCGCCGGGCGTCTTCCTTTTCATTCCCGCTCGCCTCCGTATCGCATCGCGCGGAGTTCTTCCTTGCTCCGCCCGCGCCAATCTGATACCAGAGAGATAGACCTACCGTCCGCGCTCTCTCTGCCTGCCGGTTCAGGCACCTGCCGCCCGCGCCCCGATGCTCCAGGAGGAAGACATCCTCATGACCCCCGCTGGCCGTATCCTCCTCGCCGCCTGTCTGCTCGTGCTGTCGCCGGCCCTCACCGCGACGGCGGATGTGGTCGAGGTTACGGCCGATCCCGCAGCGATCCGCTTGCACGGTCCGACCGGCCGCTATTCTCTGCTGATCACCGGCAAAACTTCCGAAGGCCGACTCGTCGATCGCACGCACGCCGCGCGCTTTCGGTCGCTCGATCCGCGCATCGCGCGCGTCACGACGGACGGCGTGGTCCATGCCGTGGCCGACGGCGCCACGACCATCGAGGTGCAAGCGGAGGGACGGACGCTCAAGGTTCCGGTCGCGGTGGAAGGCAGCACAACGCCGCGCCGTTTCAACTTCGAGAACGACATCGAACCCATCCTGAGCCGTTTTTCCTGCAATTCGTCCGGCTGTCACGGCAAGGCGGAGGGGCAAAACGGCTTCAAGCTGTCGGTGTTCGGTTTCGATCCGCTCGCCGACTACGCCGCCCTGACGAAGGAGTCGCGCGGCCGTCGCGTCTTTCCGGCCGCGCCGGAGCAGAGCTTGCTGCTGCGCAAGATGACGGGGCAGACGGCGCACGGCGGCGGCGTCCGCGTCGCAGCCGGCTCCGCCGATTACGAAACCGTCCGCGCCTGGATCGCCGCCGGCATGACGCTCGGCTCGGCGGACGATCCGGCCGTGCGTTCGATCCGCGTCGAGCCGGGCGAACGCATCCTCGATCCGCGCGGCCGGCAGCAGCTGCGCGTCGTTGCTCGTTACACCGACGACCGCGAAGTCGATGTGACGGCGCACGCCAAGTTTCAATCGAACAACGAGGGACTGGCGAGCGTGCAGCCGAACGGTCTGGTGCGGGCCGGCGAAGCGCCGGGCGAGGCGGCTGTCATGGCCAGCTTCATGAATGCGGTGGACGCATTCCGCCTCGTCGTGCCGCGGGCCGAGCGCATCGAACAGTATCCGGAGACGCCCGAAAACAATTTCATCGACCGTCTGGTGTTCCGCAAGCTGCGCAAGCTGAACATTGTGCCGTCGGAGTTGGCCGACGATGCCACGTATCTTCGCCGCGTTTATCTCGATGTCATCGGCACGCTGCCGACGCCGGACGAAGCCCGGCGTTTCCTCGCGGACAAACGCCCGGATCGCCGCGCCCGTCTCGTCGAGGAATTGCTGCACCGGCCGGAGTTCGCCGATTTCTGGGCGCTGCAATGGGCGGACCTGCTGCGCGTCGATCGCGCCGCGCTGGGGCCGAAGCGCGCCTATGCCTATTACAAGTGGATTCACGACAGCATCGCCGCCGACAAGCCGTTCGATGAGTTCGCCCGCGCTTTCGTGACGGCGGAAGGACCACTGCGCGACGTGGCGCCGGCCAACTTCTACAAGGTAGTCAACAAGCCGGGCCAGGCCGCCAGCACGCTGGCGCAAGTGTTCCTCGGCATCCGCATCGCCTGCGCCGAGTGCCATCATCATCCGTTCGACCGCTGGAGCCAGGACGATTATTACGGCATGACGGCGTTCTTCAGCGGCGTCGCCTTCAAGAAGGCCGGCAGCGAGGAGGCGCTCGCGGCGGCGGGCATGGCCCAGGCGCGAAATCCGCGCACCGGCGTGGACATCCGCGCTCATCCCTTGGGCGAAACGATGCCGGTGAAAATCGAGCCGGGCGATCGGCGGTCGGAGTTGGCCGAGTGGATCACGAGTCCGCGCAATCCGTGGTTCGCCCGCAATCTCGCCAATCGCGTCTGGGCGCACTTCCTCGGGCGCGGGTTGGTCGAACCGGTCGATGACGTGCGCGCCACCAATCCGCCGAGCAATCCCGAACTGCTCGACGCGCTGGCCGAGCATGTGGTGAAGAACAAGTACGATCTGCAAGCCCTCATCCGCGTCATCGCGGCGTCGCGCGTGTATCAACTGTCCTCGGAGCCAAACGCCACCAACGAGCGCGATGAACAAAACTACTCGCGGGCGCGCTTCAAACGCATCGGCGCCGAAGTGCTGCTGGACATGGTATCGCAGACGACCGGCGTCCCGGAGCGCTTCTCCGGCGCCCCGGCCGGCACGCGGGCCATTCAGCTATGGGACAGCAAGGTACGGCACTATTTCCTCAAAGTGTTCGGCCGCCCGGAGCGCATCAGCGCCTGCGAGTGTGAACGCAATCACGAGCCGAGCGTGGCGCAGGTGCTGCATCTGCTGAATGCCCCGGAGATTCACGCCAAGCTGAGCCACGAGGGCGGCTACGTGGCGAAGCTGGTCAAGCGCCAGCCGGCGGATGGGCCGCTCGTCGAGGAGTTGTATCTGACGTTCTTCAGTCGTGTGCCGCAGGAAAAAGAGCGACAGGTTGCGCTGGCGTACTTGCGGGAACACAAGGACAATCGGCGCGCGGCGGTGGAAGACCTGGCGTGGAGCATGGTAAACTCGCTGGAGTTCATCTTCAATCATTGAGGGATGGACTACGGAGTTATGATGGCAAGGGGGTGGATCGTGTCGCATCGCCATGCGTTCTGTGACGGCATCGCTCGCCGCGACTTCCTGCGTCTGGGCGCGGCCGGCATTTTCGGACTCGGGCTGACCCTGCCCGAAATCCTCGCGCGCCAGGTCCGCGCCGCCGACAAGGGCAAGACGCCGCGCGACGTGTCGCTAATCTTTCTCTTCCTCCACGGCGGTCTGAGCACTATCGACACGCTGGACATGAAGCCCGACGCGCCGGCCGAGTTTCGCGGCGAGTTCAAGCCGATCGCCACCAACGTCTCCGGCATCCAGATCGGCGAACATCTGCCCAAGCTCTCCCGGCACATGGACAAGTTGGCGCTGATCCGTTCGTTCCGCCATCACAACTCCGATCACGGGCCGGCCGATCACTACATGCTGACCGGCTACTTCCCGCAGGCCGGCTTCAATCCGGGACTCAATCCCAACAACCAGAAGCCGGCCCACGGCGCTATCATCGCGCGCAAATTGGGGCCGCGCGGCTCGGTGCCGCCCTACGTCTGCCTGCCCAAGATGCACCCCAGCACCGGCTCGGCCTACCTCGGCGCCACCGCCGCCCCCTTCGTCATCGACGCCGATCCCAACGCGCCCGACTTCGCCGTGCCCGACGTGGTGCCGCCGCCGATCCTCGACGCGCGGCGGCTCGACGCGCGCAAGAAACTGCTGGCTCAGGTGGACCGCTTTCAAAAAGCCGCCGAGACGAAGGCCAACGCCGGCGCTCAGACCGTGAGCATCTTTCAGCAAAAGGCGTTCGACTTGATGACCTCGCCCGAGTCCAAGAAAGCGTTCGACATCCACGCCGAGGGCGACAAACTGCGCGACGCCTACGGCCGCAACACGCTCGGCCAATCGTGCCTGATGGCGCGGCGGCTCGTCGAGGCCGGCGTGCGCTGCGTCACCATCGACCACAGTAACTGGGACACGCACAACGCCAACTTCACCACGCTGAAGCGGCAACTGCTGCCGTGGCTGGACGCCGGTCTTTCGACGCTGCTGCACGACCTGAGCGAGCGCGGTCTGCTCGACAGTACGCTGGTGATCGTGAGCGGCGAGTTCGGCCGCACGCCGCGCATCAACAAGGACGCCGGTCGCGATCACTGGGGACCGGCCTTCACCGTGGCCGTGGCCGGCGGCGGCGTCAAGGGCGGCCGCGTCGTCGGCAAGAGCGACGCCCGCGCCGAGCGCCCGGCCTCCGACCCGCACGGACCCGAGGATCTGTCGGCGACCATTTGTCATCTGATGGGCATTGATCCCAAGGAAGAGTTCCTCACGCCCGACGGACGGCCCGTCGCCATCGTCAACAACGGCCGCGTCATCGACGATTTGCTGTGAAAGAAGAACTAACCACAGAGGCACAGAGACACAGAGAAGAAAAAAGACAGGAAGGCAGAAAAAAAGATGTTCTCCGCTCCTGCTGTTGGTGGTCGTGGGATTGGATTGATTGTACTGTCTTCTCTGTGTCTCTGTGTCTCTGTGGTTAGTCCTCTTAGCGCCAATCCACCGAAAGCGTCGTACATCTTTCCGGCCGGGGGTCAGCGCGGCCGCACGGTCAAGGTGCGCGTCGGCGGACTGTACCTCTACAAGAACTGCTCGTTCGAGATGCTGGGAGCGGGCGTCGAGGCGAGCAAGGAACTGAAAAGCACGCCGACCTTGTGGTTCGAGGGGCCGCTGCTGCCGCTGCCGGCCTCGCAACAGGCGGAGGACTATCCGCGCGACGTGGCCGGAGAAGTGCGCATCGCCCCCGATGCGCCTCTGGGGGCGCGGCGCGGCCGGTTGTGGACGGCGGAAGGGGCCGCCGGCGGATTGCGCTTCGTGGTCGGCGAGCTTCCCGAAATCATCGAGCACGAAATCGACGGCGATCCGATCCCGGTGGACGTGAGCTTGCCGGTGACGATCAACGGCCGCATCTTTCCGCGCGAGGACGTGGACGATTGGACGTTTCCGGCACGCAAGGGCCAGAACATCCGCGCCGAGGTGTGCGCCGCCCGGATCGGCTCACTGCTCGATTCGCGGTTGGAAGTGTTCGATCCGCACGGACGCAAGATCGCCGAGAACGACGATGCGGACAGTGCCGATTCGCGGCTGCGATTTACCGCCGCGGAAGACGGCAAATATCGTCTGCGGATTCTCGACGCCAATCAGCAAGGCGGACCGGCCTACGTCTACCGCGTGACGATCGCCGCGGATTCCGGCGATGGAGTCACGCAGGCGAATCGACCGCGCCCGGCGTCAACCGAAGCCGATTTTCAACTGCACCTGACGGCGGACGCCCTGACGCTGCCGCGCGGCGGACAGGCGCGGCTGCACGTCGCCGCCGAAAGGAGCGGCGCTTTCAAGGGGCCGATCGCGCTGCGCATCGCGGGACTGCCGGCCGGCGTCTCGGCGTCGAGCGTCACTCTCGCGACCGGACAGAACGCGGCCGACATCGCGTTGACGACCACGGCGCACGCGGCCCTCGGCACGGCGCATTTGACCGTCGAGGGCAGCGCCTCGCTCGATGGAAAAACCGTGACGCGATCGGCCCTCGATTCCGTACTGCTGGTTGTCGCCCTGAAGCCGCCGTTCAAGATCGTCGGCGACTACGATCTGCGGCTGGCGCCGCGCGGCAGCATCTTCCGCCGTCGCTATCGGATTGAACGCAACGGCTTCGCCGGCCCGCTGGAGGTGAGCCTCGCCGATCATCAGATGCGGCACCTGCAAGGAGTGACCGGGCTGACCATCACCGTCCCGGCCGGCACGGATGTTTTCGAGTATCCGGTGCGGTTGGCGCCGTGGATGGAAACCGGACGCACCGCGCGCGCCTGTATCCTGGCCGTCGGCGTTCTCAAAGAGGGCGACCGCGAGTACACCGTCGGCTACAGTTCCGAAGGGCAGAACGAGCAAGTCATCGCGGTGGTCGAAACTGGGCGTCTGGGCATCGAGACGGATCGACACTCGCTCGCCGCCGCGCCCGGCGGACAGGCGACGCTGACGGTGCGCGTCAGCCGCGGCAAGGGGTTGGCAGGGGCGGTCAAGCTCGAACTGGTTCAGCCCGAACACATGCACGGCGTCAAGGCCGAGCCGGTGGTAATCGCGTCGGACCAAGTGCGGGCGGCGTTCACCATGCACTTCGCTTCCGCGGAACTGGGACCGTTCAACATGCCCGTGGTGCTGCGCGCGACGCTGAACACCGCCGCAGGACCCGCCATCGCCGAGACGAAGCTGGAAATTGTACCGGAGAAGTGAGTCCCTCACCCTCAGGCGGCAACGCCTTGCAGATGGAAAGCCGCGTTGAGGGTGTTGACCGTCGTCCGCGCGCCATCGTGGATGACGACGGAGATGCCGCAGTTATCCAGCGTTACCTGCCTCGCCTGGTCCAACGTCAGGCCCAGAAGTCCCGCAAGATAGGTACGGTTGACGACGTGGTGCGCGACGACGAGGATCGACTGCCCGGAGTGTTGGACGAGCAGTTCATCCAGGAGCGGAGCCACCCGGCCGTAGACATCGCGGAACGATTCTCCGCCGGGATAGCCGAACTCGGCCGGATTGGCGTGAAAGCGCCGGAACCCCTCGGCATCGAGTGAATGAATGGTCGGCCAGTCCAACCCCTCCCAGCGGCCAACGTCGCATTCGGTCAGCACGTCAACGGGCTGAGGCGAGAGGCCGTGCGGCGCGGCGACGATGGCGGCGGTCTGCACGGCTCGCAGCAGCGGACTGCAATAACAGTAGTCGATGGGGCGGATGGCGAGGAAGTCGCGCGTCGCCTCGGCCTGCCGCACGCCCAGACGAGCCAGCGGCGGATTGTGACACCGGCCCTGGATACGGGCGGGACGGGCCAGGTTGGCGGCGGTCGCGCCGTGACGGATCAGGTACAGGACCGTCTTCTGTTCGACTCCTTTCGGCATCGGTTCCGATCTCCCTGGGGCTGGAGAGGACTGCCGTGCTGGTTCCGGTTTCGGCAGCCGCTTGGGCTTCGCGGATAATGCCCAGAGGGCCGGGAAAAAACAAGGGGAGCCAGCGCGGGAACCCGTCGTACACTAAACCCTTGGAGGAACAAAGCACAATCTCTCCGAAGGATGCTCTCGATGAACAGCGTTCTCAATTTCAACGCCGGACCGGCCATGCTGCCGCCTGCCGTCCTGGAACAGGCCCAGGCCGAGTTGCGCGATTACCAGGGCTGCGGCATGTCGATCATGGAGATGAGCCATCGCTCGAAGGAGTACGAGGCGATCAACACGCAAGCGGAGGCGACCTTCAAACGACTCGTCGGCGTCGGCGACGACTATCGCGTGCTGTTTCTCCAGGGCGGCGCTTCAACTCAATTCGCCATGCTCCCGATGAACTTTCTGCGCCCCGGCGCGACGGCCGATTATCTGATGACGGGCGCATGGGCGGAGAAGGCCTACGACGAGGCGTCGGCCCTCGGCCAGGCACGCATCGCCGCAACCACCAAGGAAGGGGGGTATCGCCGTGTGCCGCGCCCGGATGAAATCGACCTCAGCCCCGAGCCGACCTACGTTCACCTGACCTCGAACGAGACGATTCAGGGCATCCAATGGCACGCGCTGCCCGATGTCGGCAATCGGCCGCTCGTCGCCGACATGAGCAGCGACATTCTGTCGCGGCCGTTCGACGCCGGCCGCTTCGCCCTGATCTACGCCGGGGCGCAGAAGAACCTCGGCCCGTCCGGCGTGACCGTGGTGCTGCTCCGCGAGTCGTGGCTGGCGAAGGCCAACAAAACCGTCCCGACGATGCTGCGCTACGCGACGCACGTCAAGAACAACTCCCTCTACAACACGCCGCCGTCGTTCGGCGTCTACGTGCTGAACCTCGTGCTCGGGTGGATCGAAAAGACCGGCGGTTTGCCGGCCATGTCGCAGCGCAATGCCCGCAAGGCCCAGATCGTCTACGATGCGATCGACAGCAGCGGCGGGTTCTATCGCAGGCACGCCGAGCTAGAATCTCGTTCGTGGATGAACGTCACCTTTCGGCTGCCGAGCGAGGCACTGGAAAAACAATTCGTCGCCGAGGCGCGAGCGGCCGGGATGGTCGGCCTGGCCGGGCATCGTTCGGTCGGCGGCATCCGGGCCTCGCTGTACAACGCCGTCAGGCCCGAGGCCTGCCAGGCGCTCGCGTCGTTCCTGAACGACTTCGCCGCGAAGAACGGATAAAGCGATCGCGATTGTCGTCACCGTGTCCGCGAAGGCGCTGCGAACTCACTTGTGCAGTTCCAGCACCACCTCGTTCAGTCCCGGCTTGATGGTGACCTTCAAGCCGGATGTCTCCGCCTTGGCGTAGCGCGGCGGCAGGGTGTTGGGACCCGGCTTGCCGGCGGCATCGACGAACGGCTTACGCCACACGGCGGTCACGGCATACTCGCCTTCGGGCGCTCCGTCGTTGGCGGTGTAGGTGCTCAGCGCGAACGAACCGTCCGCCTCCACCATTCCGTCGGCGCGCACCGCCCGTTTCTCCTCGCCGCCGATCTTCTGGAACACGACGTACGCCCTCGCCGCCGGCACGCCCTCGAACAAGAGCTGCCCCCGCACTCGATGCGTCGGCTTCCGCCGCGCCGTCGAGACGCCCGGCTCATCCGTGGCAGGCGTGCTCAAATCCTCCGGCAGCACGGCGTCGAGCAGCACGTTCGCCAGCACCGGACCCGAGCGCTTCATCGTCACCCAGACGATGTGATCGAATTCGCCGTGCGAGACGCCGCGCATCTTGCTGCCGCCGCCAGTAGTGGCCAACTGGTAGTAATTGCGGCCGTTGCGGACGAACTTCTGATAGCGGTGGACGTGACCCACGAACACCGTGTAGGGCCGATCGCCCAGCGCCTTCTCGATGTCGAGCCAGCCGGATTCGCGCAGTTTCGCCGACGTCCAGACGGGTTTGTGCATGGAAACGATGGTCCAGCGCACGCCGCGATTGGCTTGCAGCGCGTTGCGAGCGTACGCCACCTGCTCCTCACCGAGATGACCGCTGCCGGAGCCGGGCGGATCGTCCGTGTTCAGGCACAGAAACAGCACGCCCTTGTAGACGAAGTGGTAATAGCTGGTGCCGAATTTCTCCTTCCAGATCCCGGCCGTCTTCGCGTTGCCGTGGTCGTGATTGCCCGGCACGTAGAAGAACGGCATCTGCAACCGCGTCACGTAGCCGTCTAGCTCGCGCCATTCCGTGGCGAGTTTCTTGTCGTCCTTGTTGCCGCCTTCGATGAGATCGCCGACCGACAGGACGAATTCCGGCTGCAACAAGTTCAAGGTTTCGACAGCCCGCGAGAAGACGCCGGCCCGATGGCTGCCGGTGCGATCGCTGACGATGGCGAACTGAAATTCGTCGGCGCGGTTGTTGAGACGGGTGTGCGTCCAGGGGTTGCGCTCCTCGACCTGCACGGTCAGTTCGCCGGCCGATTTCTCGACGGCGGGCTTGCTCGTCCCGGAGAACGCCACCGCCGCGCCCAACAGACAGAGGACGACGAAGACCATACCGAAACGTCTCATGGCACGCATTCCCCTATTTCCGCAACTCGAACACGAGATCGTTCTGCCCGGCCTTGATGGTCGCCTTCAGTTCGGAGGTATCCGTCTTGGCGTAGCGGGCCGGCAGCAGGTTCTTCCCCGGCTTGCCGGACGGATCGTAAGGCGGCTTGCGCCAGACGATCGTGACGGCATATTCGCCGACCGGCGCTCCGTCGTCGGCCGTGTAGGTGCTGAGGATGAACGACCCGTCCGCGCCGGTGACGGCATCGGCGCGCGGGGCGCGCGGCTCCTTGACCTGCGATTGCAAGACCACCTCCGCCCCGGCCACCGGCCGTCCCTCGAAGAGCACCTTGCCGCGCGCCGGCTGCGTCGGTTTCCGGTAGTAGTCCGGCGCCGCCTCCTCGCCGGTTTCGATCGGCCGCAGATCCTCGGGCAGCACACCGTCGAGCAGCACATTCGCCAGCACCGGGCCATCCTTCTTCATCGTCACCCAGACGATGTGATCGAACTCGCCTCGCTCCTTGCCGCGCATCTTGCTGCCGCCGCCGGTGGTGGCCAGCTGGTAGTAGTTGTGACCGTTGCGGACGAATTTCTGATAGCGGTGGACGTGGCCCGCGAACGCCGTGTGCGGTCGATCGCCCAGCGCCCTCTCGACGGCAAGCCAGCCGCTCTTTTCGGGATCGGGCCAGATCCACATCGGTTTGTGCAGGAACACCAGGATCCAGCGGGCGTCGCGGTTTGTCTCCAGCGACTTCTTGACGAACGCCAACTGCTCGGCGGAGATATTTCCCTCCTCCTTGCCGGGCACGTCCTCGGAGTTGAGCATCAGGAAGAGAACGCCCTTGTAGCGGAAGTCGTAGTAGCGGCGCCCGAACTTCTCCTTCCAAAGTTTCTCCTCGGTGACATTGGAGAGATCGTGATTGCCCGGCACGTAAAAGAACGGCATCTGCAACCGCGTCACGTAGCGCTGGAACTCGCGCCATTCCTTCGTCAATCGCTCGTGGTCGGTCGTGTAGCCCTCGATGAGATCGCCGACCGAGAGGACGAATTCCGGTTGCAACAGGTTGAGTTGCTCGACGGCCCGCGAGAAGACGCGCGAGCGATGTCCGCCGGTGCGATCGCTGACGATGGCGAACTGGAAGGCGTCCGGTTCGTCGTTCGGCTGGGGACGGCTGACGAGTTTCCGGCCTCCGTTGGGGAAGTCGAACCCCGCCGGCGGCCCCTCCGATCCCGACCAGGCCACGGCGGCGCCGAGGAGTCCGGCGACGCCGAGGACCAAGAGCAAGCGTCTCATGCGATTTTCCTCATCCGACTTCGCGCCCTTCCGGCCTATCGTCGCCGTGCGGGCGGAACGTGATGATAACCCTACGCTGGTTTCCCGACAATCGTCAAGTCCCGCGAGATGAAGAATGGATGGAGTTTCGTGTACGGTGCCGCTGCGAACGCGAAAGGACATGACACCCACCTATGCCGAGGATACGATCGGTACATCAACCGGAGCGTTGGGGAGCGAAAAATGCGAATCGTGTACGCGGGACAACCGTTTCCGGATGCCTGGACGATGGCAGTGTTCCTGGCGGGACCGACACCACGTCTTCCCGAGGTTCCTTCCTGGCGGCCGGAGGCGCTGGACTTGCTCGCGACCGCCGGCTTTCACGGCGTCGTGTTCGTGCCGGAGACGGCCGACGGAGAAAGGGCACCGGAGTACGACGATCAGGTTGAATGGGAGCGGCAAGGTTTGAACTTCGCCGACCGCATCCTGTTCTGGGTGCCGCGCGATCTGCAAACGATGCCGGCCTTCACGACCAACGTCGAGTTCGGTCGCTGGTGTACTTCCGGCAAGGTCGTGCTCGGCTATCCGGCGACGGCGCCCAAGAACAAGTATCTCGCCTGGCTGGGGCGCGTTGAGGCCGGCGTGTCCCTCCACCACACGCTCGCCGATACAGTGGCGGCCGCGCTGCACGAGGGCGAAGCGCAAGTCGAGCGCCGCGGCGGGGAACGTCATGTCCCGCTGCACGTTTGGAAGACAGAGGCGTTCCAGGCCTGGTATCGTCAGCTGTGCCAGGCGGGCCATCGACTCGATGAGGCCAGGGTATGCTGGATGTTCTCGCCGCGAGGGAGAGGAATCTTCGCCTGGGTGCTGCGCGTTCGAGTGTGGCTCGCTTGCGAACAGCGACACAAGGAAAACGAATGGATTTTGGGACGGCCGGACATCGCGTGCGCCGTGCTATATCATCGTCCATCAGGCGCGAGCCTGCTCGATACACGCGTCGTACTGGTGCGTGAGTTTCGCAGTGCGGCGCGGACGCCGGACGGCTTCGTGCATGAGCTTCCCGGCGGCTCCAGTTGGCAAACCGGCGTCAGTCCGATCCAGGTTGCCTGCGCCGAGGTCGAGGAGGAGACTTGTCTGCGCATCGCGCCGGAGCGCCTGCGGCCGCTGGGCAGCCGGCAGTTCGCGGCCACGCTTTCGACACACCACGCTCACGTCTTCGCTGCCGAACTGACCGCCGAGGAGATGAGCCGGGCGGAGTGCCTGGCCGACGCGCTCACCGTGGCCGGCGTCGCCGCGGATTCCGAGCGCACGGTCGTCGAGGTGGCGACGGTGCGAGACATCCTTCAAAACGAGTTGACCGACTGGGCGACCGCCGGCATGGTGATGCGGGCTTTACTGTGATCCAAAGCCGCGTTCACTTCTCTTCGCCGCCGTCTTTCGCCAGCTCGGCAGTGCGCGGCTCGAATTTCAGGGCGGCGGAGTTCATGCAGTAACGCAGGCCGGTCGGCTGCGGGCCGTCCTCGAAAACGTGCCCCAGGTGCGCCTCGCAGCGGCTACAGCAGACCTCGGTGCGTGTCGTGAACCAGCTACGGTCCTCGTGCAGCGCGACGTTATTGTCCTCGACCGGCTTCCAGAAGCTCGGCCAGCCGGTGCCGGACTCGTACTTGGTCGCCGAGTCGAACAGCGGTTGACCGCAGCAGACACAGCGATAAACGCCCTCTTCGTGGTTGTTCCAGTAGGCGTTGTGGAAGGGGCGCTCCGTGCCCTTGCGGCGCGCCACGCGATATTGTTCCTCGGTCAGCAATGAGCGCCATTCCCCATCGCTTTTGTGGATTGCATCTCTCATTGTTCCTCCCGTCCTTTCTCGTCCCTGCCCGCGCGGCCACCACAGCCAACATGCCAGCACGGCCAGCACTATCAACGCGACGATGGCCAGGCGAATGCGCATCGAATCTCCGTATTATTGTAGGTCCGGCGAGCCGAGCCGGACGCCAAGTGCCGCTCGGCTCGCGGCACCTACCGGCGGCGGATCTGGCACGGATGCCCCTGCGCAGTGTGACGGGCGACTTCCTTGCCGGCGCGATCGTATTCGACCAGCACCATGTCCTGACTCGATACCAGCGTGTTGCCACTGGTCAGACGCAGGGCGCAGAGCGGCCGGCCCATCTTGATCTGCCAGACGATCTTGCCGCCGCGATCGTACTCCTGCACGCTCCCGCCACCGTAGGCCGCGACGAGCATGTTTCCATTGGGCAAGAGCGTCAGCGCGTTGGTGGTGAAAACGCCGGTGACGACGGCGAATCGCTTCAGCTCCTTGCCGCCGGCGCCCAGCTCGAAGTAGGCGCCGGAATTCTCGATGCAGCCGATGCGGCCGTCGCGGAAACGCCGCGCCGTGATGATCTCCGCGGCGGTGCGATAACGCACGATCTCCGTCTTGCCGGCACGGTCCACTTCGAGCAGAGTTCGCCGCGTGGCGATGAAGGTCGCGCCGCTGGGCAGACGCTGGGCGTGAATGGGCGGTTCGCTCAGTTTTTTCTCCCACAGCACCTCGCCCTTGAGATTGCGTTCGGTGACGCGCTTGCTGTCGTGCTCGGCGATGAGGACGCGCCGGCCGGGAAGCACCTCGGCGTCCAGCGGCGAGGCCAGCCCGTTGATCTGCCAGCGCGGCTTGCCTTCGCGGTCCCATTCGATCACGCGGTTGTCGTTCAGCAGAACCAACAGCGTGTAACCGAGCTGTCGTTCCTGGTCTTTGAGTACCGCCAACTCGACGCGATCGCCGTTCCGTCGCCACCAGTCGCGCCAGGCATCGCGGCATTTTCGCTGCGCCTCCGCCGTGCCGCCCAGCGGCATCTGCGGCGAATCAGCGCCGGCCAACCGATACAGAAGCTCCTCGGCGGGGCCGGCCTGCTCCACCGAAACCTGCGCCAGCAGTTCGATCAGAACCGGCACCGCTTCCTTATCGCCGGCCACGGTCAATTCCTGGGCGACGGCCAAGCGCACGCTCGCCTCTCGATCGTGCAGCAGCTGCCGCACGGCCGGGCGATGCTCGGCGGCGCCCGCGCGGCAAAGGGCGACAGCGGCGGCAATCCGCCGCGCCGGTGTCGGTGAGGTCAAGGACGCCGCGAAGATCGGGTCCGGGCCGCCGCTGCGTGCGAGGTCCACGAGGGCATCCTGAATCGCCTCGCTCACGCCGTCGTCGTGGGCACCGGGGAGGTATGCCAGCAGCGTCTCGGCGGCGCCGGACGGACGCAGCTGGCCCAGTAGGCGAGCCGCCGCCGCGACGAGCGCAACGGGCGAGCGCGTCTGAATCTCCTCGACGCAGGCCCGAGCGCGGCGGCGAACTTCAAGGTCCGCCGTGGTGCGGATCGTCTCGTGCAGCAGGGGCAGGACCACCGGGCCGGACTTCGCCAGTTCGCGCCCCGCTTGCTCGCGCACCCGGAAGGAGTCGGACCCCAGGCGTTCGATCAGCTCGCGAGCGCGGCGGATCGTCTTCTCGTCGGCGGTTTGCTTGCGGAAGAAGTCGAGCAGCGATCGTCCGTCCGTCGCCTGGCCTGCCGTGCGAAGGAGTTGCTCATCGTCGCTCGTCTCGGCAGCCGGGGCCAGCGGTGCGACGGCCGCGAGGCAGCTGATGGCGATGAGCCAAACGCGGACCTGGGAAGCCATGAGCGTTGTCCTCGCGCAGACAATCGGAGTGGTAAACGCTCTCACGCGACTGGACGCGGAGTCATTCCATTTTAGATCAGTTCAGGGGGGCAAAGGAAGCAAGAAGATGCTCGTTCGGGCAGGGATTCGATGCAGAGGGAGGGGAGGTAGGGCAGCTGATGGAAAGACAGTGTCCAGCTGACGGCGGGGCCGTCCGCGCACTGGAACGCGGACGGCCTTCGCCAAATGTCAGCTCAACTTCGGCAGCGGTCCCCCAGCACAGAAATCGGGGTTGCCGAACGTCTTGATGCGGTTGCCCATGCCGTGCGCCAGCGACATCAGCAGGCGGTTGTGCGGCAGCTTCGGATACTTGATCGAACGGCCCATCTGGAAATCGAGTCCGTTGCCGACCAGCACGAAGGGAATGTTGTCGAGCGTGTGCGAATTGCCCTTGCCCAGTTCGTTGGTCCACAAAAGCAGCGTGTTGTCGAGCAGGCTGCCGCCGCCGCCCGGCTCCGGCGTCTCGGCCAGCCGCTTCGCCAGGTAGGCCATCTGCTCGCAGTACCACTTGTTGATGCGCGTCAACTTGTCCTGCGCTTCCTTGTCGCTGTCTTCCTTGTGCGATAGCTCGTGATGGCCCTCGCTGATTTTGAGCCAGCGCATCCGCGCCATGCCGACCGAATTGGTGATTTGTAGCGTGGCGACGCGCGTGAAGTCGGCGGCGAAGCTGTTGACCATCAGATCGATCTGCATCTTGCTGATGCGCGGGATGTTGTCGTTCTCCGCCTTCACGCCAGGCTCCAGCTCCGGCACGGCATGACCGACGTCCGGCGTCTTGCTCGATTTCAACTCCTGCTCCATCTCGCGGACGAACGCGGCGTGCTCCTCAAGCAAGCGGCGGTCCTCGGTGCTGACCTTCTCACCGACCTTGCGGAGGTCTTCCTTCAAATCGTCGAGAATGCTCCGCAGATGCTCCTGGTCCTTCGCTCGGCCGTACAGCTTGGCGAACATCTGGTACGGATCGTCGATGGGCGCGAGCGGTTTGTTGGGTCCGACGTAGACCATGCGCGTCCAGGTGTCGGCGCGGTCGGGTACCATGACGCCGAACTCCAGCGAGCCGAAGCGCGTGCGCGTGGCCGGGCTGCCTTGCAGATGGTTCTTGATCTCCTGATCGATCGACAGCCCGCTGGCCCAGCCGGCCGGCGTGTGCGAGCCGCCCTGGATATTGCCGGGAAACAACTCGATGCCGGTCAGAAGGCAGCCGATGCCGCGCATGTGATTGTCGCCGTCGCCGCGCACCTTGTCGCAGACGCCGTGGAGGATCAGCGTGCGGTCCTTGAACGGCTCCAGCGGTTTGAGGCTTTCCTTGAGGGAGGTCAATTTGCCTTCCTGGTCGGGCCAAAACGCGGAAGGCACGACGCCGTTGGGACTGAACAGGATGACCAGCCGCTGCTTGCGCCGCTGCTGGTTGGCGAAGCCGAGGCTGGGCAGGTTGAGGATGAACGGCAGGGCCGTCGCGCCGATGCCCAGGTCGCGGATGAATTCGCGTCGCGTCTTGTTCGAGAACACGTCACTTCTCCGAAGGTATCTTTGGCGAAACATTGGGGAGCAAGGCGGACTGGACGGCGCTCTCCACCATCAGCTTGCGGACATTATAACGGTTATCGGCGAAGAATCGCCTTAATTCCACGAGTTTCTGAGGCCCGAAGGCGCGGATCGGCTGCTTGACGAGGTGATGAAACAATTGCTCGACAAAAGCCTCGTGCGTCTCCTCGCTGTCGGACAGGAACGTCGCCAGATCGCGGACGCCGCCGAACTTGACATCCTGGCCGCGCGTGGTCTGGTAGCTGCCCGTCGCGTCGATGGGGCGGTCCTTTTCCTTGGCGCGGAAGCGGCCGATGGCGTCGAAGTTTTCCAGCGTGAAGCCGAGCGGGTTAATCATGTTGTGACACGACTGACACGCTTGCGGCCGGGTTTGCAGCGCCACCCGCTCGCGCGTGGTCAGCTTCGGATGCAGGTCGGCGGGCAACGGCGTGAACGCCTCCGGCGGCGGTCGCAACGACCGCCCCAGCACACTGCGCGACAGAAAGACGCCGCGATGAATCGGCGAACTCGTCGCCGTGTAGGCGAACATCGCCATCAAATAAGGGTGCGTCAGCAAGCCGGCCCGCTCGTCGGCCTTCAGGGTGATTTTCTGAAACGAGGCGTCGGCCGGCAGACCGCCGCCGTAGAGCCGAGACAAGCGGCCGTTGAGATACAGGTAATCGGCGAGCAACAGCTGGCGGAAGTCGGACGCCTCGCTCCACAGCGCATCCTCCAGGAACAACTCCAGCGAGGTACGCAGGTCCGAGGCGACGGTTTTGTCGAATTCCGGGAACTGAGCAGGATCCTTGGAGAGATCGGACGCGCGATCGACTCGCAGCCATTGCAGAAAGAACTCGCGGAGCTTAGCGTGCGTCCGCAGGTCCGACACCATGCGCTCGGCCTGGCGGACCACCTGCTCGCGCGTGGCCAGCTGGCCGGACGCCGCCGCCTGCAACAGTTGCGGATCGGGCAACGAATCCCACAGGGCGAAGGAGAGACGCGAAGCCGTGTCGTAGGGATCGCGGCCGCCGTCGATCTCGCGATAGAGGAAGCGCGGCGACTTGAGGACGAGCAGGACGACGCGCTTGACAGCCGTCTCCGCATCGCGGGCGGTGTCGAACTGGTGATCGACGTACACGCGTTTCTGCTGGTCACTCAGCGGCCGGCGGAAGGCGCGTTCGGCGAAGCGACGGCAGAAATCGCGGAGCCGGGCCTGGCGGTCGGCTGCGTCGTCGCGGACGCCGGACAACTCCTGCAAGCGCGCCGTCACGTAGTCCGCCGTCTCGATGGCCGCGTCCGTCGCCGCCTGGTCCCATGCCTTCGAGATGGACGTGCCGCGCTCGTAGCCGACGCTGCGGTCATCCGGCGGGAACGGCGTGGTTAGCACGAACGATACCGGCGCGGTGTTCGGCGCCAGGCAGCGCTGCGGGACCACCTCCGCGGGCCGGTTCGGCTGCTTCCACTCCAGCGCGATCGACGCCTTGACCTCCGGCTTTTTCTTCTTCTTGTCCTTCGAGTCGTCCACGCCCTGCTTGGCCTTGGAGAACTCCAGACGCAGCGGATAGACGCGTCCGCCGAGCAGGAACAGGGACGCGCGATGCTCGGTGTCCTTGCCGGACTTCACCCAGGCATCGACCAGCGGCTTTTTCGTGTCGTTGATCCACAGACGGGCCGCGTGATCGGTGCGGACGACAAATTCGTAAACGCCGGTGTCGGGAGCGAGGAGCGAACCCGTCCAGCGAATCGAGAACTGGTCCGCCTCCATCTTCTTGGGGTCCGGGCTGGAGGTACCGAAGTCGAAGCTCACGGCCGGGTCCGTCCGCTCGATGACCCGTTCGTTGCCGCGGAAGCGCCGCGATTTGAAGTATTCGCCCCGCAGACCGCGTTGCTTGTCCCAGTTGGCCTGGCTGCGGAAAGCGCCGACGAGATCGGTCACGGCATGGCGATACTGCCGCACGGTGAGCCGCGACAGTTCGACGCGCGCCGGCTTGTTGCGTTCGCGGGCGGTTCGGGAGTAGAAGGCGTTGTAGATATACTCGGCGACCTTCTGCGCGTCCTCGCCGGTGCATTTCTTGTCGGCGTCCTTGGGCATGGTGCGGGCGATCAACTTCGCCAGCTGGGCCACCGAGCGATCGCCCATGAGCGGATGCGGATGCTCGTCGCTGCCTTGTCCGTTCGCCCCATGACACGAGGCGCATTGCCGGCGAAATATCTGCTCTCCCGTCTGACCCTCCGCGCCGCGCGCGGCGGGAGATAGGACGATCGCGAGTCCCAGCAGCAGCGTCGAGCGCGGAACCCAGGAAAAATCAAAAACGGTTCGCACGACAGATAACATCATTCGGTTGAATCAGGGTGGGGCGCTCTTTCACGCGACAAATGGCGGGCCGACACGCGCCGGAGGAGCGGGGCGTGCTGGTAGAGATTAGTTTGTCGGTTCGCGGGTCGGATGTCAAGGAGGGAGTTCTCGTTCGCACGCTCCGGCGGTTTAGCGCGTCCGGTCGCTAAGCCGCAAGCGGCTCCTTGTTGCCTCCTCTTACTCCACTTCGGGCCATGAACACAGGGGGATGGGAATGCCCCGCGCGCGTTCCGGCTCGGCGAGCAATTCGGCGATGCTGGATTTGTTCAGCGCGTCCTCGACCAGCTTCATCGCGTGATCGAGACGGCGGTGCAGAGGACAAAGGTTGATGTGCCCCTTGATGCCCAGCGGACAGCTGCGGATGCGCTGAATCGGATCGACCGCCCCAATCACGTCGAGGACGGTCAACTCTTCGGGTCGCCGCGCCAACGTGAAGCCGCCGTGCAGACCGCGCTGCGATTGCACCAGATGTTTGCGCCCCAGGCTCTGCATCACCTTCGACAGGTAGCCGGTCGGCACCTTGGTCGCCCTCGCGATCTCCTGCGTCGTCCGCGGCGCGCCCTCCTGCGACGCGAGGTAGACGACCGCCCGAAGAGCATATTCCGCCGTTTGCGAAAACATGAACGCCTCAAAAATGGATATTTGGGTCTTGACATCCGCTGAGGATATTTTATCCTAACGCTCACACTCTGGATACGATTATCCAGAATTTGCCCGCCGATGCAAGGGAGCTTGAACGCTTCCCCCGCCTGCATCTTGGTTCGTCTCCCACCGATTCCCTATGGAGGTGTCATGCGACGTTTTCTCTCCCGCCGTGTCCTGCTGGGTGTTGTGCTGGCCGGTCTGTTGGCCGGCGTCGTCGTGGTGTGTGCCGGCCGTCCGGGCGCGAGCGTGGCCGCCGACAACTCGGGGCCCGACAAAAAGGCCGTGCAGCGCGCCCACGACACGGTGAAGATGCTCGATGATCTGCACAAGGGCTATGTGGTGAACATCACCGCCACCTACGTCAAGGCCCAGGAGCGGACGCCGGCCGCCCACGTCGCCAAGAAGGTGTTCGGCCACATGGAGAAGAACGGTTGGGGCACGTCGCGGCTCATCGACACCACCGGCGCGCCGATCAACAAGTCCAACGTCGCCAAGACTTCCTTCGAGAAGCTGGCGGTCAAGAAGTTGAACGCCGGCGAGAACTACTATTCGGAGGTCGCCGACAAGGACGGCCAGCCCGTGCTGCGCGCCGCCACGCGCGTTCCGGTGGTGATGAAGCAGTGCCTCGCGTGTCACCCCGGCTTCAAGGAAGGCGACCTGATCGGCGCGCTGGTGTACGAAGTGCCGATCAAGTGAGGGGTTCTTTGGTTAGCCGCGACAATGGATTGTCCGGGCCGCGAGCGTCAGCGAGCGGTGCGGTCTCCGCTCGCTGACGCTCGCGGCTCTGTTCACGTTCGTCTTGCGCCACCCCGAAACGAAGGCGCGACGGACCCTCGTGTCATAAGATAAGCGTGTCCGCACGGCCCGCTGTCTCACGAGGTTCGTCGATGGCCGAGCTGTTCCCCGAAGAGAAGCCCTTCTGGGCCGAAGCGTTCACCTGGCGCGGCGCCGCCAGCGCGCGCGTGCTGCCGACCGCCTTCGGCTTCGGCGCCTTCGCCACGTTCATCTACTTGCTTTACACTTTCGCCTATCCGGGCCTGGTCATCGAGGTCGGCCCGCACGAGATTGCCGGCGTGCTGCTGAGTTTGCTCCTGGTGTTTCGCACCAACGGGGGCTACGAGCGCTGGTGGGAGGCCCGCAAACTGTGGGGCGGCATCGTCAACCAGTCGCGCAATCTGGTGCTGATCGCCCTGGCTCACGGCCCGGCCGACGGACGCTGGCGCGAGCAGATCGTTCGCTGGACGGCCGCGTTTCCGTACGTGGCCAAGGGTCGTTTGCGCGGCGATCGCGACATCCCGGAACTGAAATCGTTGCTCGGTGAGAGTCAGGCGGCCGGTGTGCGGTCGGCGGAGCACATGCCTTCGTACGTGGCCTTGCGGATTTCGGAATTGCTGCGCGAAGGCTGCGAACGGCACGGCATGGATCGCTTCACCTTCTTGCAAGCGGAGCGGGAACGCTGCGCCCTTCTCGATAACCTGGGCGGCTGCGAGCGCATCCGCAATACGCCGCTGGCGACGGTGTACTCGATCACCATCCGCCGTTTCATCCTGCTGTTTCTGGGAACTTTGCCGTTCGCCCTGCTGCACAAGTTCGAGGTGGAATGGCTGACGCCTGTGGTGACGTTCCTGCTCGCCTATCCGGTCCTGACGCTGGATTTGCTCGGTATCGAGTTGCAGCAACCGTTCTGCACCCGCAGCCTCAATCATCTGCCGCTCAACGACATTTGCCATGCCATCGAGAAGAACTTGCTGGCCCTGCTGCACGAGAAGAACGGCCAAGCCTATTCGGAAACGGGATTGGCGAGCGAAGCATCGGGCGTTTCCTCCGTCTCCGGCAGCGGCGGCGCTTGCAGCGGTCCCGGCTGACAACTCGCTGTCACGAAGTCGCGCAGCGTCCGCTCGAACCGCTCCGCCAGGTCCAGATGATGCTGCAAAACGTCGTTCACTTCCGAGCGGTCATCCGGCTTGACGTACAAGCGCGGCGGGGGAGCCTCGCCTTCCGTATTCGTTTGCGCCGGCAGCAAAAACGACCATTCCGGCGTGCGCAGGGCGTACTCGATCTCCGCGCCGACTTGCAGACCGGCACAGGCGTAAGGCCGAATCGTCTCGATCTCGCCGCGCGTCAGCGGCAGCAGACTTCGGCCGTGGGCGTCGGGCAGCGCGGCCCGAAAATAGTCGGCCAGCGTCGCGGCCACGTCCACCGCTTGCGTCAACGCGCCGATGCGCCGCCCCGCTTCCGCGCCGCCCGGCAAACGCACCAGCAACGGCAGGTGAACGACCACTTCGTGCAACCGCGCGTGGGCGGGACCGATCGCCGCGTGTTCGCCCAGGTTCGGGCCGGCATCGGTGGTAAACAGGAGTAGCACATCCCCGCCGCCTTCCAGGCCGTCGAGCGCTTGCAGCAACGTCCCGATGCCGGAGTCGAGATAGGAGACGGCCGCCGCGTAACTGGCCTGTAAACTCAGAAACAAGGTATCGTCATCGGGATCGATCGCGCCGGCGGGCATTTGCGATAATGGGGTAAGAGGTTCCACCTCCGGCGATTCGTCTTCCTCGTCCTCGTCCTCAAGGGACTCCTCCTGGAAGTACGGTGCTTGAATCTCCTCCGGCACGTCCCAGGGCGGCGCGAGCGTCGCGAAGTCGATCCACAGCAGCCAGTCGTTGCGATGCTCCAATCGCTCCAGGACCGCTCCCGCCGCTTCCAGCGTCGCCTCCAACGGTGAAATATCCTCGGCCGGCGCGACGCGCTCCACTTCGTCCCAGCCGCGCGCGAAATCGTCGGGTGACGGTCGGCTGTCATCGATAACCAGGCAAGTGTGAATCTTCTGTTCCCGCAGGACGGTGAGCAGATCGGGTCCAGGCCCACTTTCCGCGGCGGAAATGGGCGTGGGCAGATAATAGCGACCCGAGCGCCAGGCGCGGCGGGCGCCGAGTGGATCGGCGTTATCGGCGAAATGCTGGTCGAAGACGATCCCCTCCGCCGCCAGGCCGTCGAGGGCGGGCGTATCGATCCATTGGCTGCCGTAACAACCCAGCGCGCCGAGTTGCAAACCACGAGCGACGAGAACGATTGCTTTCATGCCAGGATTCTACGCAACCGCCGTAGTCGAGGAAACCGCCCCGCGCGTTCGGGCGCTTCAATCCCGCAGCCGGATTAACTGCCTTAACGGCAGCGGTTGTTGGTGGCGTACGAGGCTCGGCGGTGCGGCCCGCGGCGTCGGCGAACACGACCCGTTCGCCGTGGATCTGTTGATCTTCTTTTTCGCACAGCGGCCGCTTTCATCAACCCTTTTGTAGTTTGGACATAAGA
Source organism: Gemmataceae bacterium (assembly GCA_036557825.1). Taxonomy (GTDB): domain Bacteria; phylum Planctomycetota; class Planctomycetia; order Gemmatales; family Gemmataceae; genus JAJPHU01. The sequence continues at coordinate 33,068 of DATBGU010000121.1, forward strand.
TCTGCAAGAACCGAGCCGTTGACGATACCGCCGAACTGCCCCAGCTCGCTCGCTTGGTTCTCGAAGCGGTTCCACCAGCGCGGCCCCTCGCGAAAGAGCGTCAGCGCGCCGCCGATCGGCCAGTACAGCAAACCCAGCCGCACCATCTGCCAGGTGTGGCCGCACTCGTGGGCCAGGATCTCGCTGGCGCTGGCGAAGGGCGACGCGCCGGCGTCGGCGCGGCGGAGATGGTCGCGCAAGCGGCCGGACGCCACCTCGACCGGACGCTCGCGCGAGGCCGGCGCGCTCACCTGCTCGCGCAGCACGTCCTCGGCGAAGTCCCAGCCGACGGCGATGACCTCCGCCGTCCAGGTAATGCAGGTGCCGCGAAAGAGAAACCTCGGCCAACGGCTCTCGCTGTCTCGGCGATGCGTGGCATGGACGCCGACGACGCGCCAGTCGCGTTCGTGGCGCGCCCGGCCGTAGATCTGAAAGCACGGCGGGCCTCCCAGCCGGCGCAGAGCGCCGCTCGCCAGTCGGTTGAACATGGAGAAGTCGCGGAGAGCCTTATTGGCCGTCGCCCCGTGGAGGAGGAGGTTTCCTTTCGGTTCGGCGCGGGGCCGCCTTGTCGGCCTTTTTCTTGCGCGTCTGATACAGCTTCAGTACCAGGGCGGCCTTGCTCTTCTCTTCTTTATCGAGATGGTCGGCACAGGCCAGTGCTTTGCGTTGCCAGGCTATCGCCTGGCTCAACTCCCCGCGGCCAGCGCGGAGCGCGGCCAGGGTGGCATAGGGCCGATGCGAGGTGTGGGCTTGCGGGTCCAGCCGATCGGCTTCTTTCTCGGCGCGAGCCAGATCGCGCACCGTGCGATCCGGACAAGTTGCCAGCAAGTCCACGAGTTGCAGCCGGGTGTTCGCGTCTTTTGGGTCCAGCCGAAGGAGCGCCTCGTAATCGACGAGGGTTTCGGCGTATTGTTTGGTCTCGTGATACAGGTAGGCCTGCTGACGAAGGGTGGCGGCATGGTCCGGCGCGAGTTGGAGAGCTTCGCAACAGTCGCGGATAGCTTCGACATAATCGGCGCGGGCCGCATAACACGCCGCGCGTTGCCCGTACGCATCCGGGTTCGTCGGATCGAGCCGAATGGCTTCGGTCGATTCCTCGAGGGCGCGGGCGCGATCTCCCTTCTTGAGACAGGCCCAGCTCAGCATGAGATGGATCTTGGCGCTGTCGGCGTTGAAGGTGAGGTAAGTATCGAGGTACTTGATGGCTTGATCGAAGTCGCCGCGCTGCAGGGACTCTTCGGCCAGCGCCGGTAGCGACGCGACGATCCATAAGGCGAGGAGCCGGCGGACAATTGGCATGGCCAATCCTCGCAAACTGTGGATCGTGAATCGTTGCCTTCACGATCCACGATCCACGATGGGGCTATTGGACGTTTCGCCGATCCGATCGCCGTGCCAGGCGCAAGGGGCGCGTGGGGCCGGCGTTGACCTCATCGCGGCGAACGATCGTCGGGCAATCGCTGTTCGCCGGGCCGTCCGTGACGACGCGAACGAAGGGCAGCAGCAGAGGCGCCTCCTCGTTGGCCTGCTCGTCGCTTTGTTGCAGGCGTTCGGTTTCACGCTGTCGCCGCGCCTGCTGGAAGCGGAATTCGTTCCACAGCTTGCGGAAGCGCGGCGAACGTGAGTTACGGAACAGGGCGACCTGGAGGACCGACCGCGCCTCGTCGGTGCGCCCGGCCAGTCGCAGTCCCTTGACCAGCTTGCCCAGGATCTCAACGTCTTCCGGGGCGCGGTCGGCCGCCTGGCGCAATCGTTCCAATCCCTCTTCCGTCCGGCCCAGACGCAGCAGCAAATGACCGTAATCGGCGAGGCATTTGACGTGGTTGGGGTCGAGTTCGAGGGCGCGGCGGTAATGTTCGCCGGCGCGCTCTAGGTCGGCTCCCTCCTCGGCGTGCAGGGCGGCGGCCAGCAGATAGTGATAGCGGGCGTTGTCCGGCTGGTGTCGCAGGGCGGCGGTCAGATGGCGTCGAGCGTGTTTGTATTTCCGTCGTTTGAGGTGGAGTTCCGCCAGGCGCGCCTGGGTTTCCTCGGCGGCCTCGGACGGCAAATAGCGGAAACGCGACAGGCGCGAGAAGACCGTCAGCGCGTCGCGATGTCGGCCGACTTCCTGATAACGCCGGCCCAGAGATAGAACGTGATCGACGAGATTCAAGGTTGGCATCATGGCGCTGCCTCCATGCAGCATTCTCCGTAAGTCAGGCTTTCCTGCCTGACGGTCAGGCTGAAAAGCCTGACCTACGGTTTGGGGAGAAATGTCCCGCGAACGCACATGATAACGTCCTGCCCTATTCAAGCAAGGTGGATCGATGTTCAGGAACGGACACATCCTCTTAGCGCGGACGGAGCCGGGTCGTATAGTGGGGAGGATTTCAGGGAGGCACGATGACCGCCAACGGATTGCCGCGAATTCTGGTCTGTATCCGTCAGCCGAACACACTGGCTGAGATGCGGCATCTGCTCGCCGGCGCCGGCTGTGAGGTGGTCGGACATCTGCTGGGCGCTTCCGATCCCGACCGAGCAAACCTGTTTCAGTCGATCGTTATCGAGGGAGGCCAGGGCGCGGCCGCGCTCGACCTGTGCCGTCGATTGCGCGAACGCCTCGACAACCAATTTGTGCCCATCCTGTACGTCACCGACGATGGAAGCCCGGCCGCGCGGCTGGCGAGCTTCGAGTGCGGCGCGGACACGTATCTTCTGCGGCCGTTCGCTGCCGGCGAATTGCTCGCCCAGGTCAAGGCGCTTCTGCGCATCAAGGACGCCCACGACCGTCTCGCCGGCAAGACTGTCGAGATGCATCGCGTCAACCTGCGCCTTCAGCAACTGCATCAGCAGATCGACTACGAGATGCAACTGGCCCAGCGCATCCAGTCGAGCTTGCTGCCGCGAACGCTGCCGGCGGTGACGCCGTGTCGGTTCGCCGTTCACTACCTTCCGCGCGATCGTGTCGGCGGCGACTTCTACGACGCTTTCCGCCTGGATGAAAACCACATCGGTTTGTACGTAGCCGACGCCATGGGCCACGGCGTTCCGGCCAGCCTGCTGACCATCTTCGTCAAAAAGGGCGTCACGGCCAAGGAAGTCTTCGGCCAGGAGTATCGCCTGGTGCCGCCGGAGGAAGTGCTGCAACGGCTCAACAAGGATCTGATCGAGCAGCATCTCTCCGAGCATCCCTTCATCACGATGGTCTACGCCCTGTACAACCACCAGGAAGGCGCGTTCCGCTTCGCGCGGGCGGGACATCCGTATCCTCTGTACGTGCCGCGCGAGGGCGAACCGACGTTCTGGCGCCAGGAGGGCTTGCTTCTGGGAGTGGTCGATGCGGTGTTTCCCGCACGCACCTATTGCGTCCATCCGGGCGACAAGGTGCTGCTGTACAGCGACGGCATCGACAGCGGGCGCTTCGAGGACCATGCGCCGGGTCACGACAGTTTGCGCGCCTGCGCCGCGCGTCATCGCCATCTGTCGATCCAGCCCTTTGTCGATCGCCTGGCCCGCGACCTGTTCGACGCCACCGCTCCGCCGGACGATCTGACCTTGCTCGGTTTGGAGGTCCGTTCATGATCAGCGCGATTCCGTCCCTGCGAAAAGGGCCATAAAATAGGGAAAATCCGTACTTTCCCTATTTGCTCGCCGTTTGCTCGTGAGCTACAGTTTGTCAACGGAACAGAATCGAGGCTTCCCCTCCAAAGGCTCCATCCTCATGCAACCGATCGTGACGAACATGGCCGCCTTGGCGGTCGCGACACTGTATTACCTTTGGCGCGCCTACCACACGCGCCAGCTCCGGGAGTGTGTGCTGCGCCAGCGCGTGGCCTACATGCTCTGGGTCATGGCCGGACAGGACGAGGCAGTGGACTCGAACCTGTCTCTGCCGTGCCGCGGATGACGCCGCGCCTGGCTCCACGCCGTTCATTTCATCCTCCGGCGGTGACTCGGTAGCCGCCGGTCGCGTTCGCCTGCGGGCGACGGCATCCTCCACCGAGACAGAGGTTCCCATTCGCGTTCCGCGCGGTGGGGCCTCTGTTTTTTTTGACGGCTTGCTCTCGTTGGCGGGCCGGGAGCGTGAGCGAGCGAAGGAAAGCTCCGGTCGTTCACGCTCCCCGCTCGCCGGCTTTTCGAAATCCGCAAGGGAATAATTGACCGCCGCCCCTCGAAGCGGATACATTGGGATGAGTCACACCCACCCCATCCGCCCCCCGCGAGGAGAAGATTTCATGGGTTCTATCAGTCGTCGCGACTTCTTGCAGGACTCGGCGTTGGCCGCGGCCGCGCTGGCCGCCGGCGTCGCCGTCACCGACACACGGGCCGCCGAGCGCGTCGCCGCCGCTCGCAAAGGACAGCTCAACGATCAGCTGCGCGTCGCCGTTGTCGGGGTCCACGGCCGCGGCATGAGTCACGTCGGCGCGTTCGCCGGCAACAACAAGCTCAATACCATCATCACCACCGTTTGCGACGCCGACTCGGCCGTCATCGGCAACGCCATGAAGGCCGTGGAGAAAAAGCAGGGCAACGCGCCGAAGTTCGAGCAGGACATCCGCAAGGTCGTCGAGGACAAAAACATCGACATCGTGTCCATCGCCACGCCCAACCACTGGCACGCGCTGGCGGCGGTCTGGGCGCTGCAAAACGGAAAGGACGTCTACGTCGAGAAGCCGGTCAGCCACAATGTCAGCGAAGGGCGTCGCATCGTCGAGGCGGCCCGCAAGCACAACCGCATTTGCCAGACCGGCACCCAGAGCCGCAGCAGCACCGGCTTGAAGGAGGCGATGGCCTTTCTGCACGAAGGCAAGATCGGCAAGATCAAGGTGGCGCGCGGCCTGTGCTACAAGCCGCGCGGCAGCATCGGCAAGGTGGACGGCCCTCAGCCGGTGCCGAAGAGCTGCGATTACAACCTGTGGTGTGGCCCCGCTCCCATGACGCCGCTCATGCGCAAACGGCTGCACTACGATTGGCACTGGGTCTGGGACACCGGCAACGGCGACCTCGGCAACCAGGGCATTCATGAGATGGACAAGGCCCGCTGGGGCCTGGGCAAGAGAGAGCTGTCCAAGAGCGTTGTCAGTGTCGGCGGCCGTTTCGGCTACGTGGACGACGGTCAAACCGCCAACACGCAGATTTGCGTCTTCGACTACGGCGATTGCGAACTGATCTTCGAGGTGCGCGGCCTGCTCACCAAGGATCTGCTCGGCGCGCGCGTCGGCAACATCTGGTACGGCACCGACGGTTACATGGTCAGCACCAATTACAGCAACGCCGTCGCCTTCACGCCCAAGGGCGAGGTCATCACCAAGTTCGGCGGCGGCGAGGACCACTTCGGTAATTTCATCAAGGCCGTGCGCAGCCGCAAGGTCGAGGATCTCAACGCCGACATTTTGGAGGGCCACCTGTCCAGCGCGCTATGCCATCTGGGCAACATCAGCTACCGCCTCGGCGACGAGCAGCCGTTCGGCCAGAAACCCAAAGCGTTCGCCAAGGACAAGGACGCCGGCGATAGTTTCGAGCGCATGGAGCAGCACCTCAAGGACAACAAGATCGACCTCGACACGATCAAGTGCCGCGTCGGCCGCAAGTTGGATCTGGACCCGACCAAGGAGACTTTCCTTGGCGACAAGGAAGCCAACGCCATGCTGACGCGCGAATACCGCAAGGGCTTCGAGGTGCCCGAGAAAGTGTAGATGTTAGGGAAGGGGGCTGCTTGCGGCTTAGCGCTAAGCCGCAAGCGGCCGCGCGAATGCGGATCTGCCTGGTCACTCCTGCGCCGCCTCGCTCCCGCAAGGGCAACCGCATCACGGCGCTGCGCTGGGCGCGCCTGCTGCGCTCGCTCGGACATTGTGTCCACATCGCCGAAGAATATCGCAATCAGCGCTGCGATCTGCTGGTGGCGCTGCACGCCGGCCGCAGTGCCGCTTCCATCGTTCGCTTCCGCGAAATCCATCCGTCGGCGCCGCTGGTTCTCGCCCTGACCGGCACCGATGTCTACGGCGACATTCACACCAGCGCCGAGGCGCGGCGCTCGCTGGAGTTGGCGGATCGCTTGGTGATCCTCCAGCCACGCGCTGCCGACGAACTGCCTCCCGCTCTGCGCTCGCGCGCGCGGGTCATCTATCAGTCCGTTTCGAGCACGCAGTTCCGGGCGACGCCGCGCCGCCATGTCTTCGAGGTCTGCGTTCTCGGTCATCTGCGGCCGGTGAAAGATCCCTTCCGCACGGCAGAGGCGGCGCGACTGCTCCCCGCCGATTCGCGCATCCGCGTTGTGCAGATCGGGTCCGCCCTCAGCGACGACATGGGCGGGCACGCCCGCGCTGAGGAGGCCGACAATCCGCGCTATCGCTGGCTTGGCGAACTGCCGCGCTGGAAAGCGCTGCGAGTGCTGGCGCGCTGCCGGCTGCTCGCACTGACGTCGCAACTGGAAGGCGGCGCCAACGTCATCTCGGAGGCACTGGCGGTCGATGTACCGGTCGTATCGTCGCGCATCTACGGCTCGATTGGCCTGCTCGGCGCGGATTATCCGGGTTATTTCCCCTACGGAGATACGGCGGCGCTGGCCGATCTGCTGAGACGATGCGAAACGGACACCGCCTTCTACAAGGCGTTGCGATCGTGGTGCGCGCGGTTGAAGAAATGGATCGACCCCGAGCGCGAACGGCAAAGCTGGCGAGAATTGCTCGAAGAGCTGAAAAGCGACTAAACGAGGTCGAGGCGGCGCTTGGTCATGCGGGCGCGGTTGCACTCGGCGCAGGTGCCGCGGATGACGAAGGTATGGCCGCTGGCGTGGAACTGATGCTGGCTGCACACCTCGCGCATCGCCGACTCGATGGCCGCGCTCTGAAACTCGATCATCTTACCGCATTTCGCGCACTGCATATGCTCGTGCTGCGGATAACCGTAGTCGTGCTCGTAGAACATGCGCGGCCCCAACTCCAGGCGGCGTAGCAGCCCGGCATCGACCAGTTTCGTCAGCGTGCGATACACCGTCGCTCGGCTGACGTGAAATCCCGCGCGTTTCATGTCGTCGATGAGTTGGTCGGCGTCGAAGTGATGGTGCCGGCTGAAGATGAACTGCACCATATCGCGCTGTTGGCCGGTGAAGCGCTGCGGACGTGGACGGCTGGCCAGGTACTCGCGGAACTTCGCTTCCGGACTCTGCGACACAGTGACGGCTGGCAACTCCACAACCCGATCTCCTCTGCGGACCAATCAAGAATGATTCTTGATTAGCATTATAAGGGAGGAAGTTGATTCCGCCCAGAGAACCGCTTGCGGTCGGGCGTGGGACCGCAAGCGGTTCGTCGGGGTTAATCCAGGTCGCGGGCCAAACCGGCGAGGGCCGCCTCCCATTTTTCCGGCGTTTCGTAGGTTCCTTCGGCGATCTCGCGGCGGACGCGCTCGACGAGGTCGAGACGGATGTTGTCCGCCTCCGTCTCTTGCGCCGCGGCGAACAGCCAGGCCAGACGGTTGTGGGGAACGGGAACTTGCGGACAGGTCGGCGTATGTCGGTACATGGGAGTCTCTCCCCTGACGGCGTGGGATTTGTGCGGGACACCGCGCCACGACGGCAGGCACATCATACTGGTTGAGATTTGCACGAATCAACCCACGGAGCCGTCCGGATAGGAAAAAGCGGCCCCGACCATGACAGGTTTTCCGAATCTTCCAGGGTCGTACACTTCGCGGCCTTCGCTGGCCCAGGACGAACGCCCCAACACCGCGAGGCGATCCGCGAAGCTGGGAGGAGTCGCCACCTGTTCGGTTGCTCACTCCTTCCCTTCTACATTCAGTTATCGTCGCCGGACGGGGCAAGATTCAGGGAATTTCAGCGCCGGCGCGGGACGACCCGGCGACGGACGAGCCTGAAAGGTGCAATGAGCATGGAATGCCCGGCGCTTCACGGACAACGTGCGAATCGGAGAAGCATCATCCGCGCGTCAAGCCAGCAAGACGGACAAAGGCAAGCAAAGGAGATAAGCACGGCAAGTCGTTTGGAGATGCTCAGGCCCGTTTCAACAGCGGCGTATCGGGCCGGCAGCGCTTGACCATGCGAAGAGTGTTGCCCTGCTCGCCGCGGCGCTGACAACACAGTTCATCCATGAGGGAACGCATCAGGAAGACGCCCCGGCCGCCGACGCGCAACTCGGCGGGATCGAGGTTGGGCACGGAGGAGAGATCAAAGGGAGCGCCTTCATCGAGGAGGTGGACTTCGATGCTGTCGGGATGCAGAAAGCACTGGATCTGAATGGTGGCTTCGGGCCGTCCGTGGTGAGCGTGCCGCATGATGTTGTTGACCGCCTCGTCGGTGGCCATGACGACGGCATCAGTTGTCTTTTCATCGCAATGGGCGACCAGGCAGACGCCCTCGACGAAAGCCCGGACCAGGGCCAGCAAGCGCAGGTCGCTGGCGATGGTCAGATTCCACGGTGCCGGCCCGCCAGCCATCCGCATCGCCCCCATTCACGGCGGAAACGCAGCCCAAACTACGAACCAGGCAATTATAGGGTCCGCGTCCGCCGGCAACAAGGCCCATATTCGGATTCTCGGTCGTCCGGGACGGCCCAGCCGATTGACGAACGCCGCGCCGTTCTCTAGGGTGTCTGCCGGAACCGCGTTCGCCGACATTGTGCTGGCTGAGGAGCGCCATCGTGGAATTGCTGAATGATCTCGTGCGCCTGCTGCCGTGGGCGGTGTGGTGCATCTGGTGGCTGTGGGGCGTCAACTGGCGGAAGACCTGGCCGATGCTCGCCGAGGGCGGTTGGGCGCCGGTCGTCCTGCTGATGATCGCGACCGCCCTGGCCTGGTCGGCGATCGACGCCCGTTCGTGCGACTGTCTCGGCTTCATGGTCATTCCCAATGGTTGGAGGCAACTCGGCACGGTCTGCACGTTGGCGGCGCTGGCGCTTTTCTGTGGCTGGTTGCAGGGCCGATTCGGTTGGACGCCGCAAGAGATCAGCGTCGAACCGCCGCCCCCGACGCACGACGATCACGCCGCGGCGCATGTACATCATTGAGGCGTTCTGAAACCGTACCTGCGCCGGCGGAGTATCTTACAAGCCCGGAGCGCCAGCGACGGGCTTTTTGCGCCCGTCGCTGGCGCTCCGGGCTTGTTATCCTTCTTCACATCCCATCGTTTCCATCGCAGGAGGACATCTCATGTGGGTACGCCAATGTGATCTCGACGCCCAGACCGAGGCTCCGTCGCCGATCCCGACGCGCATCGCCTCCAACGAGGAATTCATTCCGCCGCCGCAGTCGCCCCAGCAAAAAGAGTTCGAGGCCCGCCTGACCGACCTTAGCGAACAGGCCGCTCGCGGTCAGGGGTTGAGCCGCCGCGACTTCCTCCGCACCGGCAGCGGCATGGCCGCCGCCCTGATGGCCCTCAATCAGGTCTTCGGTCCCGTCTATGAGGTTTCGGCCGACGAGGTGAAGGACCAACATGCTTTCGCCGAGAAATGGCCGAAGGACCAATTCATCTTCGACGTGCAAACCCACCACGTCGATGTCAGCCGCAAATGGTACGAGGGCACGAAGGACGGCAAGGCGGTGCTGCGTTTCCTCGGCATGTTACGCGGCGCGCGCAGCGACGAGCAAGCCCTGGAACTGCTCAATCGCGCTCACTACGTCAAGGAAATCTTCGGCGACAGCGATACGATGATGGCGATCATCAGCGGCGTGCCCAGCCGCGACTGGGACAAAAACCCGCTGCCGCCCGATCAGATGGTGGCCACGCGCAAGTACGTCAACGACCTCGCCGGCTCGCAGCGCGTGCTGTCGCATGGGCTGCTGCGGCCCAACCTCGGCAAAAAAGAACTCGACGAACTGGAGCGCCAGGTCAAGGAGTTGAAGATCGACGCCTGGAAGATGTACACCGGCGCCGAGTTGGGCGAGAAGGCGTGGTTCATGGACGACGAGAAGGTGGCCTATCCGTTCTGGGAGAAGACGAAGAAGCTCGGCGTCAAGAACCTGTGCGTCCACAAGGGGTTGCCGCTGGGTGCGTTCAACGAGAAGGGGTGTACGCCGCTGGATCTGGAAAAGGCGGCGAAGGACTGGCCGGACCTGAATTTCATCGTCTACCACTCCGCTTTTCGCGGCCTGTTTCCCTTCAACTTCGGCACCGGCGAGAAAGTCAAGGATCCCAAAACCGACGACCCGCAGGAAATCCCCTGGGTCAGCGACATCCTGCGCATTCTCAAGAAGAACCCGAAGATCAAGAACATCTATTTCGAGCTGGGCGGCACC
>DATBGU010000122.1:0-32477 GCA_036557825.1 Gemmataceae bacterium
ATCACGATAGGACTCGACCAACTCGAAGATGACGAGGATATGGTCGTGGACCTCGCGCAGGTAAATCCGGGTGTTCTCGGAAAAACACTCGTGGGGCTCGCGGCGCAGCTCCAGGATCAATTCGCGCATGGGCCAGGCCACGCGACGGACGGTTACTAGGTCTCGGCGCAGCCGATGGATTTGTCGCAACACGGTTTGTGTGGGGCGCGCCAACACACGCTTTTCAAGATCTTCAATGCGTTCCGCACACTTCTCAAGCAGGGGGAAAAAGGCATCGACGGTGGCATGCAGCAAGGAGTAAAGGAGAAAGCTCGCGTCGTTGGCACGTAGACGAGACTTGGCATTCTCGATGCGCTGCCGGACGGGAGCGAAAACGTCGTCCGGGGAGTCCTGGAAAGTGACGAGCGTGTGGCGTCCGAGGAAGCAACAGGTCTGTTTGCTGATCAGCCGCCGACCCATCTGCTGGATCATGCGAATGATCAGGAAGAGGCGACAGGGAGAGTCGTCGGAACCAGGGTAGTCTTCCAGTTTCGGCCGCTGAGTAGACAGGATGTGCTCGATGGCCAGGGGATGTAACTGATACTTCTCGACGATGGCGCGGATCGCCTCCATGTCCTTCAAACCATGGACGCTGATCCAGCGCACCACGCACCACTCCGGACGGTGCTGTTTCAAGAAATCCGGGAGGTTCGCCACCTCTTGAACGTGGAACTTTTCCGGGCCGTAGTCGATACACCTGACCCGGACGGACCCTGTGACGGTGGGTCGCTGGCTCAGCTCGCACGGTTCGAGTCCCGCAGAGGCTCCAGCCGGGGGCATGCCCTGCGGATACAGACAGTCGCCGGGCAAGGTTTCCACGGCGGTCTGTTCCATCGCCTCGGGCGGATTCGAGCTTGTCGGCTTGCTGTCAACCTGGTCCATGGCGGGGTCTCCGGTGCAGGCCGGTCAGATCCTGCGCTTCGAGAAAGCGTTACGCACGAGAGCTTCGACGAGGAGCCAGCCGACCGCGACACGGCCCTGTTCGTGTCAACTCGTCGCCGAAGCCGTCATGACGGGAACGCTTCGCCCAGAACGAACCCTGCGAAGGACCATTTTTTCCGCCTCCACGAGGAGGAAGAACACGAAGCCGCCGAGCACCAGCCGCAGCCAGATCAAAAATGGCAGCGCTTCGGTGCCGAACAGACGCTGGAGCGGAGGGGCGTAGGTGAACAGAAGCTGCAGGACCACAACCGCGCCGATTCCCAGCGGCAGGTACGGGTTGCCGAGGTGCGCCTTGATCGACAGAGAAGAGTCGATCAGGTAGCGGCTGTTGAGCAAGTAGAAGATCTGACCGATGGTGAGGGCGTTGACCGCAACCGTCCGGGCGAGTCGGAGCTTATACTCGGGGTCGTCCGAGGAGCCCTGGAACTGCATCCAGAAGAACTCCGCCAGCGTGTATAGGAGCAGCAACACGCCGACGAAGAGGATGCGCCAGACCCCGAACCCGGTCAGGATCGGCCGATCGACCGCGCGGGGCGGCCGCCGCATGACGTCGACTTCGTGCGGCTCGAAGGCGATCACCACGGCCAGCGCGACGGAGGTCACCATGTTGACCCAAAGGATCTGCGGCGCCGTGATTGGGATGTCGGTGAAGCGCGCGAAGATAGCCACCAGGATGACGAGCCCCTGGGCGACGTTGGTCGGGAGCATGAAGAGGATGGCCTTCTCGATGTTGTTGTAGACGGTGCGGCCTTCGCGGACGGCCGTGGCGATCGAGGCGAAGTTGTCGTCGGTCAGCACCATCGCGGCCGCCTCCTTGGTGACCTCGGTGCCCTTGATCCCCATGGCGATGCCGATGTCGGCCTTCTTGAGCGCCGGGGCGTCGTTGACGCCGTCCCCCGTCATGGCGACGATCTGCTTGTTCGCCTGCATCGCCTTCACGAGACGGAGCTTATGCTCGGGGCTGGCGCGGGCGAACACATCGACATCACGGCAACGCTCCTGGAGCGTCGCGGTGTCCATCTCCTCGATCTCGGCGCCGGTCACCGCGGTCTTGCCGTCGCCAATGTCCAGCATCTTGGCGATGGCCGCCGCGGTGATGCGGTGATCGCCCGTTATCATCGTCACGCGGACACCGCCATCGTGACATTCCTTCACCGCCTCGATCGCTTCCTTGCGCGGCGGGTCCATCAGACCGACCAGGCCGAGAAGGACCAGGCTCTTCGGCAAATCGCCCGGACCGAGGTTTCCCATCGGGACGTCCGGATTCTCCAACCAGGCCAGCGCCAGCACGCGCTCGCCTTGCCCGGCGAGCTTGTCCGCCGCTTTCAGGAAATGGTCGCGATTGATCGGGGCATGGCCTCCGTCCCGGGTCTGCTGCCGGTCGCAATGCGCGAAAATGACCTCCGGAGCCCCTTTGACAAAGAGAACCTTCCCGCCGCCGGCCGCGCGGTGCAGCGTGGCCATGAATTTGTGTTCCGATTCAAACGGTATCGAGTCGATCCGGGGATACGCGGTTTGCTCGGCTTGCCGCTGGAGGCCGACCTTGCCGGCAAAGGGGTACAGCGCCCCCTCGGTCGGGTCCCCGTCCACTTTCCAAACGCTCTCCTCGCGACGCAGCTCCGCATCGTTGCACAGCACCGAGTTGCGGCCCAGCAGCTGCAATACGGGGTCGGCGCCGGCGGCTTGACCGTTTTGCTTGACCTCGCCCTCGGGGGCGTAGCCTTTTCCCGTGACTTCGTAGGCCGACTCCGCGGTGACGGTGGAGACGACCATCATCTCCATGAGCGTAAGCGTACCCGTCTTGTCGGAGCAGATCCGGGAAACCGAGCCGAGGGTTTCCACCGCGGGGAGGCGGCGGGTGATGGCATGGCGTTGGGCCATCCGATGAACGCCGATCGCCAGCGTGATGGTGATGATCGCCGGCAAGCCTTCGGGAATGAACGAGACCGCAATGGCGACGACCGCCTGAAAGATCTCCCTAAACGGCATGTCGCGCACCCAGTGCCCGTAGGCGAACACCAACGCGCTCACCGCGAGAGTGACCACGGTGATGGTGAGTCCGAATTTCCTGATCTGACGCAGAAGCGGCGTCTCAAGCGCGCTGACGCTTTGCAGCATCTGGTTGATGCGCCCCAACTCCGTGTCGCTCCCCGTCCCGACGACCACCCCCGTCGCACGGCCGGAGACGACCAGGGTTCCGGAGAACGCCATACTTTTGCGGTCCCCAACCGTCGCTTTGGCAGGCACGGGGTTGGTAGACTTGTCGGTCGGCACCGACTCGCCGGTGAGCGCCGCTTCTTCCGTTCGCAGGTTCTTCACGTCCGTCAGGCGGAGGTCTGCCGGCACTTTGTCCCCTGATTCGAGCAACACCACGTCGCCCGGCACCAGCTCCTCTGCGGGGACCAGACGCGTTTCGCCGTCGCGCACGGTTCGGGCCTCTGTGGACAGCATGTGGCGAATCGAGTCCAGCGCCTTCTCCGCTCTGCCCTCCTGAATGAACCCGAGCAGCCCGTTGATGAGGACCACGCCCAGAATGATGGAAGCGTCGAGCGGGTAGTCCAACATAAGCTTGGTGAAGGCGGCGGCGAGCAGAACGTAGACAAGGACATTATTGAACTGCAGGAGGAAGCGCATGAACGGCCCCCGCTTGGACGCTTCCGGTAGGCGGTTCGGACCATATTTCGTCCGGCGCTGGGAAATCTCGCCCGCGTCGAGGCCTTTCTCCGTACTGGTGTTCAGTCGCCGCACGACGTCGTCCCCGGCGAGGGCGTGCCACGCCGTGGCTTCGTGGCCGGTTGTGGAGATCGTTGTCCCCTTCATGTGCAATCCTCCCACCCGAGCGTGTCGAGCCGGCATGCTCGCCGCCCGCCACCACTGGTCCTGATGCGTCTGACGGCGGATTCGGAAGCGCCGCCCGCGCTTGGCCTCCTCGTTGGCCGTCCTGGACCATCGTCGCTCCTTCGTAAAACAGCCGTTGCTGTACACGATTCCTATTTTGCTTTCTCGAACAGGTCCACCCACGAGCGATAGGACGCGGCGATCTGGGCGACGGCGGTATCGCGCGGGATCTTGTTGGCGCGGTAGTTGACGAGGGGATCCCAAAACGTCGTCCGGCCGACCGCGAAGCCGATGAACCCCGGAACCGCGGCGGCGGTCGTCAACCACTCCCGTACCTTCCGGTCGTCTTCACCGCGGCCCAGGACGATGCAGCCAACTTTGTCGCGTCCGCCGCGGCGGGCGGCGGTGACGACCTTTTGACAATCCTCCTTGCGCTCAATGCCTTCGATCTTCCACACGTCCGCCTCGACCCCGGCATCCTGTAACTCCTGGATGGCCTGAACCATCAGAGCGGGACGCAGTTGGAGGTCATAAGCCTTCTTGTCGTTGTCGAGACGCTGCAATTGGGCCGGTTCGGCGGGCACTAGCAGTTCGAACATGTACAGGCGGTTGCTCTGGTGTAGGAAGTCGGACAATTGCTTGAGCCGAGCGGCTTGACGCCGGTTCATCTCCTTGTCCCCTTCCGGATTGTAGCGCACCAGCACCTTGCAAAAGGTCGGGTTGAACGCCTCGATGTGGCGCGCGAAGTCCGCTCCGTACTCAAAGTCGAACTCGTTCTGGCCGCTCTTTTCCGCGGGGCAGGAAGTGATGAACCCCTGCTTCTGAGCGTCGCGCAGAATGGCCGCCCCGAACTGCTCGTCCACGAGGATGCCGGCGCGGTCCTTTGGCACGCCACCGGCGACAGCGGCCTTGAAGGCGTCGTAGATCACTTGCTTGACAGCGGCAATCTGCGCCGTCTGCTCGGGACTCAGCGGGCCCTGCCAACCGAACATGTTTTTTGAAAACGTAGCCCGGTGGTCGAAAGGCAGCACGTACAAGGGCTTGTCATAACCGATCGTCATGATGCATTCCTCCGTTTCTTTGCCAGCCCGCCGCGCCAGCAAGGGCAACCCTTGTGCCGCTGTGAGCTGATGCAGTTCACTCCCGTGGCAGCCGCATGTAGTTCCACTTGAAGATGATTGGTTCGTCGCGGTTGTCATGTTCGAAGGCGAGCACGCCCACGCTGGCGGGCCGGCAATAGAAAAACTTCCCGGCGATCGGCGGCAGCCCGAGCCAGCGGGCCGCGATCATGCGGGTGACGTGGCCGCTGGAGAAGGCCAGGATGTCGCCCGTGAGGTCGCGGATGCGGGCGATGAAGCGGTCGGCGCGGGTGGCGACATCCTCGGGGGATTCGCCGCCGGGGCAGCCGTCGCGGAAGAGCAGCCAACCGGGCCGTTCTTTGCGGATCTCCTTCCCCCGCCTGCCCTCGAAGGCGCCGTAATCCCACTCCACGAGGTCGGCGTGGATCTCCGCCCGGTCGCCAAAGCCGGCCAATTCGCAGGTCTTCGTGGCACGCTGTAATGGGCTGGTGAAGACGTGAGCGAAGGAATAGTTTTTCCGCAACCGCTCGCCGATCAGGCGGGCGTTGTGTTCGCCGCGCTCGTTCAGCGCCAGATCCGTCCTTCCCGTGTGCTGACGAGATTCCGTCCAGGGCGTGTCTCCGTGTCGGGTGAGGAACAGTCTTGGCAAATGAGTTGACATCGCGGACCTCCGAAGTTTGTTTTGTTGGGGCGAGGGCATCCCTTGCCGGCGTCGCGGGCCGGCCGCGTTTTGTCAGGGCCGACGAACCGGTTGCCCCGGCCGCAAGTCCAACCGTTCGTCTCGGTGGTGGATCGTCAGGCCGTCGCCCTGTTCCAGAGTGTACGTCGCGCCGTCGGCCGTGATCTCGACGTCGAGAAGCTGACCGCGAATCGTCAAGTGGAAGCGCAGCTCGTGCACCTTCTTGTGCGGCTGGAACGAGAACCGCCCTCCATAGTCGCGCAAACCGGCCAATCCGTACACGACCCCCATCCACGTCCCCCCCATCGAGGCGATGTGGCAGCCGTCCTTCACGTTCCCCCCCACGTCGGCCAGATCCATGAGCAGGGCGTTGATCAGGTAGCGCAAGCCGAGTTCGTCGTAGCCGAGCTCGAAAGCGACGATGCTCTGGATGCACGCCGACAGCGAGGAATCGCCGGTCGTCAGTGGGTCGTAGTAATCGAAGTTGCGTTTCTTTTGTTCCGCACTGAACTCGTGGCCGAGCAGGAACATGGCCAGGACGACGTCCGCCTGTTTGATGTTCTGGTGTCGATAGATGACCAGCGGATGATAGTGAAGCAGTAGCGGGTACTTGTCGGGCGGCGTGTTGGCGAAGTCCCACTTTTTCTTGTCGAGGAACTCGTCGTCCTGCGGATGGATTCCCAGCCGCGCGTCAAAACGCACATACATCCGCTCAGCCGCCCTCCGCCAATCCTCCGCCTCGCCCGGTTCCAATCCGGTTCGCAGCACGAGAGCGCGGTAGTGGTCCGGACTGGCCTCGCGCACCTGAGCGACCGCGTCGGCGGCGAAGCGCAGGTTCTCCCGCGCCATCAGGTTCGTGTAGGTGTTGTTGTTGACCACCGTGGTGTATTCGTCCGGCCCGGTGACGCAGTGGATGCAGAAACGCCCGTCTTGACGCTCGGAAAAGAAACCCAGGTCGTACCACAGCCGGGCCGTCTCGACGAGCATCTCCGCGCCGTACTGGTACAGGAAGTCTTGGTCCCCAGTAACGTCCACGTACTTCATAATGCCGTGGGCGATGGCGGCGTTGATGTGGTACTGGGCCGTACCCGCGGCGTAATACGCCGACGCCTCCTCGCCGTTGATGGTGCGCCAGGCGAATAACGCGCCCTTCTGACTGACCTCGCGGGCCCGCTCGCGGGCCTTGTCCAGGATACTGTAGCGATACAGCAACACATTGCGGGCTCGCCGCGGGGATGTGTAGATCAAGAACGGCAGGACGTATATTTCCATGTCCCAGAAGTAATGTCCGTCGTAGGTCTGGCTGGTCAACCCCTTGGCCGGAATGCCAACCTTGTCGGCCCGGCCCGACGCCTGGAGCAACTGGAACAGGTTCCAGCGCAGGCACTGCTGCCAGCGCCGATGCTCGGAGTGGAGGCGGATGTCGCATTCCTTCCAGAAATCGTCCAGGTAGACTCGCTGGTCGGCGAGCAGTTGGCCAAACCCGCGGCCTACGACCCGATCCAAACTTCGTTCCGCGCGGTCGCGCAGTTCGTCCGTTTTGTCGGTGCGCGAGGTGTGGTAGGTGAGATACTTGGTCAGCGTGACGGGCTTGCCTGGTTCGGCGTCGATGTGAAACACGACCCGCGCGGAGTCTTCACCCCAGTTGGACTTGAAGAACGACGCGCACTCCGTCTCCAGGGTGTGGTCCATGCCGCACGCCAGTCCCATTCCGCTGGTCCTCGTCCGGAAACTCAGCAGAACTCGGCGGTCGGTCCCCGTGATTCCTCGGGGAATAAGCACCTGCTGCGACGATGTACGAGCCAGCCGGGGATCGTCTTCGACGCCCTCCTCGGCGGGGGTATGATTGACGAACTCGGACACCAGGACGAGCGCGGCCCGGGCGTTGAGGACGGTCGCGCGGTACTGAATCGCCGCGATGTGCTTCTCGTGAAACGAGACCAGGCGCCGCGTCTCGACGAGAACTTGCCGGCCGGCGGGCGTTTCCCAGAGGATGTCCCGATCGAGCGTGCCGGCGCGCATGTCGAGGGCACGCTCGAAGCGAAGAATCCTCGCGTTTTCGAGGTCGAACGGTTCGTCATCCAGGTACAGCCGTATGCTCTTGCCGTCCGGGACGTTCACGATGGTCTGGCCGGTGGTGGCGAAGCCGAAGGCGCGTTCGCCGTAGGGGATGGGCCAGGTCTCGTGGAAGCCGTTGATGAACGTGCCGTGGCGGTAGGCCGGCTCCCCCTCGCTGAAGGTTCCGCGCATGCCGAGGTATCCATTGGCGACGGCGAAAATGGTCTCCCCCTGGGGAAGGAACTGCGGGGCGAACTCCCTCTCGACCAACCGCCATTCTTCGATCGGGTAAATTAATTCCGGAGGCAGGACCAGGTCGTGCTTGATCATCGCCGTCACCACTCCCAGGAGTCCGCGAGGGCGGCAAGCGGACTCAATTCAGCAACTCCGCCAGGTCCGTCACGACCACATCGGCGCCCACAGTCCGCAGGGCGTCGCCGCTTCCTTCGCGGTCTACTCCGACAACCAGGCCGAAGCTACCCGCTCGGCCTGCCTGCACGCCGGCGAGGGCGTCCTCCACCACCACGGCGCGGGCGGGACTGATACCGAGCATCCGGGCCGCTTCGAGAAAAGTGTCCGGCGCGGGTTTTCCCGGAAGGCCGAACTTGCTAGCTACCAGGCCATCCACCCGCACCTCGAACAGGTCGAGAATGCCCGCGGCCCGCAACACCTGCTCGCAGTTGTTGCTCGACGACACTACCCCAGTGCGGATGCCCTGCTCCCGAAGCCGGCGGACCAGCGCCACCGAGCCGGGATAAGCCTCGACCTCCCCTTGGTCGATCGCCGCCTTCACTAGTTCGTCTTTGCGGTTGCCCAGACCGCACACGGTATTGGCTGTCGGCGCGTCTTCCGGCGTCCCCTCGGTTAGCGCGATGTCGCGCGCGGCCAGGAAGCTCCGGACGCCCTCATAGCGGAGCTTTCCGTCCACGTAGCGTTTGTAATCGGTGTCGATATCGAACGGTTGGAACGGTTCCTTTTTCTCCGCCGCTCGCTTGCGGAGAAAGTCGTCGAACATTGTTTTCCAGCATTTGCCGTGGATCTTGGCAGTGGACGTAAGAACGCCGTCCAGATCGAATAGAACCGCGTCGAACCGATCCGGGGTGATTGACGGGTGTGGCGCATTCATGGCGGCGGTTCCCCCTGGTTCGTGGTGATGCCAGCCCGCCGCGCCGGCAAGGGCAAATCCCTTGCCGGCGCGGCGGGCTGGTTAGAAACATCCTCCTCTTACACGTTGTCGCCCTCCGTCGAGGTGCGGCGAGCGGAGCGAGGCGCGCCGCCTCCCTGCGAACTCCAGCGCCAACCGGCCAACTCCGGCATGTCGTCGCCGTGCTCTTGAATGTAATGCTTGTGATCGATCAGCTTCTCCTCGATCGCCTGCTTGAAATAGGCGGCGCGGGCGCCCAGTTGCGGCAAGCGGTCGATCACGTCCTCCACCAGATGGAAGCGGTCCATATCGTTGAGCACCACCATGTCGAACGGCGTCGTCGTCGTGCCCTCCTCCTTGTAGCCACGCACGTGCAGGTTGTCGTGGTTGGTGCGGCGGTAGGTCAGCCGGTGGATCAGCCACGGGTAGCCGTGGAAAGCGAAGATAATCGGCTTGTCCTTGGTGAACAGAGCGTCGAAGTCTCGATCCGAAAGACCGTGCGGATGCTCGCTGCACGGCTGCAATTTCATCAGGTTCACGATGTTGATCACACGTACCTTCAATTCCGGCAGGTGCTGGCGCAACAGCCCGACCGCCGCCAACGTCTCCAAAGTCGGCACGTCGCCGCAGCAGGCCATGACCACGTCCGGCTCACTGCCCTTATCGTTGCTGGCCCACTCCCAAATACCGAGGCCCAAGGTGCAATGCTTGATGGCCTGATCCATGGTCAGCCACTGCGGCGCCGGTTGCTTGCCGGCCACGACGACGTTGACGTAGTTGCGGCTGCGCAAACAGTGGTCGGTCACACTCAGGAGTGTGTTGGCGTCGGGCGGCAGATAGACGCGGATCACGTCCGCCTTCTTGTTGACCACGTGGTCGATGAAGCCGGGGTCTTGATGACTGAAGCCGTTGTGGTCCTGCCGCCAAACGTGCGAGGACAGCAGATAGTTGAGCGAAGGGATGGCGCGGCGCCAGGGGATGTGGCTGCACACCTTGAGCCATTTGGCGTGCTGGTTGAACATCGAGTCGATGATGTGGATGAACGCCTCATAGCAACTGAAGAAGCCGTGCCGTCCCGTCAGCAGATAGCCTTCCAGCCAGCCCTGACATTGATGCTCGCTGAGCACCTCCATCACCCGGCCGTCCGGCGACAGGTGGTCGTCGTCGGGGTAGATGTCGGCCATGTAACAGCGGTTGGTCACTTCCAGCACGTCCTGCCAGCGGTTGGAGTTGTTCTCGTCGGGGCTGAACAGACGGAAGTTCTTGCCCTCCAAGTTCAGCTTCATGACATCGCGGAGGAACTTGCCCATCACTCGCGTCGATTCGGCGCTGGTGGTGCCGGGGCTTTTCACTTCGACGGCGTACTTGCGGAAGTCCGGCATCCGCAGGTCGCGCAAGAGCAGGCCGCCGTTGGCGTGCGGATTGTCGCTCATGCGGCGGTGGCCCTTCGGGGCCAACTCCGCAAGTTCGGACTTGAGCCGTCCCTGGTCGTCGAACAGCTCTTCCGGGCGGTAGCTCTTCATCCACTCTTGGAGGATCTTGATGTGTTCGGGCTTGTCCATCTCGCCCATCGGCACCTGATGACTGCGCCAGTAGTCCTCGCACTTCTTGCCGTCGATCGTCGGCGGGCAGGTCCAACCCTTAGGGGTGCGAAAGACGATCATCGGCCAGGCCGGACGCTTGACGACGCCATTGTTGCGGGCATCGCTCCAGATCTGTTTGATTTCCGCCACGACCGTATCGAGGACGTCGGCCAACTGTTGGTGGACGGCCTGGGGATCGTGTCCCTCGACGAAGTACGGCGTGTAGCCCATGCCCTCGAAGAACTTCTGCAGCTCGTCCTTGGGGATGCGAGCGAGGAAGCAGGGGTTGGCGATCTTGTAGCCGTTGAGATGGAGGATGGGCAGAACGCAGCCGTCGCGGGCCGGATTGAGGAACTTGTTGCTCTGCCAGCCGGTGGCGAGCGGCCCGGTTTCGGCCTCGCCGTCGCCGACGACGCAGGCGACGATCAGGTCGGGGTTGTCGAAGGCGGCACCGTAGGCGTGGCTAAGGGCGTAGCCGAGTTCGCCGCCTTCGTGGATGCTGCCCGGCGTCTCCGGGGCGACGTGGCTGGGGATGCCGCCGGGAAAGCTGAACTGCTTGAACAGTTTCTTCATCCCCTCGGCGTCCTGGGTGATGTTGGGATAGACCTCGCTGTAGGTGCCTTCCAGGTAGGCGTGGGCCACCATCGACGGGCCGCCGTGCCCTGGGCCGATGATGTAGATCATCTCCAGGTCGTCGCGTTGGATGACGCGGTTGAGGTGGACGCAGAGCATGTTGAGGCCCGGCGAGGTGCCCCAGTGACCGAGCAGCCGCGGCTTGATGTGCTCCCGCTTGAGCGGCTCCTTCAGAAGCGGATTATCGAGCAAATAGATCTGGCCGACGGACAGGTAGTTCAAGGCCCGAAAATAGCAGTCCATCTTGCGCAGTTCTTCCGCGGAGAGAGGGCCTGCCGCCGCCTTGCCGCCCTCTGCGGTTTTCCGTTTCGCCTCGGTGATTACGGGTGCCATCGATGTTCCCCTTGGGTGCTTGGCAGCTCGCAGGTTGATTCTCCACCAGCGTACTCGGCCGCGAGCCGGCGAGCCGCGTTACTTCGGCCCGCGGCCGGACTCCGTCTCCATTCAACTAGCCATCCGCTGGGCCACTTTGGCTCGGGCGAACTGTTCGAGCTTGCGGGTGTCGGCGTAGAAGGGTGAATGCCCTCGCTCAGCTTCTCGCCGCCATCGCGTCCTCGTTGTGCATTCCACGAAAGGTCTTTTCGTCCAGGTGGATCTTCGTGGCGTCCGAAGCCTGGCCATTTCGACGCTAAGGCGGCGGGCGACCTCGCCGGAGGGGTTCCATTTGTTTTAGCAAATCCGGGCTAATCGTCAGCAGACTCGAGTGCCCGTTCGACGATCGTCAGGGGAGACCTCCTCATCGGAGCCCGAAGCGGAAGCGAGGGCGGGGTTTCCCTCGCTTCCGCTTCGGGCTCCGACCTTATCTCCGCGAGTGTCGCAACTGCTCCTTAGCGGCCGCCACGACCTGCTCGGCGGTGAAGCCGAACTTCTTGACCAAGTCCTTCAGGGGAGCCGACGCCCCAAAGGAACGCATCCCGATGCGGTGTCCCGTGGCGCCAGCGTACTTGGCCCAGCCGAACGTCGAAGCCTGCTCGACCGATACCCGGGCGGTGACTTCCGGCGGCAGCACCCGATCGCGGTACTCCTGCGGTTGATCGTCGAACAACTCCCACGACGGCACGCTCACCACCCGCGCCTTGATTCCCTCCGCCTTGAGCCGTTCATGGGCCTCCAGGCACAACGCCACCTCGCTGCCGCTTGCCATCAGCAGCACGTCCGGCTTGCCGTCTGGGGCGTCGGCCAGGACATAGGCGCCGTGGGCCAACCCCGAAGCCGAGGCGTACTTGCTCCTGTCGATCGTCGGCACGGCCTGGCGAGTGAGGATGAGAGCGGCCGGTTCGTGGTGCAACTTCAGAATGACCTTCCAGGCTTCGGCCGTTTCGTTGGCGTCCGCGGGCCGCAAGACGATCAAGCCCGGAATGGCCCGCAACGACGCCACCTGCTCGATCGGTTGGTGCGTGGGGCCGTCTTCGCCGACGCCAATGGAGTCGTGCGTGAAGATGTAGACGACCGGCAACTCCATTAGCGCGCTGAGCCGGATCGCCGCGCGGGCGTAGTCGCTGAAGATCAGAAAGGTGGAGCCGTAGGCCCGCACCTTGACGAGAGCCATGCCGTTGAGGACCGCGGCCATGGCGTGCTCGCGAATGCCGAAGTGCAGGTTGCGCCCACCAGGGTTGTCCGCGCGGAAGTCGCCGGCGCCGTCGAACGTGAGGCGTGTCTTGCACGAAGGCCCCAGGTCGGCCGATCCGCCCATCAGCCACGGGACATTCTTGGCGATGGCGTTGAGCACCTTCCCGGAGGCGTCCCGCGTCGCCATCCCTTTGGCATCCGGGGCGAAGGTGGGGATGTCCTTGTCCCAGCCGCCCGGTAGCTGGCGATGCTGCATTCGGTACAACTGCTCGGCCAGCTCAGGATATTTGGCCTTGTACTCCCCAACGCGGGCGAACCATGTGTCCCGCAGCTCTTTGCCGCGCTTGCCGATGCCACGGCGAAAGTGATCGTAAACGCCGTCAGGGATGAAGAACTTCGCGTCCTCCGGCCAGCCGTAATGGCGCTTGGCTCCCTTAATCTCTTCCTCGCCGAGCGGCTCGCCGTGGGCGGCGCTGGTGTCCTGCTTGTTGGGGGCGCCGTAGGCGATGTGACTGTCCACGATAATCAGGGTCGGGCGGTCGCGGGTGCTCTGAAAGGTGCGGAAAGCCCGCGCCAACATCTCCTGATCGTTGGCGTCGCCGACGCGAGTGACGTTCCAGCCGTGGCCGATGAAGCGCGTGGCCACGTCCTCGCTGAAGGCCAACTCCGTGTGCCCCTCGATGGTGATGTAGTTGTTATCGTAAATCCAGCAGAGGTTGGAGAGCTTCAGGTGGCCGGCGAGGGAAGCCGCCTCGGCCGAGATGCCTTCCATCATGCAGCCGTCGCCGCACAGGGCGTAGATGTGGAAGTCGATCAGGTTCTCGAAGCCGGGCCGGTTGAAGTGAGCGGCCATCCAGCGGCCGGCGATGGCCATGCCGACGCTCGTGGCCAGGCCGTTGCCGAGCGGGCCAGTGGTGGTCTCGACGCCGCTGGTCCAGCGGTACTCCGGGTGGCCGGGGCAGCGGCTATCTATCTGCCGGAAGTGTTTGATCGCCTCCAGCGGCACCGACGGCTCGCCGAGAGTTTCGTACTCCTTGCTGACCGCCTTCACCCCCGTCAGGTGGAGCAGCGAGTACAGCAGCATGGAGGCATGGCCAGCCGAGAGAACGAAGCGGTCTCGGTTGGGCCAGATCGGATCCTGCGGATCGAAGCGTAGAAAGTGCTGCCACAGGCAGTAGGCCACAGGCGCCAGGGCCATCGGCGTGCCCGGATGCCCGGAGTTAGCCGCCTGCACCGCATCCATCGACAAGGTGCGGATCGTGTTGATGGACGTCGCATCGAGGGCATTGCTATTTGGCATAACCGTCCTCTGCCTTTGCGGCGATCTGCGGGACGGGAAAGGAGATACTGTCTTGTCGGCCGGGGCTTCATCGCCATCCCAGACAACAAACAATACCGTAGAGTGTATTCGCCGACCTGATCTCGGACAACCTGCCAATATGAAATTTCGAAGTGCCTTGAAGCTGGCCCACGACCACTCACGGTAGTCCGGGTCATTCAGGCAAACTGGGTGGCGAAGCGGGTCGAGAATGGGATGCCGACCACCAGCCCTTTCGCCCTGCGGTTTTTGCAATTCGACTGGACGGATTTCTCCAGATGATGTAAGAGGCTTGGGAAATCAGTCTTTCAATTGAGACGACTCCTCACCGTCCTCGTCCCGGAAAGGGCGGCTGCCAAGGAGTCGTTCCCTAACAAGCTCTCAGTTTCGCCGCCCTGACGGGGAGATCGGGCTTGGCGCGCTCCCCGTCGGGTCGCCCGAAACGAAAACGAAGTTATGTTTGAACGCCTCCTCAGCTGTTCCGCGCGCGAAAATCCCAAGGGAACCTCAGCGACCAATCGATGGGCCCTAAGCATGTCGAATGTCCTGTTTGGCCGGGTTGCTTGCGGACGCCAGCGAGTCCGGAACGGCGCTCGAATGGCCGCCGCATGGCGGGTGGTTTCCTCATCCCCTTCTTGCTGATCGGCATCTCGGCGGCGGCGGAGCCTCCTACCCCCGATCCGGGACGCTTTTCGGCTGACGCTTCTCAGACGAGGGGAGACTCGATCTCGGTTGAAGAGCTGGCTCGACGACTGCAACATTTGGAGAAGCAGAACGCCAAGCTGGCCGAGCAGAACGCGAACCTCAGTGAGCGGAGTCAATCGCTCTCCGAAAAGCTGGAGGAGATAACAAGACAGTACGACCAACTCAATCGCCGATTGGAGAATTCTTCTCCCAGTGTGGGATCGACGCCTTCCCTCCCCTCCGCGTTTGCGCCCTTCCCCTTCGAGGATCCCGCCGATCAAAAGGCCGGCATCACCCCCGACGACCTGCCGACCCCCGTCTCGCCATCCTCCCCAGACGCGCGCCTCCCTGAAGGGGTTGGGTTGTCGCCGGACACACGTTCTCCCAACGTCGAATCGGGAGCGGAACCGGAATCGCCGGAGAGGACAATCTTCGGGGGAAACGATACGTCGCAGACCACCGAGTCGTCACGCTCTTGGCTCTCGAAATTCTTGATCGGCGGCTACGACGAGGAACGCGGCGGGTTCGTCCTGGTTCGCTCTCGGGATACACAGCGCGTTCCGTTCGAGCTTCGCTTCGACCTGGTCACTCAGGTGCGCTACACCAATTTCGCGCGCAGCGCGGATACCTTTATCGACAGCACCGGCACCCCGCATCCGATCCAAAATATCAGTTCCTGGGAAATCAACCGCAACTTCGTCCAGTTTTCCGGCTTCGCCCTCGATCCGCGCCTTCAATACATGGCGATCCTTTTCTCCTCGACAGCCATTAACGACACGGTCTTGCTGGGTTACCTCAGTTATCATTTCAGCGACGCCTTCGACCTGCGTGCCGGCAACTGGCTGGTGCCGGGTACACGGGAATGGTACACCTCGTTCCGCTACACGCTCGGCGCCGACCGTCTTATGGCGACGACGTTTTTTCGCCCCAACATCAGCCCCGGAATTTGGGCGCAAGGCGAGCCCATCAAGGGTTTCAACTACGTGGCGATGGTGGCCAACTCGCTGAACCGATTCAACCAGGGCATCGACCGCATCGGCTCGTCGTTCGCCTTCGGGGGGACCGCCCGGTGGGAGCCGTTGGGGGAATTCGGTCTGGGACCGTCGGATGTGGAGAACCATCGATCACTCAGCACGCGCCTCGGCGTCAACCTGGCCGTGTCGCGCGAGTCAAACCAGGGCAGCATCGTAACCGACGGCAACATCACCGATCCTCGCCTGCCCAATCCGGAGGACACGATCATCCGCCTTTCGGACGGCACGCCGCTGTTTCGAGCCGGCGCGCTGGGTCCGGCGGTCACGTTGACGGCGGCCAACGTGCAGCTGTGGACGGTTGACGCCGCCTTCAAATATCGCGGCCTGAGTCTTGACAGCGAGTTCTTCTTTCGCTGGCTCGACAAATTCAGCACCGTCGGCAACGCGCCTCCGTTCTCCTCTCTTTTCGATTACGGCGCGCTTCTCCAGGGAGGCTGTTTCTGGATTCCGACCAAGCTCGAAACCTACGCCCGCAGCTCCTTCGTCAGCGGCCGGTTCGGGACCGGCAGCGAGTTTGGCGGCGGCATCAATTGGTATCCCAAAGGCAGCCGCGCCTGGCGGCTCACCGCGGAGGTTCTCTACATCAACCATTGCCCGGCCGATAACCCCTTGACCGGCTACCGCGCCGGCGAAAGCGGCACATTGCTCCAGTTGCAATGGTTCACGGACTTTTGAGGTCTGAGGCAACGAGAAAAAGAAAACCCTTCAAAACCTTCGTTAATCATGAACCCGTTTTGGTAATTCTATGTGTTTTGTGATCGGATGGGTCCGCCCAAAGACGGAACCCCCCCAGAAATGCATTGGCGTTATCGCCGGCTCGGCAGCCGGGCGGCAACTCTTTTAGATTCTTAACATTGCCTCCCCCGAGGACAACGTCGTCGGGTTCCAGAGCGCCGACCAACATTGAAACCACGTCGGCAACGCGCTGGCGCCATTTCTTCTTGCCTTGTCGCTCAAGTCCGCGTTTGCCGACGTAATACTCAAAGCTGCCCTTTCGATAGCGTAGATGTGCCAACTCCATCGGTTCGACGATGCCATCGACGATCATGGCGGCGCCCAGGCCGGTGCCCAGGCCCAGGAAGAGCATCTTGCCTTCCTTGAAGCTTCCCAAGGCTTGCATGGCGGCATCATTGATGATCTTGACGGGACAACCAAACGCGGCCTGAAAATCGAAACCTACCCAACCTAGTGCTAGATTGTGAGGCTCCGTAATCGGCCGGCCGCGCACCACAAACCCCGGATACCCGATTGATACCACGTCATACTGCCAGTCACCCGCAAGTTCTCTGACCCTTTCCACCATTTGTTCGGCAGTCAGAGTCGGCCCGGAAGGGAATTTCCGCGGTTTTTCCTGCCCCGTGGCGAGGATTTTCACACTGGTCCCGCCGACATCAACAACCAGGATATTCATGGAGTGACTCCGATGCTCACGGTCCCACATGCTGAGTATCGTTCCCCAGCCGAATGGGAGGTTCAAGGAAATTGTCCGATCTTCCCCGATGAACGTGCTATTGAGGCTCCGCTTCGACGTCAACGATTGATTCTAAAGCGACGAAGGTTGTATTGACCAAGCGAAATGGACCAGCCCGCCGCATCGTGAACGCGCGGCGAAGATACTCAGATCGTATTTAGCAAAGCGCGCTTGCATGCCATTGCCTTCTCCTCCAGAAACGAACGATGAACGAGTACACTCTTCCATTCGTAGTTCACTCAAATAATGTCCTTTTTGTCCTCGATCCGTTGCTCGCTTTGCCGCTGAACCTCCTCGACCTTTTTCTGGACGGCGTCCGCTACCTTCTCCATGACGATCTCTTCGACCTTTTCCTGCAAATGCTCTGCCTCCGCGCGTTGAACGGCCTCCGTCACTTGTTGCTGGATCGTTTCGATCACGTGGGCGACCACCTTCTCGGCCACTTGTTCGTGGACCGCATGAGCGACATGCACGGCCTGCGGTTTGTTCCCCTGCTGGGCGGCCAAGGCGCTCGATTGCATCACGCCGCTCATACCCCTTTCCAGAACCTTCTTCGGCTCGAGAGCGGCAAAACTCTGCATCAGGAAGGCGATAATGCCGGTCCAGCCGGTCTGATGGCTAGCTCCGATCCCCTCACCGGTGTCCCCATGGAAGTATTCGTAAAACAAGACATGGTCGCGCCAATGAGGATCGCTCCACCGGGAATGGCGACCCTGCGCCGGCCGGCACCCCTCACGGTTGCGGACGAAAAGGCGGGACAATCGCCGCACGATCTCCTGGCTAACCTCCAATAAGTTCAACTGGCGACCTGAGCCTACCGGACACTCGACCTTGAAATCGGTCCCCAGGTGGGCAAACTGATTGGCCAAGCCACGGATCAGCATCAACTGCATCGGCATCCAGATCGGCCCGCGCCAGTTAGAGTTGCCGCCAAACATGCCGCTGTCCGAGTCCCCTGGGACGTAACCGACCCGGTACTCCTGACCGCTCGCGTTGAAGACGTAGGGGTGATCGGCGTGATAGCGCGACAACGAGCGAATCCCGTACTTGCTCAGAAACTCATTCTCATTCAGCATGTAGCCGAGCATCCGGCGCAGTTTGTCCGGGTTGACAAGGGAGAGAATCCGGCTGTTGCCGGCGCCCACCTCGAGCGGCGACGTCACCAGCGCCGCCGTATGCGGGTGCCGATCCAGGAACCAGCGCGCCTCCTCGAAAAAGCGCGGCAGCCGTTCGGGCAAGTCATCCGGCAGCACCGTGGTCGCCGCCAAGGGCAGCAGCCCAACCAGAGAACGGACCTTCAGCCGGACGCCATTGCCGTCGGGAAATCGGAGCACATCGTAAAAAAAACCGTCCTCGTGATCCCAGAGTTTGACGCCTGTTGTCCCTAAGTGGTCCATGGCCGAGGCGATCCATAGGTAGTGCTCGAAATATTTCACCGCCATGGACTCGTAAAGGGAGTCGTCCTGGGTCGCCAGTTCGATCGCGATTTGGAGCATCGCGGAGGCAAAGCACGCCATCCAACTGGTGCCGTCCGATTGCTCCAGATGGCCGCCGGTCGGCAGGGGACTGCTGCGGTCGAAGACCCCGATGTTGTCCAGGCCAAGGAAGCCCCCCGAGAAAATGTTGTTGCCGCTGACGTCCTTGCGATTGACCCACCAGGTGAAGTTCAGCGATAACTTCTTGAAGCAAAACTTGAGGAATCGCAAATCCCCGCGCCCGCCGCGCAGATGTTTCTCGAAGTTGTATACGTTCCAGACAGCCAAGGGATGCACGGGAGGATTGACGTCGCCAAAGTTCCACTCATAGGCCGGCATCTGGCCGTTGGGATGGAGGTAGTGGTGGCCCAGGAACAGACTCAACTGTTCCTTGGCGAAATCGACGTCCACCAGCGCTAGCGGGATGGTGTGGAAGGCCAGATCCCAAACAGCATACCAGGGATACTCCCACTTGTCCGGCATGGAAATCACGTCCGCGTTGTACATGTGAAACCAGTCGTTGTTGCGGACCTGGACGCGAACTCCTTCCTCGGGCTTGTCGCCATGCTCCCGCAGCCACTCGGCCACATCGAAATAATAAAACTGCTTGCTCCACAACATCCCCGCCAGCGCTTGCCGCATCACCTGCGCCTCATCCTTGTTCAATGCCTTCGGCGTGATCCCGTCGTAGAAAGCGTCCGCTTCCATCTGTCGGGCGTTGAACGTGGCTAACGCATCCCCAAAGGGATCTTGCATACGGGCAGGCGGCTGGTCTGTCAGCCGCAGGTGGACCGCCTGGCTTCCCTGCGGCGGCACGGTCAGACAATAATGGGCTGCTGCCTTGGTGCCGCGCTGTTGTGGATTGACGGCGTTCTTGTTCCCCTTGACGACATAGTTGATGATGCCGTCCTTGCAGAACGGTTGCTGATTGGGTTGATTGAAGGCCCGTTGGGTATTCGTTTCGTTTTCCGTGAACAGCAGATCGATAGCGCCTTCGCAGTAGAGGAAGCGCTCCCCAAGCAGCGAATGCCGAGCCGCAACGCCCCGCAAGTCCTTACCGGAATCGAGGATTGTGAGACCTGGTTTATCTTCCTTGCTATCCCACGACCAGGTATTGCGAAACCAGAGCGTTGGCAGCACGTGGAGCTCGGCCGGCTCAGCCCCCCGGTTGCAGACCGTTATCCGGATCAGGATGTCCTCCGGGCCGGCCTTGGCGTACTCGACGAAGACGTCGAAGTAGCGGTCATTGTCGAAGATGCCGGTGTCGAGTAGTTCGTACTCGGAGGACCGCTTATCTCGCGTCCGATTGGCATCGATAATTGTCTGGTAGGGGTACTCGACCTGCGGGTACTTGTAGAGGTACTTCATGTACGAATGGGTCGGCGTGTTGTCGAGGTGGAAGTAATACTCCTTGACGTCCTCGCCGTGATTGCCCTCGCTGTTGCTGAGGCCGAACAGCCGTTCCTTGAGGATCGGATCCTTGCGGTTCCACAGCGCCACCGCGAAGCAGAGCAACTGGCGGTTATCGGAGATGCCCGCCAGCCCGTCCTCGCCCCAATGGTAAGCACGAAACCGCGCCTGGTCATGGGTGAAGTAATTCCAGGCATCGCCGTTGGAGCTGTAATCTTCGCGCACCGTTCCCCACTGCCGCTCGCTTAGATAGGGTCCCCACTTTTTCCACGCCGCTCGTCCATCGCGCTCCTCTTGGAGCCGGGCCTGTTCCATTCCGGAATCGTTCGTTTGTTGTGTTTGCATGGCTCACTCCTCACTGGGGATACGAGGATCGATAAAGCCGAGGCATGCGATCCATCCACTCCACAGGCAAGAATGCCTGGCCTATCAGCCTGTGGAACGACTCGATTTTGGGAAGGGCGAACTGCGAAAACTCCGAGAACAATACGTGGTTCCTGACGCCAGACTGCCTGTTTCAACAGGCCGTTATCTGATCGCGAATCCGTTTCCTGTCGCTCATTCCCGAAAACCTGCGCCATTGTATGCTGGGTCGTGCGGGCGAGGAGGGCAAAAGCAACGGCGATGAAGCGAAGAAGAAAGCGGACACCCTGAGTGTCGTCGTCATGCATTCAGGGTGCGCTACAGGGGGCGAGCTGAGCGCATGAACAAGCGAGAAGCGTCTTGTGCGGTGGGTCCAGGTAGTGACGGAACGGGGGGGCGGCAAGGCTTGATTGGGCGAAAAGTGTTGCCGTGTCTCCCACCAGGGTTAGAATCTATCGTTGGAATTGCAGTGGTGGCCCAGGGAGGGCCATCTGGGAAAGATCGTCTAACAGTTAATCTCTTTGCGCAGTGATCAGTAGTCTTATGAACAGCAATCCAATCGATGTTCCCGGCCCTCCGACCGACCCGGCTCCGACGGTCTTTCGCAGAATCTGGCATAGAGTCCGGGACCGCATCCTCAGCGGCCTCATTCTCGTGCTGCCGATCCTGATCACACTCTGGGTCATTCAATGGTTGTACTCAGGCCTGGAACATTACGTGATCGATCCGCTCGCGAAGCTGATCCTGTGGCAGGTCAGGGGGAGACAACCCGATACGGAACTGCCGTTCTGGTTCGAGAGATTCGCAGCGCCGCTGATCGCCATCCTCATCGTCCTGATGGTGCTTTATGCCCTCGGATTCTTTGTCAATTCGCGTCTGCGTCGTGTCATAGACTCGATCATGCTGCGAGTGCCGGGGGTCTCGGTTATTTACGAGGGGCTACGGAAGGTGCTGCAATTCATGGACAAGCAACCCGGCCAGCAGCGTCCGCGTCGAATGGTACTGGTGGCGTTTCCGCATCCGGGGATGAAAGTGCCGGCCTTCGTGACGGGATCCTGTCGAGACGTCCAAACCCAGAAGGTGATTCTGTGCGTCTATGTCCCGACAACTCCGGTGCCGACGTCCGGGTATTTCTTACTAGTCCCTGAGGAAGAGACGATCGAGTTGAATTGGACTGCGGAGGAATCCTTACAAGCCATCATTTCGGCCGGCCTCACGGCTCCTCCGCAGGTCAGTTACTTCAGGACTACGCCAGCCGCCGAATGCAATCCAGCGGCACGCGGCATGGGACTGGATAGCCCGGTGCCTGGAACGATTTAAGGTTACTCTCCGGCGTCGTCTTGGGTTATCGGCATTGGCATGACGACTCCTTCTTTGATGCGTTATTTCCCTCTGCCCATGCAGCATTTCTTGAATTTCTTGCCGCTTCCGCAGGGGCAGGGATCGTTCCGGCCCACCTGGTTCTCGGCGCGGAGGAACGGCGTAGGCTTCCGTTCCAGAAAATCAGGGGCAGGCTTCGGCGGCGGCGCAGGGTTCGCCGGAGCGTGAAGGAAACCCCGCATCTCCTTCATCCGTCGCTCCTGCTTGGCCAGCCTCTCCTCGACCTCTCGCTTCCAGATCGGGAATTCGGGGAAGGTCACGCCCAGGACCGGGCTGACGGCGACCAGCTTCCCCATCAGGTCGCTGCTCATCGGGTCGTAAGCCCGGCGCTGCACGATCTCCCGCACGGGTTCGATGCCTTCGTCAGTAAACTGCCCCAGCAGGGAGTCGGCCAGGTTGGTCCTGATGCCGAGGTCTTTGTCCTGGGGCAGCAGTTCCAGACACTTCCGCACCGTCGTGTCCGAGTGAATCTTATCCAGGGCGCTGCTGGCGTAGAGCCGGTAATCCCATTCCGACCCCAGCCAGCCCTCGGTCACCGCTTCGGCAGCGGCGTCGGTGCCGATCTTGGCCAGGGCCTCGACGCACTCCTCCGACAGAATCTCTCCCATTGCGTGCAACTTCTTCACGATCAACGGGATGGCCTGCTCCAACCGCATCTCCCCAGCCAGCATAACCAGGAAGATTTCCAGCCACGACATCGGGTCCGTCTCAAAATCCTCGACTTCCCTACCGAGCAGATCGAGGATGCGGTCTACATCTTTCTCACCCTGACGGGCCAGCGCCTCCACGATCCGGCTGGCATGGCCGAAGTTCAAGTCCGAGGAGTCCTGATTGACGACGCCCTCGGCACAGATGCGCTCCAGTTCCTCCCAGCACTGGCCGGAGTCCCAGTTGGCCAGTTGTAGCCTCTCCCTAAACTCCGCGACCAGTTCCTTGAAGAAGCCTGGTGCCTGGAGAATCGCGTCGGCACGAGGTTGAAGGAGTTGCGGGTCGGCGCTGCACAAGAGGCGGGACAGAGAGGAGAAGTAGCTGTCGTGGTCTTCGGCCTTGTCCTCTTCCCGGTGCAGTTCCCGGATGACCCATTCGACCGTGGCCTCGGTCTGTGCCAGGTGAGCGATCATGTGGACATGGAGGAACGCTTGGCTGCGGCCATACATCTCGATGGCCTTGATCGCCAGGGGCATGACCTCGGCATCTCGGCTGTAACAGTCGGCAAAGTACCGCAGGGCCTCCTGGCGGACCACCTTTTCGGGGTGGACGACGGCCTCCCTGATCTTCGCTTCCGGCAACCGCATTGTGGCTCTCCTTGCGCTTCACGACTCCTGCTTGGGACACTCTTGACCGTCACCTGCCTCGACTGCAAGCCGACCCCGATGCCGAAGTAGCCCAAGGACATCATCCTGCACGGACTCCGCGCCGTTTACGCTGAAGTCCACGTCCAGATCCGCCGCTGTTTCCGCTCAATGGCTGATGGTCCTCGGCCATAAGAACAAGTAAACCACAACGGCAACAAACGCCGCTATCATTGCCCACCGCCATAGGCCCGGAAGCCGACCGAGTTGCAATGGTTCCTTGGGAGCCGCCTGCCAACCCCAACGAACTCCCAGGCCGATTGCAACTGCGGACAGGACGAACAAGCTTACAAAATGTCCAGTCCCTTCGACCCTTCGCTCCGTCGCTTGCCGCCGTAGCGCGGCTCCTCTTCCGCAACCGCACGGCAATGCCCACCGAGAAGGACGAACACAGCCAGCGCGAGCAGCACGCGCGTGAGGGACAATCGCCGTATGATTCCCTCCTTCCAGGATGAAGGCGAATAAACGCTTTGTATTGTCCGCGTGAAGGAGAGGAGACGCAAGAACCTATCGGCGAAGCAGGGCCGCACCGGCTTTTCGGCCACAGTGAAGACGTGGAAGGCCGGCAGGTCGGTGAATCGGTTAGCGACGGAGAAGACCTCGAACGGCCCGCAGAAATCAAAACTTCCACGTCGTCAAAAACCAGGACCGCCAGAGTTCGTGTCTTGCTCATGACGGCACCACGGCGTCGGCCTCGATCTCGACCAGAATTTCCGGGGCAATGAGGCGGCTGACTTCCACCATGCTGGTCGCCGGGCGAATACCCTTGAAGAACTCGCCGTGCGCTCGACCGATCTGCTCCCACTGGTCAATGTTGACCACGTACATGCGGGTTCGCACCACGTCCTGCATGGTTGCTCCCAGCTTGTTCAGCGCCGCTTCGATGTTCTTGAGCGTCTGGACCGCCTGCGCATAGGGGTCGCCCTGGCCCAGGATGCTGCCGTCCTCGGCGGTGGCCGTCGTGCCGGACACGAACACGAACGGACCTGCACGGACGGCCCTCGAATAGCCGACGACTGGTTCCC
Organism: Gemmataceae bacterium; assembly: GCA_036557825.1. Lineage (GTDB taxonomy): Bacteria > Planctomycetota > Planctomycetia > Gemmatales > Gemmataceae > JAJPHU01. The sequence goes on from DATBGU010000122.1 coordinate 24,077, forward strand.
ACGGTGTCCCCGTCGCATAACGCTCTCGTTTCACGGTTCGATCCCCTCGACAAGCAACTCGCCCTTCGTCACCGTCACCGCCCGGCCGCCCAGCATGGTCCGGTCCCTCTCGACCCGTACCCTCACCACGCCGCCTCTGGCCGAGGCCTGGAACGCCACGAATTCGGTCTTGCCCAGGCGTTTTCGCCAGAAGTCGGCCAAGCAGCAATGGGCTGAACCTGTTACCGGGTCTTCGTCAATGCCTGCGCCGGGGGCGAAAAAGCGAGACACGAAATCGAAGCGGGGGTCGGCGGACTTGCTGGTGACGATGATCCCTCGCACCGGCACCCTCGCAAGGCGCTTGAAGTCGGGGGCAATTCCCCGCAGGGCAGCCTCGGATTCCACTTCCACGAGGTAATCGAAGTGGTTCTTGCCGACGTACTTGGCGGAAACTCCCAGTGCTTCCACGAGGCCGGGAGGGGCTTCCGCCGCTTCTTCGGGTTTCGACGGGAAGTCGAGTTCGATGTCCTCGCCGTGTCGAAGAGCCTTCAGGATGCCGCTCCGGGTCGAGAAGCGGATTTCGTCGCCGCTGGTCTGACCCTGTTGCCAAAGAAGGTGCGCCGAGGCGAGCGTTGCGTGCCCGCACAGGTCCACTTCTACTTTCGGCGTAAACCAGCGCAGGTCGAAGTGGCCTGGATGTTTGAGGAGGAAGGCCGTCTCGGAGAGGTTCATCTCCCTGGCAACGGCTTGAAGCCAGCCATCCTCTTTCCAGGAGGGAAGAAGGCAGACCGCCGCCGGGTTGCCGGCAAAGGGGCGGTCGGTGAAGGCGTCAACGTGAAAGAGAGGGATGGTCATATTGCTCGGCTCCTCAAACGGGGGCACCTTGCTCCGGCGTTGTGGGCGTCCAGGCGAACCGGTACGTATCACCCAACTGCAAGCGGGTCATGTGGACGATCTCCTGCGTGTGGCCCCGGAAGTGCGGAACGCTGTCGAAGACCGCCGCCACCCCGGTCACGTCGAAGCCCTGGATGCGTCGAACTTCCGTAAGCTGCCGGGCATTGACACCAACCAGTACCCGCTTCGCTTCCTCGACGACGGCCTCAAGGCTGCACAACAACTCGTCCTTCGGGACCGGCCCTCGTTCGGCGAACTCGGCGGGACGATTGCGAACGTCTGAAGCACCGCCGACGCCGGCCACGATCCATTGCCGTAGGTTGCCGCACAGGTGCAGGATCAGGTTGCCGATGCTGTTGAGACTCGGCTGGGAGCGCTGCCATACCTGCTCGTCCTTCAGTTGGCGCAGGCAGTGCTTGATGCGGTCCAGGGCGTTGGTCAACTCGTTGCTCGCTTCGCTGCCTACGGCGGCAGCCAAGTCGTCGGCGGTCATGTCGTTTCCCCCATGCGTTGAAGAGGTCGTCCTCACCCGGCCAGCCGAATCAGCGTTTCGTTCCGTCGCCGGGACAGGGCTTTGATCGCCGCCTCAACAGGGAGACGAACCAGCGGTTGCCAGGCGGGTTCATCCTCGGTTTGCGGCCCTTCTTCGGCATCCAGATAAAATACACCACGAGGCCGTTATCGACCTGTGCAACCGCTTCATCGAATTTCAGGCGTTCGGCGTCGTCATCGAAGAAGGACAAGAAACCCGAATGCGCAGTCTGTCTGAAGGTATGGTCTGTCATCACAGCGGCGACCTGGACGATCCCGATTTCAACAACGTCCATGTCGAAATTACCTGGCAACAGGACCGAAATGGAGCGTTTGTCCCCATGAGAATTCTCTTCCTGCACGGCTGGCAGTCAGTCCCTGGCGGCGTCAAGCCGACCTTCCTGGCACGGCACGGCCATGAGGTCATCAACCCCAAGCTGCCGGACGAGAACTTCGCCGAGGCCGTCCGGATCGCTCAGGCCGAGTTCGACAAGCACCAGCCGGCCGTGGTCGTCGGGTCGAGCCGAGGCGGGGCCGTCGCCATGAATATCAACAGCGGTGAGGCCCGGCTCGTCCTTCTCTGCCCGGCGTGGAAGAGGCACGGGACAGTAAGGACCGTGAAGCCCGGCACGGTGATCCTGCACAGCCGGACCGATGACGTGGTGTCGTTCGCCGACAGCGAGGAACTGGTCAAGAACAGCGGGCAGCCCGCCTCGGCGCTGGTCGAAGTCGGTCAAGACCACCGACTGGCCGACCCCGAGCCACTGCGGAGGATGTTGGTGGCGTGCGGCGGTGGCCCGGCGGCGCTGAACCCCGGCGATGTCGTCCGGACCGTCGTGCGGAAGACCGCCGTGTTCGGCCTGTTCTGCGAGTGCGGGACGCACGAGATTCTGGTGCGGATCCCGGAAATCTCGTGGATACCGTCCTTCGCCAGTTGCGAGCAAGTCGCCGCGGTCGGCGACGAGTTGGAGGTCCAAATCGTCCACATCGACCGGGGGCGCAACCAGATCGCCGGCAGCGTCCGGGCGCTGCACCCCGGAAGCGACCCCTGGCACGGGGCGTGGCAACTGAACGTCGGAGACGTGCTGGAGGCGACGGTGGTTCGTTGGGTCGAGAAGGCCGACCGCTGCGGCGGTGCGGGAGGCTATCTGCTCGCCCTCCGACCGGCCGCGCTCGTCATGCTCTGCGGCCAGGAAGCCGGGCGTTTCAGGAGTGGCGAGAGGGTGGCCGTGAGGATCACGGCCATCGAAATACGGCAGGGCAAGGTGACGGTAGCGTTGGTGCCGTAACGCGCGGACCTCGTGCCACTTCGCCGCGTGGGTCTTCGACCTGGTGGAGAGTTCGGTCCCCGCTGTCGGGCAACGGATTCGCCGGCGCTACGGCGACTACCTGACCGGGCTGAAGGACGAAACCTACCGGGACCATGTGCTCGCCTACGTCGAGAAGGAGGACACGCCCCGCCCGCTGCTGTTCCAACTGGACCTGCCGCGCCAGGTCGGGTTCTCGCAGGTCGAAGTCCTGCACAAGAACGTCTGCTTTGCTGCTTTCGACGCCATGAAGGGCTGAAGGCGTCCGCCGCTTCGCCGAGGGAATGACCAGCCATGCACTACGACTACACCGCCATCCCGGACGCCGACGTGCCCCAGGCCGTCGAGCCAATGTTCCAGCACGTCGTCACCACCTACGCCAGCGAGGCGAACAAGACGGTGAGTGTGTGGCGCGCGGTGCCGGACCATCTCCTCGACTTCAAGCCGCACGAGAAGACCAACCCGATCCGTACCATCCTGGTCCACCAGCTTCTCTCTGAGCGCCGCTTCTTCGCTCAGTTCGTCGGCACCGAGGAGCCGCCCGTCGAAGAACTCCTCCCTGCCGGCGAGAAGCCCGCCGTCCAGGCGTACATCGACAAGTACATCTGGCTGACGAAGCGCCGGCTGCCGCGGCTTGCCAAGGGCACCGTCGCCTGGTGGCTGGAGCCTCGGCCCTTCTTCGGCGGCTTGCGGCGAGAGCGGATTTGGGTGTTCTGGCGACGGGTGCTGCACACCTGCCACCACCGGACGCAGGTGCAGACCTGGCTGCGCCTGGCCGGACACGAGCCGGTCCCGGCCATCTATGGGCCTTCCGGCGATGTGAAGTGGGACGAGGCCGACCCGACCTACTCCTTGCAGGCGGCGAAGCGCGGGAGTTGATCGCTGGCTCCGCAGGCGCATCCGCATCAAGGGGTCGCCAAAGCTGCTGGTCGCCTTCGGGAAATGTTTCCCCTCGTGAGAAAGGTTCGGATTCGGTTTCCACAGTCATCAAAGGAGCAAGTCCTGAACGAGAATCGCTTCACGGTGGAGCGTGTTCGATTGGAGACGGATAAGTCGTTCGAGGCGGTCGCCGGTGTCGGAGGGAGCGGTCGGGGGCGACCCGCTAGGCGAGCAGGCGGTCGCCGATCTCCTGGCGGAATGCGGCGAATGGATTGCCCTGGCTCAAACGCGCGGCCGCGCGGTCAGCGCGTCGAGTTTGTTTTTGCCGATCGGCCGGCGGGCTGCTATCATCCTCTGCAAGACCGAGTCCCAGATCCTTTCCGCTTTCCTGTCGCGATCGAGGTGTCCCATGGTTAGCACGCCGACTGTGCCGCGCGCCTCCCGCTTGACCCTGGACGCCGCGCGGGCCGCCGACCTGATGACGCCCAACCCGATGTCCATCCGCGCCGAGGCGACCGTGCCGGAAGCCGTCGCCTGGCTGACCGACAAAGGTTTCAGCGCCGCGCCGGTGATCGACGAGTCGGGCCGGCCGGTCGGCGTCGTCAGCCGCACCGACATCCTTGTCCACGAGCGCGAACGGCTGCGCGCCGTCCTGATGCTCGACCTCGATCGCACGACGGTGCGCGACATCATGACACCGGTTGTCTTTTCGGTGACGCCGCAAATGCCGGTCGAGCTGGTGATCGAGCAGCTGCTGAAATTGAATGTGCATCAGCTCTACGTTGTGGACGAGGACCATTCGCTCATCGGCGTCATCAGCACCCACGACGTGCTGCGCCGCCTGCGCGGGTAGATGGGTGTGCGCGAAGAGGAGAAGAGCATGACCCCGAGGGGATTCGAACCCCTGTCGCAGCCGTGAAAGGGCTGTGTCCTGGGCCTCTAGACGACGGGGCCACGTCGTCGAACGACAACATCCGTATGCTAGGGAGCCTGCCGTAGCCCGTCAAGTTGAGCGGCCTCGTTCGCCTCTCCGCACGCGTTCCTACAATAACCGCAGATCGCCACGGCGTACTCTCCGGCGAGGGCTTCATGACTGCCGACGATTTGCGGATGCTTCTGGAACAGGTTCAGGACGGACGGCTGAGCGTGGACGCGGCGCTTGCGCGCCTGCCCGAACCGCCGGTGGCGGACCTTGGCTTCGCTCAGGTCGATCTGCATCGCCGCCAGCGCTGCGGCTTCCCTGAAGTGATCTTTTGCGAGGGCAAAACGCCGCAATGGGTCGAGGGGGTCGTTCGTCAACTCGTCGCGGCGAACCAGGACTGTCTGGCCACGCGCGTCGGCGTCGAGCAGGCCGCTCATCTGGAGACGGTCTTTCCGCAAGCGGAGCAGGATCGCATCGCCCGCACCTTCTGGCTGCCGGTGCCGTCGTCCGCGCCGCGCTCGACCAACGGCCGCGTCGTCGTCCTCACGGCCGGCACCAGCGATCTGCCGGTCGCTCAAGAGTCTGTCGTCACGGCTCGCTCTCTCGGCTGCGACGTGAAACTGCTGGCCGATGTCGGCGTGGCGGGCATTCATCGCTTGCTGCGGCACCGCGAGCAGTTCGCCGGCGCCGACGCCATCGTGTGCGTCGCCGGCATGGACGGCGCGCTGCCCAGCGTCGTCGGCGGACTGGTCGATTGTCCCGTCATCGCCGTCCCGACCAGCATCGGCTACGGCGCCGCCTTCGGCGGCTTGGCCGCCCTCTTGACCATGCTCAACGCCTGCTCCGCCAACGTCGTCGCCGTCAACATCGACAGCGGTTTCAAGGGCGGCTACGTGGCGGCCCTGATCGCGCGGCGTGCGTCCCGTTCCGCCTAAGGTATTATCCATCCACCCATTCCACGTTTCGCCTCGACGCCGCGAATTCGCTCACGATTTGCCTGGAAATCCGACAAACACCGCGAAGATCCACGCCCTTTTTTCTTCCCGGAATCTCCCAGGTTGACACATCCACCCGCAACGCCGACGACGCGATTTTCGCACTCAATCCCTTTATTTCCAGGCGTTTACGAGAAAAAATGGCCCATCGCGAAGACGACGCGAAAGAGACGAGGAGAGAAAAAGACAGCGGGAGGGGCTTTTGGCACAGCGATTGCGATATGTTTTTCTACGGAACGACCGCCGGCTCGGCTAGAGAAAATTTTGGCTTTCGGATAAATTAACGAGAAGGCCGAGTCACACCCGGCATAAACGGACCTAAGTGAGTGCGAATGGCGAGAGAAGGATTCTCTCAAGGCTCCAAACGAAAGGAATCGTAAGCTACGCTAACAGAGAGAGGTTGCTGCTCCGATCGACCCGACTGCAAGGGTCCCCCTCAAGGAAGCATCCCGGCGCACGACCCCGCAGTATTCGTCCATCGTCCCAGCAATTGACCATGTGATCGAACCGCGCGCACCCAACGTCTGCCGGTGCGTCCAGGCCGCCTTTGGGCGGTCGCGTGGACGCTCCGCGCCGACGCGACAGGAGTACGAGGCATGTTCCCCCTGAACTGTGCATTGGCTGTGGCGCTGTTGACGACCCCGGCGGACAACGTCGAGACGCCGGTCGCCGAGGAACTCGCCACCGTTCGACCGACCCTTCAAGCAGTCGCCTTATCCTGGGAAATCCTCGACCCACGGGAGGTCCGCTATGTGCTCACCCGGCCGGAGGATTTCGGCGCGGACTTGAAGCTCCTGCGCCGTCGCTATCAGGAACTGGCCGACGCGCCGCCGCTGTGCGACTGCAAGCGCTTCCCCAATCGCGGCCTCATCAACGACTTGCTGTCGTTCAACCGTTCGTACCGCCAGCACCTCGACAGCCGGCAGGCGCTGGACGTGACCGCCCGCTGGGAACTGCACGAGGCGTTGCAGGAGGCGGACCGTCTCTATCAGGTTTGGGACACGGTCCGCGACGCGCGCTGCGATTACTACTATGTGACGGTGCGCCGCCAGGCCCTCAAGAAACTGCGTGAAGCGGTCGGACCGGAGGCGTATTACTCCGGCTGCTTGCCGCCGCACGTCCCCATCTGGCGCTTCGCCCGCATCGACTGAAACGACGGCATGAACGAACCTCACCAGCCCGAAGCGCCCGCGAGGGCCGCCCTCGCGGGCGCTTCGGGCTGGTGTTGGGGATATAGCGACGCCGTCAGGGAAGATCGACCTGCACTTCGTCGCCGACGACTTGCACCTTGTAACAGGCGACATCGCTGCGGGCCGGCGGAGTGAGATGGGCGCCAGTGGTCACATCGAAGGTGGCGGCGTGCCAGGGACAAATGACGTGCTGTCCTTCCAACTCCCCTTCCCAGAGCGGCGCGCCGCGGTGCGGACAAGTGTCGTCGATGGCGAAAAAGCTGCCGTTGACGTTGAAGATAGCCAGCGTCTTGCCGCCGACCGTCGCCTGTTTGGATTTACCGGGTGGGATCTCCTCCACAGTCGCCACTTTCACGAACGCCATCGCCGACTCTCCTGAGCATTAGCCAATCGCGGAACAAAACTTCATTGTGGCGAGCGCGCGTCTTCCTGGCAACGGCTTCAGCGCAACCGCTCGGCGTGCGCATGAATCTTCGCCACCGCCCGCGCAATCTGCTCGATGTCGGCCGGCGTTCCGAGCAAGACCGGATGATGCAACACAACCGTTCCCTGATGCGCTCGTTCGGACTCCGCCAACGAGCCGGCCCCACGCCAGCGACTCGGCGAACGTCCGACGTGCAGAGCGCGAAAGCCTTCATCGACAGCGACGCCCTCGGCCCGCACCGCCACCGTAAAGCGCTCACGGTCCAGCCCGAACGCCTCGGCTAACTGAAACCCCACCTTGTAATAGCCGGGTTCGCTCTTCTCCAGAGCGCGATTCTTAAACGGCCGCAGTCCCGGCACGCCGCGCAGTTGCTCGCTCAGGAGTCGGACATTGCGCAGACGCAGCGCGTTGCGCTCGGCAAGTCGATCGAGCTGCGGCCCAAGCACGGCGGCTTGCAGTTCCGAGAGCGGACAAAGATGATTGCCGCGTTGCAGCCAGAGCCGGGCGCGCTGGGCCACGTCGGCGCGGCGCGTCAGGAGCGCTCCGCCGCGGCCAGCGGTCAGCAGTTTCGAGCCGCCGAAGCTGAGAATGCCCACGTCGCTCCACGTACCCGCGAGCCGGCCCTGCACCAAAGCACCGGGCGTCTGGGCGGCATCCTCGATCACCGCCGCGCCGTGCCGGCCTGCTAGTTCCACGACCTCGCGCATCGGCACCAGACCGCCGTGCAGGTGCGAGACGAGGACGGCGCGCGTCGCCGGCCCAAAGGCGGCGGCCAGCGCTTCCGGGGCGAGGTTCCAGTTGCCCGCATCGACATCGACCAGCACGGGCCGAGCGCCGACGGCGTGGACGCTGAGGAAATTGCCGCCGTAGTCGTAGGCGGCCATCACCACTTCATCGCCGGGACCGACCTTCAGCGCCCGCAGCGCCAGTTCGACCGCGAACGTGCCGCTGCCGCAGGTCAGGACGTGATCGACGTGGTGCTCGGCCGCCAACCGCTGCTCCAAGCGCGCGACGTGTCCGCCGTGGTAGCGGCCCCAGGAGCCATCGTGATACGCCGATCGCATCGCTTCGAGGATGGATTCGTCGGCGAGCGGCCATTCGGGTGGACCTTGCGGCCGAATCGGCTCGCCGCCGAGGACCGCTGGCAAGGCGTTGTCAGTGGTCATGATGTCGTTCCCAGCGGATGACTTGGGTTTGTTCTCGGATGAGGGAGAGAATTCGGACATGCGATGAGGTCATGGTCACGGCAACACCAGCACGGTCTTCAGGCAGTCGCTGAT
>DATBGU010000123.1:0-40790 GCA_036557825.1 Gemmataceae bacterium
GCCCCAGTGCTGTGCACATGATTTACTCTTGTTCGGCCTTTTGCTTCGCCCGCCGTCTCCGGTCGGCTTCGAGGACCTTGTGGACGGACGTATGAGCCCCGGACTTCTTCACCGCCTTGGCCTTGGGCCGGCGCTTGCCGGCCTTGGCCTTTACCCATTCCGGCGACCACGCCCGGCTCAGCAACGTCTGCAACCACGCCACCAACTCGGCCGCCGTCCGCGGCCGCGCAACGCAGGCCAGCACCTGCGGCACGTCCAACATCTTGTGCAGGGCGATCAACTCCTCACGCAGGTCGTCGAAGATCTTCTCCGCCGACAGGCTCGACACCGGCGTCGGCTCCGGACGGCCAGCCGCGATATACGCGCGCACCACCTGCACCAGGTTATACAGGACCAGACACAGCGCCGCCTGAAAGACGGTCGCCTGCGGCGTGCTGCCGATCAACCGCCGCAGGTCGAAGACCTCGGTGATCTGCTGGAACACGCCCTCGATCTGCCAACGCGCCAAGTAGACGGCCAGCAAGTCGGCGGCCGGGTAGCGGTCGGCGTCGAGCAGGTCCGTGACCAGGAGGATCGCCTCCGCCCCGGACCGTGCCAGCGTGATGTGGCGGACGTAGCGGCGCCGCCGGTCCGACTCCGCCCCCATCCAGCCCCACTCTTGCGTGTACGGGCGGACCTCGCGGTCATGGCCGGGGCGTGCGGGACGCTCCGCATCGGGCTGAAAGCTGGTTTTGAGGCTGAAACGGATCAGGTAATGGTTGCCGTCCTGGCTGAGCTGTTGCGGCTGGTCGAGGTCGCAGAACTGCCGGTCGAGCACCCACAGGCGTGGACCGGCGATGCAGGCCCGCGCCTGCGGCAGCAGGGCGGGCAGCAGACGGATGTCGTTGGCCTCGCCGTTGGGGTCGGCCGCCAGCGCCACGGCCAGCCCCTGGCGCGGCAGGTAAGCGACCAGCAACTTGCCACCGTAGACCTTGCCGGGCAGGCCGCGCCGTTGCAGCAACCGCTTGGCCACCCGCTTGATCTTCTTGCCGTCGACCACGACGACCGCCAGGCCGTCCAGGCTGGCTGGTAGGGCGGTGACGACGGTCCCGGCCGGCAACAGCGGCCGCAGCCGCGTGGTGAACTCGTGGAAGAAGCCCAACGACAGGGGCAGGGGCAGGCGACCGAGCTTGCCGTAGACGGTGCGGATGCCGGTGTCCAGGCGTCCTTGCCGGAGGGCGTCCCGGAAGCTCTTGCGGCCGCTGCCGTGATGGCGCGTGAGGGCGTCGGCGATCAGTTGGACGAAGACCGGGAATGTCAGGGCGTCCTCGAAACTGCGGCCGCGGTATTGCTGGTAGATGCGGTCGAGGAACTCGTCGGTGGTCAAGTAACCCCACAGGGACAGGACGGCTTGGGCGAGCGGCAGGCGGGCGAGGACGTCAGCTGCGAACGGGGACGGGGCGTCCTCCCGACGGCTTGGAAGGATCATTGACAACCTCCATGTTATTGTCCGTCAGGATGTTATACAAAAACCGAACGTGTGCACAGCACTGGCCTCGCCCTCCCGCTACACCATCCTCGAAAACGCTCTAGACGCTCTCGCCATGCTGAGTTTTCGGCACCAGAGGTTTGGTTACATCGACCGCCAGCCAGCATAGCGATGCCAACCCGTAACTGCACGCGAAGACGATGAACACCGGCTCATCCAGGCCGCGGTGGAAGAACCGGCCGGCGAACTTCATCCCAACCGCCCCGAGGAAGGCGCCCGTCATGTTCATGGCGCCGCTCAGGGTGGCGGCGTAGCGCTCACCGACGTCGGCGCAGGACGCCCACGCCGGCCCCATTGCCGCATCGTTGAAGAAAAACCACGCGCTGAACGCCAGCCCCAGCAGCCAGACTTCGTGGACCCAGATGGTAGACAGAGTGGTCAGACCGGCCAGCGCCAGGACGACGCAACCGACGAGACGCCGTCCCCATTTTGGGCTGCCGGTGCGGTGGATGAGCCAGTCCGAGACGACGCCGCCCAGCAGGCAAGACACGATGCCGAACGCGAGCGGCAGGCCAGCGAGCCAGGCGGTCGTTTCGTCCGTCAGTCGGCGATGATCGCGCAGATAGACGGGCAGCAGGCTGGTGATGAAATTGCCGGCGAACCCTCCGAACCCGTACATCAAGCACAGCGCCCAGACGTTGCGCGATCCCAGGAACCGCGACCACGGCAGCGGGCCAGCCGGCGCCAGGTTCAGGGGGCGGCCCGACTCGATTAGCTCGCGCTCGGCCGCATTGACCTGGTACATCTCGCCCGGCCGATTTCGGAACCACGTCCAGAAGAAGGCACACCAGACCAACCCCAGGCCGGCCAGCAGGACAAACGGCGATGCCCAACCGCCGAACGCCTTGAACAGCCACAGGACGAGGAGCGGCGCCAGGAAGCCGCCCAGACGGCTGAACGTCCAGACCATCCCCTGCGCAAAGCCGCGTTGCCGCATCGGCATCCAATCCGCGATCACGCGAGCCAGACCTGGAAAACCGCCGCCCTGAAACGCCCCGAAGAGAAAACGCACCGTCAGAAGAAAAGCGAACGTCCCCCACGTTCCGGCGGGGAGAAGGACGGTCAGGGCGACGGCCCCGGTCAACAGCGACCAGCCCAGCACGAGAATCGTCAGCAGGTGGCGCGCTCCGAGGCGGTCGCCGAGCAGACCACCGGGCACCTGGAAAAGACCGTAGGCCACCAACCAGATGGAGGCCAAGTCGCCCATTTGATCGTCATTCAGCCCCAGGTCTTTCTTGATGTAGGGCGCCCCCCCCCAGAATCCCTGGCGTTGAATGTAGGTGAGGATCGCCAGGCTGCACGCCGCCGCCAGCACAAGATAACGTACCCGGCTGGGCCGTACCAGCATCGGCGCCGGGGGAGGTATCAGCGTAATCTGGTGAGCCAGGTCGCCGCGGCTCATGTCGAAGCGCCTTCGTGGTGAGTTGTCAGGTGGTTCCACAAACCGCCTTGTTCAGCGCGGGCATCAGTTCGCGCGCGAACAATTCCATGCTATGCAGCCAACTCTGCTTGTCATCCCAGTCATAACTCATGAGGACCAGCGTGCCGAACGGGCCGGTCTCCTCGATCAGCAGGAGCAAGCGGCGCAGCACTTCGTCGGGGCTGCCGGCGATGATCTGTTCGCCCATCAGGTAGTCGAGGTTGCAGTCGGCGTCGCTCATGGCCAGGTCGCGCTTGTAGATCTTGCGCCCCAGCCCCTTGTCGAACAGTCGGCCAATGTATTCGTAGTTCCGTCCAAGTGAATTGGTGCGCGCCAGCCGGCGCGCCTCCGGCGTACTGTCGGCCAGGAAGATGGAGCGGGTGATCTTGAAGTCGGCCCGGTTCGGCTGCCGCCCGGACTCCAGAGCGGCCGCCTCGTAGTTCTTCCACAGATCGGCCAGCACATTGCCCGTTATCAGGCAATGGCCGAACGGCTGATATCCCCGCTGGCCGGCCGTCCTCATGCTCGGGGAATTACGGCTCATGCCGGGTACCGCGATGGGCGGGTGCGGCTGCTGGAGCGGCTTGTGGATGTAACCGATGCCGGTTTCGGTATCCACGTTCTTCTTCAGACGGATCGTCCAGAACGTGCCCTCCATCTCGTAGGGCGGCTCGGAAGACCACAGCCGCAGGATCATGTCGATCGCCTCATCGACCATGGCGGCGGCGTTCTTCGGTTCGGCGCCGTATAGCTCCTGGTCGGCCGTCACGCTGCCGGCCCCGAAGCAGAGATTGAGCCGGCCCTTGGACAGGTGATCGAGAAAAGCCAGTCGGCTGGCGACGTGGGCGGGGTGGTGCTGATTGAGGCAAACGGGGGCCGGTCCCATGCGGATGCGGCGCGTCTCGCCCAAGGCGCGGGCGATGAAGATCTCCGGCATCACGATGTTTTCATACTTCATCGTATGATGCTCGCCGATCCAGAACTCGCCGAAGCCTAGCTCCTCGGCCCGGACGATCAGTTCCAGATCCTCGTCGTAGCACTGTCCCAGCGGCTTGGCCGGGTCGTGGAACGGCATAATGAACATTCCGTGCCGTATCGTCTTCACGGCGTCGCGCATGCTGGATCACCTTTCGCGAAAGTGTCAACGGGGGCTTGGGTCATGTCGTTTTTCATGGCGTCAGAGATTTCGCAGAGGACGGAGATCATTCAACGCTGCGTCTGCTTGGCTAACCACTTCGCGATCTCCACCTTGAATTGCGGCTTCTCCCGACAGTTCAGATCGCCGAAATCCGTCACAGGTAACTCCTCCGCCGAACACTATAGTTCCGTAGCGGGCCGGCGGCTTGGCATAGGCTGGACGGGGAACAAGGATGTCGCCCGACAACAGCAGGCCCAGCATAAAGGCGATCGGCCTGTTCGGTGATCGTGTCATCCCTTAATCCCCGATTACGATCGGGCGTGACTCATGGACGCGCGGCGCGGAGGAAGTCGCTCAAGGTTTCTTCGGCTCGATGACCCGGCTTCCCGTCAAACCGATGGAAGGTGCCGGGGCCGTCTCCTCTTCGCGGATTTCGGGAGGCTTCGCCAGGAGCTTGGCGACCACGCGGGCCTTGCTGACCGGGGCGTCGGTCAGGGTCTCGTCGCGGCCGCGATGGGGATAGCCGAGACGCCGATGGTCGAGTCCGAGTTGGTGCAGGACCGTGGCGTGCAGGTCCGGCACGCTCACTCGATCCGCGACCGCCTTGTAGCCGAAATCATCGGTGGCGCCGTGGACGCATCCGGCCTTGAAACCGCCGCCGGCCAGGAACAGGCTGAAGGCGTTGCGGTTGTGGTCGCGGCCCTTGCCGTTCTGCGACACCGGCAGTCGGCCGAACTCGCCCGTCCACAGCACGACCGTGCTATCCAGCAATCCACGACTTCTCATGTCTTTGATAAAGCCGGCGACCGGCAGGTCGGTGACGGTGCATATCTTTTCGTTCTCGCCCTTGGTATCGCTGTGCGCGTCCCACGGCTGGCCCGTGGGCGGGAAGATCTGCACGAAGCGCACGCCCGCCTCGATCAACCGCCGAGCCATCAGGCAGCGCGTGCCGTAGCTCGCCGTCACCGGGTTGTCCAGCCCGTACAGCTTGCGAGTTGCAGCGGATTCGCGCGACAGGTCGATGGACTCCGCGGCCTTGAGCTGCATTCGGGCGGCCAACTCGTAGTTCTGGATGCGGGCCTCCAACTCCGTCTCGCGCGGGTAGTGCCGATGGTGCTCCCGGTTCAGTTCCGCGAGAAAGTCCAGACTGTCGCGCTGGACGCTCGTCGGCACCGGCCGGGCCGGTTGGAGATTGAGGACGGGCGCTCCTTTGGAGCTGAATTCGGTGCCCTGATAGAGGGCGGGCAGCCAGCCGGAGGACCAGACGAGCTTGCCGCTGGTGTTGTAGCCGGCCGGATCGCGCAGCACGACATAGGCCGGCAAGTTCTGGTTCTCCGTGCCGAGGGCATAGCTGATCCAGGCGCCGACCGACGGCCGGCCCTGAAACAGCTTGCCGGTGCTCATCATCACCAGCGCCTCGGTGTGGTTGTTGTGCTCGGTGAACATCGAGCGCACCAGGGCGATCTCGTCGGCGACCCCGCCGAGGTGGGGCAAGGCGTCCGACAGTTCCATGCCGCATTTGCCCCGTGGCCGGAACGGAAAGGGGCTGGCGAGGAGTTTGTCGGAGTTGCCCTTCTGGTAGATCTCGATGCTCTCGGGAGCGCTCTGTCCGCTGCGCTTTTGCAATTCGGGCTTGGGGTCGAAGAGGTCCATCTGGCTCGGCCCACCGTTCTGCATGAAATGCACCATCGCCGTGGCGCGAGCGGGGAAATGGCCGCGGCGCGGCGTGAGGTCTTGCGGAACGCTTTTTCCGGCCGAGTCGTGTTCGGCCGCCGACAGCCCCTCCTGGTTCAGCAGGTAAGTCAGGGCCAGACCGCCGATGCCGAAGCCGGAGGTTTGCAGAAAGTCTCGGCGGGTGAACCTTCGGCGTGTATCCATGAGGGAACCTCGCATAGTAGGTGCCGCGAGCCGAGCGGCATTTGGGGTCCGGCTCGGCTCGCCGGACCTACAATGGGCAACTCAGCCGACGTACAGAAACTCATTCGCACACATGAGCATGTGGCACAACCGGGCCAGCGCCTTGATTTCGGCCTGTTCGGGCGGGAGCTTTTCATTCCCATAGCTCGCGCGGAGCTTGCGCAGCAACGTCGTGCTCGACGCGACCTCTTTCAGGGTCGGTTTGCGCGCAAAGGCCAGGCGGAACGCCGTCTCGATGCGCATTTCTTCCGAACCGCCCGCGGCGGCGACCCGCGCGGCGAAACGGTCGGCCTGCTCCAGCATCACGGCGTCGTTGAGCAGCGTCAGCGATTGCAGCGGTACGGCCGAATGGACGCGCCGCGTGCAGTTGGTCGCCATCACCGGCTGATCGAAGACGTTCAACAGCGTCAGGTTGTAATTGCGTCGGGCGAACAGGTAGAGACTGCGCCGACCCTTGGCCGGCGGTGTGGGCAGCCCGTTCGCCGGAACGACGACCATTCCATCCGGGTGCGGCTCGATGGGCACTGGCGGCCCGCCGAGGGTGCGATCGAGCTGACCGCTGACGGACAGCACCGCGTCGCGGACAGCTTCCGATTCCAGCCGGCGCAGCCGCATCCGCCCCAGAAGTTGATTGCCCGGATCGACCCCGTCCGCGCCGGTCTGATGCGAGGATGATTGACGGTACACCGACGAGGTGACGATCAGCCGGTGCAGCGCCTTGATTTTCCAACCGCTCTGGACGAACTCCGTGGCCAGCCAGTCGAGCAGTTCGGGGTGCGTCGGCCGAGCGCCCAGGTGGCCGAAGTTGTCGGAAGTCGCCACGATCCCTTCGCCGAAGTAGTGCTGCCAGACGCGATTGACGAAGACCCGAGCGGTGAGCGGATGGTCCGGCTGAGTCAGCCAGCGTGCCCAGGCGGTGCGGCGCCCGCTTGACTTCTTCTGTGCTTGGGAGGAGGGGAGGAGGGTCTGGCTCCGCGGATCGCTCAGCACGGCGAAGACGGCCGGTTGCACCTCGGCGCCGCGCGTCAGCAGGTTTCCCCGGCGAAAAACGTAAGTGGGCGGAGCGCCGCTCTCCCCCGCTTCCCAGGCGGCCTGGATCTTGCCGAACGATTGCCGTTGGCCATCGAGGCCCGCGATGGTTCGCTGCCGTTCGGCGACCTTGACCCGATCATTTTCGCCAAGAACGCGCGCGACCTCTTCCGGGACAACCTTGAGCGAAGGTCCGAGCTTGTCGGCTAGGTATTTCTGCACGGCGTTGCGCTTTTCCGCAGGCGTTTGCAGCGCCGCCGCCGTGTCCGCCCGGATGGCTTCCGGCAACGCCGCCAGCTTGGCTTCAAACAGTTTCTTCTCGTAAGGCTGCCGGATGGCGGCGATCTGTTGCTTCAACTCGGCCGCCTGACGATCGATCACCGCGTTGTGGCGCTCGATCGCTTCCTTTTCCTTCGCCGACACATCGTCGAGGTGTCGGTTCTGCGGCTGGATCCATTTCTCGGGGTTATAGACCGGCTTGAGGACGGCCAGCAGCCGGTAGTATTCCACTTGCGCGATGGGATCGAACTTGTGGTCGTGACAGCGGGCGCACTGCACAGTCAGGCCGAGCAGGTTGCTCGTCAGGTTCTCAATCGTGTCGTGCAAAACCTGGTAGCGCTCGAACGGCCGATTCAATTCCTGCTCGAACGTATGGTCCACCGTGGTGCGCAGGAAGCCGGTGGCGATGAGGTGCTCGCGCATGGTGGGCGTCATCACCGCGGCCGACCGCCAATCGCCCATCTCGTCGCCGGCGAGCTGCTCAGTGAGGAAACGGTCGAACGGCTTGTCGTCGTTGAGCGAACGGATCACGTAATCGCGGTAGCGCCACATGCCCTCGCGCGGAAAGACCTGTCCGGGGTCGTTGTCGCCGCCGATGGAGTCGGCGTAGCCCGCCGCGTCGAGCCAGTGTCGCCCCCAGCGCTCGCCGTAATGTGGCGAGGCCAGCAGGCGATCAACTAGCCGCTCGTAGGCATCGGGCCGGGAGTCCGCCAGGAACGCATCCAGTTCTTGCGGCGACGGCGGTAGCCCGATCAGGTCGAAGAAGACCCGTCGCAGAAGGACGCCGCGCTCCGCGTCGGGTGAAAGGGTCAGCCCCTTGGCTTCGAGCTTGGCGAGGACAAAGGCGTCGAGGGGAGTGCGCACCCGTTCGCCTTCGCGGACGCGCGGGACCGGCGGGCGAACCGGCTTCTGGAATGCCCAGAACTTGCGGTCTTGCTCGGTGATTTTCCGGCCTGGATCTTCCACCACCGGATCGCTTGAGGCTGCCGGCGCCCCGGCGTCGATCCAGGCCTTGACGAGCCGGACCTGCTCGGCCGTCAGTTTCGCATTCTTGTCCGGCGGCATGTCCCCCTTGTGGATCATCTCGAAGAGCAGGCTCTTGCCGGCCGATCCGGGAGTCAATGCCGGCCCGGATTCGCCCCCCTTGAGCATGGCTGCCGGGGTCCGCAGGTCGAGCTTCGCTTTCGGCTTCTTGTCACCGTGACACTTCAGGCAGTGTGCGGTCAGGATGGGCAGCACGTCTTTCTCGAAGCGCGGAGCGTTCGCCGCCGGACCTCGCGCGGTCGCGGCGGCCGCGCTCACCGTCAGGAGAGCGAGGGCCGGCACGACGCGCCAGACGAGGATAGCGCGGATGCCGCGGCGATCTGTCATGGCTCACTCCTTCAACCAGCCGGCTGACGCCGGCCGTTCGCCTCAGGCGCCCGCCTGCTTCCGCCGGCGGTCGATTTCTTCCAACATGCGGACGGTGTGCTCCATGTGGGCCTGCATCACCTTCTCGGCCGCGTCGGCGTCGCCGGCGCGGATCGCCCGGACGATGCTCTCGTGCCGGCGATGACTTTGCTCGCGGTCGCGCGGTTTTGGGGTGGTTTGCACCATGGCCGCCAACACGAACTCCTGAACGACCTCCAGCACGCTGCACAGGAGCTGGTTGCCGGTGACGGCCATCAGCCGGCGATGGAACTGGAAATCGAGTTGCATCGCCTTCAGGTCGCTGTGCCCCGGACGGTCCATCTCGTCGCACAGCGCCTTCAGTTCGGTCAGGTCTTCGGGAGTGGCGTGTTCGGCGGCGCGCCGGGCGGCGTAGCATTCGATCGCCTTGCGAAACTCGGTGAACTGCATTAGCTCCTTGGGCGAGATCGCCAGGGCGCTGCGGAGCATTTTCACGCACCGGACCAGGCTGTCGCCGTCGCCCACGAACATGCCCCGGCCGCGCCGGACGCTCAGCAGTCCCAGCGACTCCAACTGACTGACCGCCTCGCGGACGACGGTGCGGCTGACGCCGAGTTGCGCGCTCAACTCCGCCTCCGTGGGTAGTCGATCGCCCGCCCTCAGATGGCCCTGCTCGATGACCGCGCGAATGCGCTGCACGACGGTATCGACCAGCGACTGTCGCGCGACGGGCTTGATTTTCAGCATGAAGGCACTCCAAACGCTGTCGCGGAGCCGTGCGGTAGTCCGAAAAGCGACGACCCCGGTCGCCGAGTATCATACGTCAGACATCATACATCTTACCCGCATCGTATTCGCTTTCCATAACTTTCTCGGCCAGGCGAGGACTGCGAGCGGACCTTGCGGCGCCGCCAGGCCAAGAAGTAGACTAACCAGTGTCTAAGAATAAGTTCGGTGGGACCGGCGTCTCGCCGGTCTTCTGCTCCCTGGACCGGCGAGACGCCGGTCCCACCAGCCCTGGAAGTTATTCGGGGACGCGCCCTAACATTCATCCGGCGGCCCACGCCCCGCTCGCCGGAAGCGGAATCGGTTAACGAACCGCTGCCTGGGGCGAGGGCTGTCCGCCATTCACGAGAGGAGCGAGGCAATGGGGCCGACGCAGGAATCCTTTCCCAAGGCGGTGCCGGAGATAGACGGGCCATGCGAGGAAATCTGGCGAGGTGGGCCGTCGTTCCAGACCTTACTGCGCCGGTTTGCAATGGCCCTCCCGGTCTGTGCCCTGCTCGTCACGCTGGCGTATCTCTTCGTGGACCGCCCCGTCGCCTTCTTCGTCCACGATCATCACCTCAATCGCATCGCCGCCCTGGAGTGGATGACGCACACGGCGATGGCCTTCGACGCCCTCGCTTCCGCGATCGT
The DNA here is from genome assembly GCA_036557825.1 of Gemmataceae bacterium. Taxonomy (GTDB): domain Bacteria; phylum Planctomycetota; class Planctomycetia; order Gemmatales; family Gemmataceae; genus JAJPHU01. The sequence continues at coordinate 10,120 of DATBGU010000123.1, forward strand.
CTTCTTGGCCGCCGTCCGGCTGGCCTTCGGCCCGCTGACTCGTCTGGAACGGACGCTGTTCGCCGCCGCCCTCAGCCTGATGGTCGCCGTGGCCTTCGAGTATTACTTGAAGTTCCTGTTCGGGCGGTACTGGCCCGAAACCTGGGTCAACGACAACCCTTCGCTGATCCGCGATAACGCCTACGGCTTCCATCCCTTTCACGATGGCTCGGCCTACGGCTCGTTCCCCTCCGGCCACACCGCACGCACCGTCGCCCTGCTGTGGGTCATCGGGGTCGCCTATCCTCGGTGGGTGTGGCTTTGCGTCCTCGCCGCGGCCTCGGTGGTTGTCGGTCTCGTCGGGATGAATTACCATTTCGTCGGCGACACAATCGGCGGGACGTTCCTGGGAGCTTGGACGGGGATGTACGCTGCTCGTTTCTTCCGCGTCGCCCCCAGCGTCGGGATGCCAGCAGGCCAAGACGATGGGACGAAGCCGGAGTGGTCTGCCGATGGCGAGTTTCGGATCCGCCAAAGTTCTCCCTCGCTGTTGAGAAGAACACGCGATAGGGAACGGGGCTAGCAGGGAAGCAAAGCCGTCCGTCCTGCGCGAGTGTTTCGAGGAGGAATCGACGGCATGACGGTGAAAACCACCTACCTGCAAATGTTCGCCCGCCCGGAACGGGTCGTGTCGCCGCCGAGAGAAGGCCTTGCGGTCGTCCGTGCCATGAAGCCGACCGTCGGCTACTATCGGTTCCTGTACGACGCGGTGGGGCGCGACTACGACTGGACCAGCCGCAAGAAGCTCTCCGACGCCGAACTTGCCGCCCTCTTGCACGATCCCCGGCTTGAAGTCCACGTCTTGATGGCCGAGGGCGTTCCGGCTGGTTTTGCCGAGTTGGACCGGCGGATCGAGGGCGAAATCGAACTGGTGCAGTTCGGTCTGGTGCCGGAATTCATCGGGCAAGGTTTGGGACGGTATTTCCTCCAGTGGACCATCGACAAAGCCTGGAGCTACAGCCCGGAACGATTCTGGCTTCACACCTGTATCCAGGACCATCCGGCTGCCTTGCCCAACTACTTGAAAGCGGGCTTCTCCATATATAAGGAAGAGGTCAAAGACGAGGAGTAGACCCGTGACCGCTTCCCCACATCACCTCTCGTCCAACTGCATCTCAGCGGAAGGAGGTTACAGCCATGTCCAGTAAACACGGGAGCCACTGGCTGGAGCGGGAGGACTTCGGCGACGTGACCGTCGTCCGGCTGAAACCGCCGAAGGCCCTGGATGAGGACACCATTCGGGCCGTCTTCGACCCGATTCAGAGTCTGATCGGCGAGGTTGGCCGCAACCAACTGGTCCTGAATCTCGCCGCGGTCGAGCATCTGCCCAGTTACGCGGTGGGGAAGTTGGTGATGCTGAACCGGAAGGCCCAAGCGGCCGACGGGCGGTTCGCGCTGTGCAATGTGAGTCCCGCTGTTCTGCATACCCTCGAAAGCGCGCGCCTGATGGAATTGTTCAACATCTGCGCCACCGAGCAGGACGCCTTGCAGTCTTTCGCGTGACGGCCAGCCGAACGAGAGCGCATTCGATTGTTCGGTGGCGTTTCGCGCCGCGATGCCCGCTCGCCCAGCTCGGATCGCATCTTGGGGCGCATGGGAAGATCCTCGGCCATGCCGCTTTTCTCGTTCGATAATCTGTTTCGATTCGCCGATGAATTGTCGGAGCCTGTTCCGGTCGCCGTGGCGGGCGGCGCGGACCGCACGGTCCTGGAGGCGCTGCGTACGGCCTGTGATCGGGGTTGGGTCGTCCCCTTCCTTGTCGGCGTCGCGTCGGACATGCGAGCGCTCGCCGCCGCCGGCATTGGTCTGGACGGCTTCACCCTGGTCGATGCCGCCGAGCCGGCGGCGGCCGCCGTGTCCCTGGTGCGGACGGGGCCGGCCCGCCTGCTCATGAAAGGACAGATCCCCACACCGTCCTTGATGACGGCTGTCCTCGACTCGGAAGCCGGTCTGCGTACCGGCCAGGTCATCTGTCAGGTCGTGCTCATGGAAATCCGTCCGTCGGGGCGGCGTTTCCTGCTGGCCGACACGGGCATCTGTATCCAGCCCACGCTGGCGCAGAAGGCCGACATCCTGGGCAGCGCCGTGGCGATGGCCCACACTCTCGGGGTGTCCCGTCCGTGCGTGGCGGTCCTGGCCGCAACCGAGACCGTGACGGAGTCGATGCCGGAGACGCGGGATGCCGCCGCGTTGCAGCGTCGCAACCAGGCCGGCGAGTTCCCCGGCTGCGTGGTGCGCGGACCTCTCTCGTTCGACCTGGCCTACGACCGCGATGCCGCCCTCAAGAAGAACCTTCCCGACGCCGACTTCGACGTCGGCGACGTTCTCCTTTTCCCAAACCTTGTGTCGGCGAACCTGACGGTGAAGGCGATGATGTACACCGCCGACTGCCGGTTCGGGGGGGTGCTGTGCGGGGCCGGCTGTCCGGTCGTCTTCATGTCGCGGGCCGACACCACCGCCACGCGCCTGAACTCGCTGGCGTTGGCCCTCAAGTTGGCTTCGGACTCGCCCCCGATCGGCCGGCCCGGGTCGTGGAACGAAAAAGTATGACCGAAAAGGGGGCCGGTGTCGCCGCTATCGCCGAGGCATCTGCGAGTCCCGACCCCCTTTTCTGACCCCTTTTCTGATGACTTTTCTGACCGGGTGCGGGAGGTGCTGCGGAAATCTCCTGGAGCTAGCTGATGCTCCCCGCCTCGTTGATGGCGCTGTACACGGCGTTCGCCTCGTTCCTTCTGGTCTTGTTGCCGTCGTACAGCAGTCCGTCGATGGTCTGAGCGTCCGTCGCCAGCAGCAGGTCCATCACCGTCATGGTCGTGTTGTTGGCCACGCCGAAGGCGTCGCCGTTGCTGCCTACGTTGACCGTCGCCGCGCCGACGCCGTCGCCGCTGACGGTGAAGCCGTATGCGGTCGCCACCTGGGTGTTGTCCAGGGTGGCGTTGGTGGCGTAGACCGACAGGGCCGTGGCCAGCACCTGCGCGTCCACCTTGGTGCCCTTGACCACGAAGTCGCTCTGGAACAACGCCGCGACGTAGGCGTTGCTCTGGCCCGCCAGGTCGTTGCTGCCGGCGTTAGCCCCGAACATGTTGGGCAGGGCGGCGGCCAACCAGTCGGCCAACTGGGTGCCGGTGCCGCCGTTGAAGGCCAGGATGAGAGCCTGGCCGTTCTTGTTGTTCCAGAAGCCGATGCCGGCGGTTTGCCCCTTCTGCACCGGGCCGGTGCCGGACGGCTGCTCACCGAAGTTGTAATTCTCGCCGTTGACGGCCGGGGCCAGGTTGGCGAAGAACTGATCGGTGGCCGAGAGGCTGCCGCCGGCCGTGCCGACGCTGTCGATACCCTGGGCGTAGCCGGCCGGCTGCGTCTCGGTGATCGTGTAGTTGCCCGGCCGCAGGTTGAGGAAGACGTAGGCGCCGTCGGCGTCGGTCAACCGGCTCTGGCTGACGGCGTCGCCGAGGTCGTCGGTACCCGTCAGGGTGATGAGGACGTTGGCGATGCCCTGCTCGCCGAAGTCGATCTGGCCGTTGTCGTTGAAGTCCTCGAAGACGGTTCCCGACAGGCTGGACGGCGTGAGCGGGAGGCCGTTCAGCGTGAAGGTATCGCCGACCGCGGTGATGGGAGTGGACGTGGTGTTGTGGACAAACGCGCCGGCGCCGTTGATGTTGATCGTGTTGCCACCGGGGTCGGTCGCGTTGCCCAGGTCCACCGTGCCGCCGGTCACTTCGATGGCGGCATCGTTGTAGCCGGTCGATTCCTGGATGGTGTCGTTGCGGAGGGTCAAGCTGCCGCCGGTCACCCGGATGGTCGGGGCATCCCCGGTGGTGAGGAACGTCACATTGGAAACGACCACGTTTCCTGATGCTAAAGTGAAGGCGGGCAGGTCCGGGTCGATGGTCGTGCCGGGCGTTCCGTTGATGTAAAGCGTCATCCCGGCGGGGATCTGCACCGTTGTGGCGGTGTAGGTGCCCGGCGCCAGGTTGAGATAAACGCTCACGGGTACAACGGAGGATCCAAGGTTGCTCGGGCTGAGCGCGGTCACGACGTCATTGATGGTGGTCGTATCGGCCTGAATGATCAGAGTATTCGTGCTGGTGGTACTTTGCGGCAGGGCGGCCGGCAAACTCTGAGTAAAGGTCTGGCCCGGCGCGCTTCCCGCCTGGATGTCCTGCGAGAATTCCGACGTGTTGCCGTCTTGGTCGGTCGCCGTGGCACTAATCCAATCGCCCGCGAGATTGCCCAGGGCGAACGCGGCATTGAAGCTCACTTTGCCGCTGACGTCCGTGACCACCGTTCTCGAACCGAGGTAGATTTGACCTTGGCCGTAGGTAGTGGAACTGCCGATGGAGTTGGCGTAGAAGTCCAAGGTAATCGTCTTGTTGCCTTCCGCAGCCTCGCTGAACGTGCCGGTTATGGATGTGCTGGTGGAGGAACTGGACGCCGAGGACAATATCGGGAAGTTCTGGAAGTTGTTGGGGCCGACGTGGCTGGCCGAGTCGTTGAGCGTCACGCTAACGGGAGGCGTGGGGTAAGTTCCTCCCAAGGCGATACCCAGACCGCCGTTATTGTAAATGGAGTTGCCCTGAACGCGGATGCCGGTGGGGGCACCCCGGAAATCAAGGATCCACACACCGGGACCCGTCCCCTGAGTGTTGGCGATCGTATTCGCGAGGTTGGCCTGACTGCCCCCGATGGTGATGTTGGTGGAATCGATGGCGACGAAGACGCCGACGCGGTTGCCCAGCGGAGTTCCGTTGACATCCACGCCGATCGAATTGCCGGCCACAACGCCGTTCGTCTCCGCCGAAACATGATCGCCGCCAACGCCAAAAGCAATCCCCGCCGCGTTGCCGGAGATGATGTTCCGTTCCCCTGCGGCATCCGCGTGCGTGCCGTTGGTACCGATTCGATCACCGTTCGCGCCGAGCAAGGTTCCGATGCCGATCCAGTTGGGCAGAGCATGCGTGCCGGTCGCGTCTGTCCCGATGAAGTTGCCGGCCACGACGCTATTCGAGGTCGAACGAAGGATCACACCGCTGTTATTGCCGGCGATGATGTTCCGTTCGCCCGGATCGTTCACCCCATCGCCGTTGGTGCCGATCACATTGTCGGCGCCCGTAATCTGGATGCCCGCATGGTCACTCGCCGAGATCTGGGCAAGATTGGGCACGAAAGGCGTCAGGGTTCCGCTGACGTCGGTGCCGATGAAGTTCCCCTGGAAGTTGTCGTTGTTGCCGGTGGCGTAGATATCGCTTCCTCCGAAACTGTTGATCGCCAACCCTTCCACGGTGCTGTTGTTCGCATTGATTAAGAGGCCGGCGGAGGCAATATAGTCGGTACCGGGCACGTTCGAGCCGTCCAACACAATCTTGAGGACCGAGTTATCGCCGTTGCTGAGTGTGTTTTCGCTGGCACCCGATTGGCTGTAGCCGTTGATAATCACCGCGTTGGTGATAGACGGCAGGGCGAATTGCGGCTTGATCGCGGCCACACCCGTTGTGGAGTTGTAGCCTGTCCCGCCACCCGCAGCATCGCTGGCGGCGGTGATGTTGAAGTCGATCTCGTCCACGGTGGGGTTGCTCGGACTGGCGTACAACGTATGGCTGGTATCGGCGTTGATCTGTGTAATGGCGTCGCGCAACGAGCCGGTGCCGCTGTCGGCCGTTGTCGTCACGACGTAAGCGGACAGGAGTGTTCGGTCCTCTAGCGCTTCGAGCCGAGGCCGGCAGGTTGAAGCGCGGGGCCGGCGCGAGGCTTTCCGGCGATTTGTTCTGGACAGCGCGCGCAAGAGACGGTGGAAGGTCAGCCACATGATGGAAGTCTCCCTCGTTGGAGCCCGGTCTGCGATACAATGGAGACGACAACGCCGTGAGCGCGCAGACCGAGCGCTCGGGCGCTGCGAGGCCGGTGAGGGCTTGGCTTGGCGGCGAGAACTCACCGGCCGCCTTTGTGTTCGCCTTCAACGACTCTGCTCTGTCCGCTCCATCGCCCCGGTCGAAGGCGTCTGCCCATCGGCCTGGAGTTGCCGGTAATCCTTCTCCAGGCGGCGGAGGACCGCGGCTGATTCCTCGGGCCGGTCGCGCAGGATCTCCCTGACGATCGCGAGGATGTGCTGGTAAGCCCACTCGTCCCCGGTTCTGCCGGCCCTCTCCTCCGCAGCCTGCGGGCTGAAATCGGGCCAGTCTCGGTCCAGTTCCTCAAACCGCTCCAGGGCTTGCGCCAGGCTGCGGCGGCGGTCGATCAGTTCACGCACCACGCGCTGCCTGACCTCCACGCGGCGAAACGTCGCCTCTCGCAACTGTTCCAATTCCTCGTTGCGGTGAACGGCGGAGAGGTCTGCCGGGGTACAAGCCAAGCGAAAGCCGAAGACGCACATGGCCAGAAGGCCCAAGACACCGGCGACTATCGCCGGTCGGAGTTGCGGATTCATCAGAGCTTCTCCTTTGAAGCCCCCGGAGAGCCCGTCAAGGACTCTCACGCTGGGCGATGGTCTGCGTTACCAGGACCGTACAGTCGCTCGGGCGCGCAAACCGTACGCCTGGGCGGTGTTCGGGCCGGTGAGTGTTGTGCTTGGCGGTGCGAACTCACCGACCGCTTTGTTGTCGGACTGCTCTTCCGCTGCTCCGGTTCCTACCAAGTAGAACGAAGACGTCTGTCACGACTTTTCCGAAATCGCCCGCGTACAGGACCGCTTGCGAACGCCCAGAGCTAATCTCGCCGCGGGCGCGCAGACCGAACGCTGGGGCTCTCAGGTCGGTGAATGCTGTGCTTGGCGGCGCGAACTCACCGTCCGCTTTTCTCGTCCGTTGGTCGAATCGGCCCTCGAGAGAGGGTTCAGGGTGCCATGAGCGGGGAAGTGGGGCGAAGGCCACGCTGCCGGCTCACGGCGAAAACGGACTCCTAGCGTTTCAATCCTTGCCGGGCGATCCCTCCTTGCGTTGGGGTTGATTTCCGTCGTCTGGTGACTTCGTCATTCCTGCTGGCCACACCCCGTTCACCACCAATGCCTCCATCGATTGCGTTACCGTGGGCACCGCAGTTGTGGTGGTTCCTGCCTCCTGGCGACTCAACGCCGACTCTACCTCCTTCCACTTTTTCTCTTGCCACAGCTGCTCCCACTGCTGGCTCTCGACTTCGGCTTCCAGGAGGACGGCAAGCTTTACCGGCGAGTGAAAGTAACCCTGGCGAATGGAATGCTCCATGAGTTGCGCAATCTCGGGGCCCGCTTTGTCTGTGGACTTATCCATCACCTGCCGATACGCTTTCAAATCGGCTCGCAGCCAGTCCAGAGCTTGCTGGCGCAGACCGGCACGCTCTTTGGTATCAAGTTTGTCCGCGTCCTTTACCTTGCCGCCGCCGGCCAGGGCGGCGGCGCAGGCGGCGTTGTAGCGGTAATGCGTGGTCAGGTCGTTAGCCAGGTTAGGCTCATCGGCGAAGGCTTCGCTGTACAATCGCACGGCAGCGGCGTAACGATACTTGTACCTCTGGTTCATCCAGGCCAGACCAAGACGTTCGGTGTTATCGGCGGGTTGCCTTTGTCCACTGAAGAGTGCCGATAGCTTGCCGTCGTGGTCCACCAGACGCTTCATGTTGCGAGCCAAGTATAATTCGCGATGAGTCCCACATACCAGTTGCTCATTGAACCCTAAGCCGACGCGGATGGCCGACTCGGCTTCCGCGGACATGCCCAGATTGTCCAGATTACATCCGAGCTGGAGAAGCATAGTTGCTAAATGTGGAATCTCGGACACCCAAGTATCTTTCGCGCTCACGGTGTTCCGCACCCCCTTCTCTGCAGCTTTCACGGCCTGACGGAACACCGTTTTCGCCTCCTCAACACGTCCCGCTTTGTGCAAGTCCTTCCCGTATTGGATACGAAGTCCGAGCAATTGGCGTTCATAGGACAGGAATGGTAGATCCTCGACGATGCGCTCCAGAACCCTGATGCGCTCCCAAAGGCTCATGTGCTCCCAAAGGGCGCTCGGATGTTCGTTCTTGTTCCATCCGCTCAGTAGTGCCTGTATTGTGATGCGGTAATCATTATGCGAACCCAGCCATATTATTGATGTGGGGGTGGGGTTACCCATGAGCGAACCCCGCACGAACGTGCTGCGGTCAAGCTCAAGCGAACAGAATGTTTTTGGGAAGGACTTTCGCCAGTGCGTGAGGGCGCGGCGATAGACCTTCTCGATCGCCGGTCGGTCGCGTGGCTCAAAGGCGGGTATGCTGGGCACCATGATCTCGCGTGAATTGCATAATTCCGCTGCGGTAGACTCAACTTTGTTGTAGGCTTGTTGCGCCTCGTCGAACTGGTTGTGCAACGCATAGAGATTGCCCAGGCGAACATAGGCCCACATCATCTCCCAACGCAGAGATAGGCGATGGGTCTCGATCGGCAGAACGACTTGGTAAAACTTCAGCGCATTCTCGGACACGGCCTTGTATCTCCGTACGGTCTCACTTCCTTCTTCGGGGAACGGCTCCTCAAGTAGGGTAAGGGTGCGGTCCATCGCCTCCAACGAGCGCTGCAGTTTCACCTCGAATTCATCGCGGAATCGTCGCTCCCGATCCACCAAGCTGCTTACTTCCTGTTCATGTATCCGGGCCTTGAGGAGAGCCGCCTTGGTCTCCTCGTGCTCATGCCAGATCACGACGTTGCTGATCGCCAGCAGGACCAGGGCAAGGAGCAGGCACAGGACAGCCGCGACGACCAAAGGGCGATGCCGCCGCCCCCACTTCACGGCACGCTGGACCATCCCCGGCCGCCGCGCTCGAATGGGCTGATCGAGCAGCCATCGTCGCAAATCGTCGGCCATCTCCTGTGCAGTGGCGTAGCGGTCCTGCGGCCGCTTCTCCATCGCCTTGAGTACGATGATCTCCAACTCCGCCGAAATGGCACGCTCCCTCCGCCGCGGTTTCGCCGGATCGTCGAAGGTGATCTGCCGCAACAACTCCTGCCGATCCTCGCTCTCAAACGCCGGCCGCAGCGCCAGCAGTTCGTACAGCGTTGCCCCCAGCGAATAGACATCGGTGCGATGGTCGATGGGCACGCGCTGGGCCAACGCTTGCTCCGGACTCATGTAACGCGGCGTGCCCACCATTTGTCCCGTCACGGTCAGGTGGCACTCGCTCTGCCGCACCTGAGCCAATCCGAAGTCCGTCACCCACAGATTGCCGCGACCATCCACGAGCAGATTGGCCGGCTTGATGTCACGATGCACAATGCCCAACTGATGGGCATGATCCAGCGCCTCCGCCGCCTGCGCCCCCAACTCCGCCACCTTGCGGAAATAGTCGTGGCCTCGCCGCCCCTCACCCGTCAGCGGCGTCATCTCGGCCACCGGAGGCGGCGTCACGGCGTCGCCCGGCGCGGGTTGATACGCGGCCGTTCGCGCCTCACCCACCGGCAGCGAAACTGTTTTCTCCCGTCCCCGTAACTGGCGGATGAGATCACTCAGCGGCTGGCCGTCGATAAACTGCATGGCGTAGAAATGGACGCCGCGCTCGCAGCCGACGGAGAAGACGGGTACGATGTTGGTGTGATGCAGGCACGCCGCCGCCTGCGCCTCGTTGTGAAAACGCTGCAAATGGCGCGGGTCCATCGTCGCCGCGAACGGCAACACCTTCAGCGCCACCCGGCGACGCAAGGAGATTTGCTCCGCCTCGTACACTACGCCCATGCCGCCCCGGCCAACCTCACGGAGAAGACGAAAATCGCCGAGTTCACCGCGCAGGGGAGGCTCTCGACGCTCCTCGGCGGAAGCCGCCTCGCTTCCAGGCGAGCTTGCCGCCACCGCCAGCATCTCCAGCGCCGGCAGCAGACGCCGCAGCTCCTCGGCCTGATCGGGGTGCGCCGCCGCATACGTCTCCACGTCCACTGTTTCACCCGCGTGGAGCTTGTCGGTGATCTCGGCGATCAACTCGTCGAGCACGGGGTTGGACGCCTCCTCGCGGCCCAGACTCAGAGAAGGATTCATGGCTCGTTTCCTCCCAGATCATCCAGCAGGCCACGCAGACGCTGGAGCGCGCGGACGTGCCGCGTCTTGACGGCACCCTCGCTGATGCCCAGCACGGCCGCCGTCTCGGCCACGGACAGTTGCTCCAGGTGACGCAGCTCCAGCACCTGGCGGTCGCGTGGCGACAGTTGCCCTAGCGCGGTTTGCACGCGTTGCCGCGCTTCTTCCCGCAGCAGCCGCTGGCTGGGACTGGTGGCCGAGGTCACCAGCCGGCTGGCCAGTTCGGCGGCGGATTCATCGGGAAGGGCCAGGACGCCCGGCTCCTCGCGGTGGATGCTGCGTTTTTGGGCCACAAGGTGACGGCGTCGCAGATCGATGAGGTGCGTTTCGGCCATCTGCCGCAGCCAGGGATAGAACGGGAGCGGTCGTTGCCGCAGGTAGTCGGGGAGCTTGCGGGACGCCTCGGCCAACACCTCCTGGACCACGTCGGAAGGATCGACGCGGGCACGCAGTCGGCGGTCCAGGTGGTAGGCGACCATTTTTCGCAGCCGTGTTCGGTGGCGCGTGATGAGTTGATCGCGAGCCGCCCGATCGCCGTGCGCGGTGCGGGCGAGCAATTCGTCGGTGTCGGGCGATGCGGGTGTCATGGGCAATGGTCCTCTACAACTAACTCCGCAAGAGATGCGAATAGGTTACACGCCAGACGGCAACAATTCATCCGGAGGAGCGCAAGAGTTCCCCCCGATGGTACTTGAGAGAAGGGTGGAATTCCCCTCGAAAAGTGGACACGAGGTTAAGGGTTATTCGGACTGTTCATGCTCCGCTGGGGAGACGTACCCCAGCGACGAGTGATGACGCTTGCTGTTGTAGACGAGTTCGATGTGCTCAACAATCGCTGCTTGAGCCACAACCTCTGACGTGACTGTTCGCGCGTTCAGATTGGCAAGGCGCTCCCGGTTGGTAAAATGAGTCGCTGCTGTCATTACCTGAACCAGCAGACGACTTTGCAGATGAAACGGCTCAGCTATCTTCTGGTCCTTCTCTTGATCTCGGCCTGGGCCGAAGATGCTTGGGCTGTCACCCCGGTCTTGCCGTCCGCGCTGCTCTCGGACGAGAACGACGAGTACCTGCCCGCGCAACACCAACTCCAGGGAGCGGCGTCCGCTTCCCGACAGACCCCGGCGTTCCACGGTCTGAAACCTCAGACCGCGGACTTCTTCCCTGTCCGAAGCGGTGCGCCGTCCGAGTGGAAGCTCACTACCCCGCTCGCTCCTCGTTCCCTGTACGACTTCATGTCCTTGCAGATTTGAGAGCCTGCCTCCCGCTGCCAATTGGTGAAAGGGCGTAGGTTTTCGCCTGCGCTTCGCGCTGTCTTTGTCCTTCGACCCAACACAAGAACAAATACCGTGGGCGCACCACGAGGCCGTGTCCGCTTCTGCCGTCGCGTGTTTGCGGACTTGGCTGGGCGTCCGGCAGTTTTGGAGACAGAACCATGACTGGGCAAACTTCCGCATCGCTTCTTCCGCAGGGGGTTGCTGAGAGGGAACAACTGGAAGCTCGGGTGCAGTCCCGACTGCACGGGAGGGTCCGGGACTTTCGAGTGCGGGTTCGTGGAAGCGGCCTCATCCTGACGGGGTACGCTCGCACCTACTACGCCAAGCAACTCGCGCAACATGCGGTCATGGAGGCGACGGTGCTTCCGATCGTGGCAAACGAAATTGACGTGTACTGAGTGATCCCGAAACTCGATACGGTAACGGGCCGTGACGAGCTGCCGAACAAGGGAGCGGCAACGATGATCGCTGGGATTGATGAACGGACCGGAGAGCACACACTCGTCCACCCTTAGATATTCGGGTGGACGAGTGTGTGTCGGGCTCGGATCGAAGAGTGGTACCGATGGACACCTTTGCCACTCGTAGCGGCAGACGGTGGAGCGCCAAGCACCGGAAGGCCTGCTCGCGCCCTCGGGCAATCGCATCGCCTTTCGCTATGAACCGGGGCGGCCGCCGGTTTGGCGGTGCGCATCCAGGAAATGTTCGGGCTAACCGACACGCCGCGAATCGCTGGCGGCTTCTTGCGGCCCATGAACCATTCCTGTCGGCCCTCGGCCGTTACCAGTAGCGGTAACGGTAGCCGTAAACCCCCGACCAGGGATTGTAAAAGCCCTTCGAGTAACCTCCGGTCCCCCAGTACGGGTTGTAGAACGACTGGCGACCGTAATAGTTGCCCGTCCACGGGCTATAGCCGGCGCCGCCGGAAGAGTAGCCGCCCAGCCACGGGTTGTAGGCCGTGCCGCGGGAATAATAGCCGCCCGTCCACGGGTTGTAGACGGAAGCACCGTACACACCCGAGGCGGTCCAGGGGTTGTAGTAGCCGCCGCCCCAATACTGGGCCTTGGCGCTGGAGACCAGTGTGAGCGTCAGCAGCAGCGCGGCCGCCACTCCGAGAATACGCTTCATGATGTCACCTCCAATGGTCGAACCTACTTGCCTTGTCTCTTTGCCCTGAAGTGCTACGGCCTTCTGTATCACGATGAGACACTGCCGGTCGCATGTGGTGAGAACAGAAGCCAGAAAGCTTCAGGTCATCACTAATTGGAGGAATGGGCAAAAAAGGTGCCAGAAACAACTCGTTTCAAAGCACTCACAAAGCGGGACTCCGTAAGTTGGCTCCGCGAGTTAACTCGGTGCGCCGTTGCTCGCCGTGTGCTTCTTCCAGGCGTCCTCGGCGAGACCTAGCGCGCTGGCGAGGAAGCCGAGCAGTGGCCCTGTTCCGCCGCCGTCGCCGCTGATGCTGACTGCCCGGAGTTCTTCCGGCTTGGGCAGCGCCGCCGCGATCTCCGGCAGCCGCTCGATCAGCCGCTCCCGGACGTGCCCCTCCGACAGATCGTTCTCCACTGCTCGCCGCGCCTTCAGCACCGCCACTTCGCGCTCGGCCCGCGCCGCCTCCGCCTTCGAACGCTCTTCCTCCTGTTGCAGCGCCGCCAACGTCCGCCTTCGCTCCTGCTCGTGCCGCGCCTCGTCCAGCCCCGCCTGCCGCCGGATCGATTCGATCTCGTGTTCGACCCGCTGCGCGGACAATTCCAACTCCTTGAGCACCAGTTCCAGTTCCGCGGCCTTGCGAGCCATCTCCGTCCGGTTGCGCTCGGCGAGGGCGCGCTGCGCCGCTTCCTGCTCCAACTTGTGCCGCCGGCCCTGCTCCGCCTGCTCGCGGTCGTAGCGCTCCTGCTCGATGGCGGCGCGGCGTTCGGCGAGGCGGCGTTCCGTCTCCATCTCCGCCGACGCGGCGGCCTGCCGGCTCTCCAACTCGCGGGCGGCGATCTCCTGCTGCGCCGCCAACTCCGCCAGACGAGCGATCTTCTCGCGTTCGGCGCGGACCGGCTTTTGCAGGTTTTCCCACAGCCGCGTCGAGCTGACGACGGCCTCCTTGATCTGCACGGTGACGATCTTGAGACCCAGCCCGGAAGCGTCCTGCCCGGTGGACGTTCCTTCCGCCAGCAGGCGGAGCCGCTGGGTCAGTTCCTCGATGATCGGCAGCTTGTCGGTAAGCACCTGGTCGATGCTCATGGTGGCGACCTTGTCCTTGATGACCGCCTCGGCCTGCTCGCGCATCTGCACGTTGACCACGCGCATAGGGTCCGCGATGTCGGAGAAGTCGAGGCGGCGGTACGCCGTGGCGAGGTCGTCGATGATCCACTGGACGTAGGCCTGCACGAGAACGCCCTGACGCTCGGCGGTGATGCACTTGGCGTTGATGGCGACGGTCTGCATCGACGCCGGGATGAGCAAGAAGGCGTCCGTCGTCGGGTCGAAGCGGAACGACGTGCCCAGCCCGAGCGTGACCGGCGCGGCGTGGCCTCGGCGGGTGTGGACGACGTAGACGTTGGGTGGCACGATGACTGTCTTCCAGCGCCAGAAGCCGGTAATGCGATAGTCGATGGCCCGCGGCGAAGGAAACCCGGTCGCGGCGCGCTCGTCGTCCGCATCCGCGCGCCGGGCGCGAGCGTGCGCGACGGCGGAGAGCGGCGCGGGAGGGAGTGCTTTGGGTTTGAGTTCGCGCTCGACCTGGGCCTGCTCGGCGAGGACTTCGCCCAGATAGACGTTCTCTGTGCTCGGCTCGATCTGCATGGTGTTGCTCCGCGGCCAGAAGGAAAGTAGGGACGTTGACCCATCCGGGAGACGAGGGAAGTCTTGACTCCCGAGAGCAAGTTGTTTTTTCGACGCTTCCGTCACGAACCAACGGATCTTGCCTGGATGGCCCCTTGGAGAGCCTTGATTTCGACTTGAGTGGTTTGATCTTACACCAGCGGAGGAGCGACGACAACGATTTCCCTTTTGGGACCGCGGTGGTCGGACGCTCACCCCACTTTCCACTTTCCAGTCGCGGTTGCTTTCGACCCGGAATCCGGCCGCCAACCGCTCGTTCCGTAGGATAGAATCATGGCTACTTCATCCACTCTCGAACCGCGCCGCGCTTCCGGCCGGCTCTTCTTGCTGTTGGGGATCGCGGTGGCGGTCCTGGGCGTGATCGCTTACGTCGTGCAGATCAAGGCGCAGCGCCTGACGGCGCCCTGGTACGTGCCGATCGCGGCGACGATCGGCCTCCTCCTGGTTGTCGTCTCGCTTTGGCGCGGACGCACCGTCTGGCGCGCGCTCGTCCTGGTGCTGCTGGTGTTGTTCGCGGGCGCCGCGTGGGCGTTCATGCTGACGGCGCGGCTGCCGCCTTACACGGGGCCGATCGCCGTCGAGCGTCCCTTTCCGGCGTTCGCCACGGAGCGAGCGGACGGCACGCCGTTCACGCAGCAAGACCTGAAAGGCGAGCAGACCAGCGTGATGGTCTTCTTCCGCGGCCGATGGTGACCCTTCTGCATGATCGAGCTGGGTCAGCTCGAACGTCGGCACGAAGACTTCGCTCGTCGCCAGGCGCGCGTGATCGTGGTTTCCGTGGAAGGGCCGGAGGACGCCCAGAAGACGAAAGCAGAGTATCCGCACCTGCTCGTGCTCGCCGATCAAAAGCATGGCCTGTCCGAAGCGGCGGGAGTCATTCATCCGCACTCCGCGCCCGACGGGGCCGACACCGCCGCGCCGACGACGGTCCTCGTGGACCGCGACGGCACGGTGCGCTGGCTGTATCGGTCCGGCAAGGTGATCGCCCGGCTCTCGCCGGATGAGGTGTTGCAAGCGATCGACGAACACGCCCCCGCGAAGCGGTGAACTCCCTCGCGTCGGGCCGGCTCACCCAAGCTCCCAACCTTTGCGATATTCGCGGCCGAGGAAATGCTCGGTCTCCGGGGCGTTGCGGATGCGCATGGTTTTCGCGTCCCATTCGAGGCGCTTGCCGGCGCGGTAGGCGATGTTGCCGAGGTGGTTGGACTCGGTGAGCAGGCCGCTGTAATGGAACGGGCACGTCGTCGGCGATCCCGTCTTGCAGGCGCGCAGCCATTCCGCATGATGGCCGATCGAATCGGCGATGCTCTTGGCCGGTCGCTTGAAATCGGCGAACTCCTTCTCCGGCAGCAGGACGTGCTTGCCGTAGTCGGACAGCAGCATTCCCCGCGAACCGATGAACAGCGCGCCGTCGCCCCATTGCGGAATCTTGCCCTCCTTCCACAATTCGGGCTTCATCGTGCCCTGATACCATGTCACCTTGATCTCCGGCATGTCGCCGCGCGGGCCGAAATGGAAGGTTGCCGACATGCTGGCCGGCGCGAGTTCCGGGTGCGGCGTCGGGCCGCTCGCCTCCACGGTCCGCGGCGCGTCGAGCTTCAACACCCAGAACGGCAGGTCGATCCAGTGAGCGCCGAGGTCCGACATGGTGCCGCCGCCGAAGTCCCACCAGCGATACCATTTCGGACCCGGAACGTAGACATTGTTGAACGGCCGCCGCAGCGCCGGTCCCAGCCACAGATCCCAGTCCAGTCCGGGCGGCACCGGCATCTCCTCCTTCGGCCGCCCCGCCGTCCACACGATGTCATGATGTCGCTTGGCGTCTTCCTCGCTTTGCTGGCCCCAGGCGCGCGACACCCAGACGTGCGCCTCGCGCACTGGGCCGATGACGCCGCCCTGGATCAACTCGACGACGCGGCGATAGTTGCCGCCGGCGTGGATCTGCGTGCCCATCTGCGTGGCGACGTTGGCCTTCTTCGCCGCCTCCATAATGCGGCGCGCCTCGCGCAGATTGTGCGTCAGCGGCTTCTCGCAGTAGACGTGCTTCTTGCGCAGCAGGGCCGGCAGTGTGGCGAAGGCGTGCGTGTGCTCGGTGCTGCTGACGACCACGGCGTCGAAGTCGCCGTCCTTTAGAGTGTCGTAGAGTTTGCGGAAATCGCGGAACTTCTTCGCTTCGGGCGCTTTCTGGGCCGCTTTCACCAAGTTCGGCTCGGACACATCGCACAGGGCGACGATGTTCTCCTTGAGCATCTCGTTCATGTTCGCCCCACCGCGGCCGCCGCAGCCGATGATGACGACGTTCAACTTCTCGCTGGGCGCACGGGCCGACAACACGGCCGGCGCCGCGAGGATGGCCGCGCCGGTCGCGGTCGCTCGCTTCAGGAATCGACGGCGTGTGAGGGAGGAGGGTGGGATGTGCTTGCGGGTCATGGGGCCTCCGGGGGTGGGGATTGATTACAGGCTGGCGATGGCTGCATGGTATCCTGCCCGCCGCCGACAAACAATTCTTTACTGGGAGCAAAACTCATTGCATCGACGCAAGGCGGGTGGTATCGTCGCCGCAGATCAACCATCCCCGCTCGGAGGCACGCCATGAAACGCACCGGGTTCTCCACTCTCCTCGTCGCGGCCGGGTTCGGCTTGCTCCTGTCGCTGTCCGCCAGCGGCGCAGCCGACAAGGACGCCAAAGAAACGCCCATCGTCCCCCCGCGCAAGGGCGAATCGAAGACGATCAAACTGTTCAACGGCAAGGATCTCGACGGCTGGGAGGGACACAAGGATCTCTGGTCGGTCAAGGACGGCGTCATCGTCGCCAAGAACACCAAGCCGATCAAGGTCAGCACCTATCTGCTGACCAAGGACAAGTACAGCGATTTCCGCCTGACGGCGACGGTCAAGCTGGTGCAGTCGGAGATGCACTCCGGCATCGCCTTGTGGGGCCGCGTCGCGCCGGAGCAAAAGGACGAGTACACCTACGCCGGCCATCTGGTCATGTTCCCGTCGGGTTGGGGCATGTACGACCTATACGGCCGGAATGGTTTGCCGGTGGACGGCGGGCCGGCGAAGAAGGTCGGCAAGCAGCACGATTGGAACGATTTGGAGATCCTCGCCCAGGGCAATCGGGTGCGCGTCGGGGTCAACGGCAAGCTCGTCGTGGACTGGCGCGATCCGGAGCCGAAACGCATCAAGGAGGGCCCCATCGGTCTGCAACTGCACTCCAACGAAGTGCCGCAGGAAGTTCACTTCAAGGATCTGACGCTCACCACGTTCCCCGAAGACAAGATGACGACGGTGAAGTGACAAGTGCTTGACAGCGGCGGCGAAGGGGCGGCCGGCTGTACGCCGTTCGTCCGCGCCGCTGTGCGCGCCAGCGCCGGCCTCGACGATCCGCCTATAACCGGCGAGGAGAGATTGCACGTCCTGCGAACCATCTTCGCCTTTTATCAGGCCGCCCGGACGGGACGGACGCAACTGGTACAATAAGATTGCGCGGAAGACGGTTCCGTCAATACTCCTCAACCCATGAAGGAGGACATCATGTCGGGGGATTTCTTCGCGATCCTCGCCTTTGCGGCTTTCTGGTCCTTCGTCGTCGGACTGGATCTGGCTTGCCTTTGGAACCTCCGGCGCTCGCGCATTGAGGCGACGGCTCGCGTGCTTTGGGTGATCTGGATCGTGGCCGTTCCCGTCATTGGAGCCATCTCTTACTTCATCGTGCAGCCGACACGGGAGGAAGGCGAAATGAGATCCCGCGATTGGCCGCTGAACCAGATCAGCCTGGAGCGTCCGCGGCAGAGCGAAAACATCCATCGCTGACGCGGAGGACGTTTGCCGGCCGACGGCTTCGCCTCTCAACTCGCCTCACCCTGCGTTCAATCCGCACAGTGCTGTGCGGATTGGAGAGCCTGGAGAACCTCAAATTCATCCGTATTGCCTTTCTCCAATCGCCTGATTTCCCGAATGTTTCGCCGATCCGACGCATTCCCCTCGCCTCGGCACCCGCTTTGCGGATATAATGGACTAATTAGATAGCTTTGTCCATTAAGTCCGAGGTGTACGATGGTTCGTGCGGTTGACTGGATCAACGCCCACATGCAAATTCCCGATCTTCTGCGACGCGCGCCGCAGGTCCGTCCGGTCCTGGATCGCTATGGCTTGCGCGGGTGCGGCGGGCCGGAAGGGCCGGCCGAATCGCTGGAGTTCTTCGCCCGCGCACACGAGGTTCCGCTGCCCAACTTGCTCGACGAACTACGGGCCGAGGCGACGCAAACGCCGCCCGCCGCGCCGAAGTCGCTGACGCTGCTGGAAGAAAAGCCGGCGCTGGCCGACACGCTGTATCGCCGCTTCTTCCAAGCCGGCATCGCCATCACGCTGACGCTGGGGGCGCTGTGGGGCGCGTATCTGCTGCTGCGCATCGCCCTGACCGGCTCGTTCACCGCCGTCGGCATTCACGAAGTCAACGCCCACGGCCACGCCCAGATCTTCGGCTGGGTCGGCCTGTTCGTCATGGGCTTCGCCTACCAAGCGTTCCCGCGCTTCAAACACGCCCAACTCGCTCATCCGCGCCTCGCCCTGCTCAGCTGGTGGTTGATGCTGGCCGGCGTGATCGGCCGATCGTTTCTGGAACCCTTCGCGGCCCCCGATAGTTGGCTTGCTCATCTGGCAGTGGCCGCCGCGGGGATCGAAGTGATCGCCGTCGCCCTGTTCGCGTTCATCCTCGCGGCGACCTGGCGCAACAGCGGCAAACCCCTCGCCGTGTACGATTACTACATCGTCTCCGCGCTCGCCTGGTTCGTCCTCCAGGCCGTCTACGAGATGTTCTACCTGGCTGCCACCCTGGCCGCGGCGAATCGTCAGGAATTGCTCTCCCTCGTCGCTACCTGGCAGGGACCGTTGCGCGACATCCAGATTCACGGTTTCGCCCTGCTGATGATCCTGGGCGTCAGTCAGCGGCTGTTCCCCAACTTCTACGGTCTGCGGACGCCGAGCCGGCGCGTCAGCCTGACGGCCTTGCTGGGCTTGAACGCGGCCGTCGTCGGCGAGTCCGTCAGTCTCATCCTCATGCGCGAGGCCGGACATGCCTGGGCCGCCGTATGGTACGGTTCGGTGCTCGTCCTGGTCGGTTCGGTGGCCGCCCTGCTGATCGACTGGCGCATTTTCGGGGCCAGCCTCGACGCCGACCGTTCGCTGAAGTTCCTGCGAACCGCTTACCTGTGGCTGCTGGTGTCGCTTGGGATGCTGGTGCTGCTGCCGTTCTACCAGCATGGCCTCCTGGCCTGGCTGGCGCCGGACAGCAAGGCGGTTCAGATTGGGTTCTCGCACGCCTACGCTGGGGCTGCTCGTCATGCCATCACGGTCGGTTTCATCAGCTTGATGATCGTCGGCGTGGCGTCCAAGATCGTGCCGACGCTCAACGGCGTGGACGTGCATCGCCTGTCCGGCCTGTGGCTGCCCTTCGTGCTGCTCAATGCCGGCTGCGCGCTGCGCGTGGTCACGCAGATTGGCACCGACTTCACGTCCGCCACCTACCCGCTATCCGGCGTCAGCGGCGTGCTGGAAGTCACCGGCCTGGCCCTGTGGGGCGTGCAAATGTGGTCGATCATGGCCAGCCGCGCTCGTCTCCGTCCCGAACCGGCGAAAGGCTCGTGCGGCCATCCCCAACAGGGACCAACGGTCATCACTGCCGACGATCGCGTTGCCGACGTTCTGGATGACGAGCCGGCGTTGCTGAGCACATTCGTCTCGTTCGGCTTCGCGCCGCTGACCAGCCCGGTGCTGCGGCGCACGCTGGCCCGCCACGTCACCCTCGCGACCGCCTGCCGGCGCATGGGCGTCGATCTTCACGCCTTCCTCGACGCCCTGAATCGGGCGCGAGCGCACCACTCGGAAACAACCCCCACGCACGCCGCCTGTTCTTGCGGTGGGAGCGACCCAGCGCCGCAGCCCGGCGAAGGCTCCTGCTGCTCGGCGTGCGAACGTCCCACCCCAACATCCCCGCAAAGGAGGGAGTCGTCATGTCCACCCAAGTGATCCTCACCGGCATCAAGGGCGCCCTTAAGGGCCAGGAGTTCACCTTCACCGACACGGCCCAGTGCATCCTCGGCCGGTCCTCGGCATGCGATCTCCAGGTGCCGTCCGAGGATTTCACGGTGTCCCGCCGTCATTGCCTGCTGGACATCGACGGCCCGGCCGTCACCGTGCAGGATCTCGGAAGCCTCAACGGCACCTTCCTCAACGAAGTGCAGATCGGCCGCCGCGACAAGCGGCTCGACGCGACGGAAGCGGCCGTGGTCCCGCAACCGCGCTGCCGCTTATGGGACGGCGACGAACTCCGCGTCGGCGACATCGTGTTTCGCGTGCAGATCGTTCCCGAACCGGCGGAGGAGGAGTTTCGAGAAAAAGTCGAATCGGACTGCTTGATCTGCATCTAATGCAAGGGCTGACGGCGGCCCCCTCACCCCCTACCCCTCTCCCCCGCTTCGGGGGAGAGGGGAGCAAACGAAAAACCCCTCGCCCCCCGAAGGGGGCGAGGGGTTGGGGTGAGGGGGCCGCCGTCGCCTTGTCGATTTCACATCTCCGGCGTCAACCGGCGCACAATGTCCAGGGCGGAGATGACGCCGACCAGCGCGTCGTCCTCATCCACCACGAACAGTTGATGCACCTTCAGCTCGACCATCCGCTTGACCACGTCGGCGGCGGACGTGGTGGTGCTGGCCGTGAACACCGTGGGCGTCATGACGTCGCGCACACGGGTGGAGTCGGCGATCTCGATGGAGAAGCCTTCGTGCCGCAGCCATCGCGGATGGGCCTCTCCTTGATCCGCTGGCAGAGCGTGGCGGACTTGCTCGCGATCGTGAACGAGGATGTCGGTGCGGCTGATGACGCCGATCGGCCGGCCCGCCTCGTCGATCACCGGCGCGGCGCTGTACCCGCGGTCGGTCATAAGGGCGACGGCTTCCGGGATGGTGGCGTCTTCACGCAGCGACACCGGGTTGTCCGACATCAGATCCTCGGCTGTCCGCGCGGCGAGAAACAGAGCGTGAGGAGAGGGAATGGTCGCTCGGCTCATGGCGGTCCTCCTTTCTTCTTGGTGTTCCGCGATAGAAGAAAGGAGCAAAGATGATGCCAGACGGAAGGGAGCGCGAATCGGGTAGAGTGAGCAGCGATGGATTTCGGCGAGCAGGGGGCTGACGCCCCCTGTTTTCGCCGCAACAGGGGGCGTCAGCCCCCTGCTCGCCTGGACATTCCGCTGTGCGATTGTGGCACGGAAAAATCCAAACCGCCCAGCGCCAACGAAATGACGGCGAGCGCGTTCTAAACAGCGGAGGCTGGCGCAAGCTCCTCCGCCGGCAGCGTTCTTCTTGCGACGATGCACGCGAGCGCACCGGCCGCTTCCATCCCCGGCCCGATCCGTTCTGGAGGACTGTCCCGTGTCCCCGCAATCTCCTCCGCTCCCTTCAACACAAACTCCGTTATCGGCATGGTGGGTCCAGCCCCCGGCCGACCGGCCGAGGGCGCCTTTGATTCGGGCGTCGGCCGTGATCGCCGCGGCGTCGGTCGCCTTCGCCGTGGTGGTAGGCGTCCTCGCCTGGATTGCCACCCATCCAGGCCAAGGGCGAGGCCAGGTTTCCACGCTGCCCCTGGCCCCCCTGCCTTCTCCGGCCATCGCGGAAGATGAACCGCCTGCTCCGCCTCCGGCCCCACGTCCCATCGTGACGATTCCCGCCGTCCACCGGCCCGAGCGCCCGGAAGTCACGGTCAACCATATCCCAAAGGATGAGGAAGCGCCGCCGCTGCCGCTGCCGCCGCTGCCGGCGCCGACGTGCGCCCCTCAACCGCCCGTGGCCGCGGCGCAGCCGGCGCCGCCGGCCGGCGAGACGTACGGGACGCAAGTGTTGTTTTTGAACAACCCGGCAGCCGCGCGGGAGGCGGCCCAACACGAGAAGAAACTGCTGTTCGTCATGCATATCTCCGGCAATTTTGAAGACTCCTGCTTCACCTGAAACAACGCCGAAGCGTTCCGTGCGAACGCCTTGACCAACGAAGAGGCCGGCAAATACCTCAACAGCAATTTCGTCTCGACGTATCAAAAAGTGGGCACCTTCACGATCAACGGCGCTCAGAAGCAGGGCGGCAACGTCGCCAGTTATTTCTGCACGCCGGACGGCCGCGTGCTGCACTCGATCGCCGGGCCGGTCAACGCCGACGCGCTGCTGCGCGAGGCCCGTTGGGTCGTCGAAACCGCCAAGATGGCCCAGCTCGACGGAGCGAAAAGCGAGGCGCGTCAGAAGCTTTTCTGGCGCAAGGCGCACGCCGAGCGCTTGAAGAACGAGCATCATCTGGACCTCGCCCACGCCGGCCAAAAGCGACGGCGTCCGGCGCTGAACAATCCGGGGCGCGTTCATCTGCTGCTGGCGACCGCACCGCTGCCCCACCTGGAGCAGGTCTACAAGCTGGTGTTCGAGAAGATCCTCAACGAAAAAGTTTCCACCGCGCCGGTGGTCCAGGTCCGACGCTAACAGGCCTCCTCACCAACCCGCGGCGCCGTCGAAGGCGGTCTTCGCCGCGCGCTGCGGGTTGGTGCGGATCGCCGTCCTCTCGTTCACCCTCTTTATCGTGAGGGAACGCCATGCCGAGCCAACCGGCCGCGAACGTGCCTCCTTCGCCGCGATCGCCGCGCCGCACGTGGATCATCTCGTTCGCGGCGGCGCTGGCCGTGGGGCTGATCGTGACCGAATATCTCTGGCTGCGCGCGCGACGCGAAGCCTGGAAGACAGCGGTCGCCAATGAGCGCGTCGCGGAACAGATCGCCACCGCTCGCGCCCGCATGGCCGCCCAGAACTGGGATGAGGCCATCCGCCATCTGGAGGACGCCCTCGCCGTGGATCAGACGACCAATCGCGACGAGGCCCGTCCGCTGCTGGAGGAAGCGCGCCGCGAACAGGCCGACAGCCTGCTCGACGCCGCCGGTCTCGCCATTGCCCACAAAGATTCGGACGGCGCTTTGCATCTTCTCCGCGCCTATCTCGCCCATCCCCAGGCGACGAAACTCGACCGCGCCCGTCTGTTGCGCGATGACCTCGACCGCGCCGTCTCCGACGACGAGGCCGCCCGCCTGCTGGCCCATTTGTCCGACGATGCGTTGAACCTGTTCGCCAAGGGCGGCCAGTTGACCGATGAGGATGGGATTCACACGACCGCCGCGCGGGAGATTTTCAAGGACACGCTGCGACGCCATTTAATAAGGGAAGTGCGAAAACGCGAGGCGCGCCGCGAGATCGAACGGCTGGCGGAGCGGCGCCGCGCCGCCGAGCGCGTCCAGCGCATCGCCCAACTCCGCGACACACCGGCCTTTCGCGATCTCTCGGCGTTTATCGTGCAAATGCGCGAGCAATCCCGCGAGCAGGAGGAAACCGCCCGCCGTCGGGATGCCGAGTTGAAGCAGTTGTTCGAGCAACTGAAGGTGAACGACCCGGCGGAGCAGGCCGAGATTCGTGCCGACCTTCTGGGTAAGGACGAGCGCGCCGGCGTCACCGCCGTGGAGCGCAAGCGGACCGAGATCAAGCGGGCCTATCGCGTCGCGCCGCAGTTCAACGCTGCGGACGGCGAATTGTTCGATCGACTTGTTGATGAGGAGCTGGACAAGTTGCTGAAAATGCTCCCCGAGTCTTAGGTGAGCGGGGAGCGTAAGCGACCGGAGGAACGCTCCGGTCGCTTACGCTCCCCGCTCACCGACAGTCAACCGCGTTCTCATTCCACCGGCGTGCGCGGCGGCACGCGCTGCATCACATAAGAAAAGCCGCCGAGCAGTTCGCCGCGCTTCGCCGAATGACACTGCATGCATTGTTTGGCCGCACGCAGCGAACCCATCATGCGGATCTGATTCAGCGACGACTCCGTTACCACATCTTCCCCCTTCCGCAAGCGCCGCAGCGCGTTCGCCTCGAACTCGTCGAGCGGCCGCAGTTTGGCTTCCTGCGATTGCTCCATGCGCGGCAGCGTCTCGGAGATGTAGACGGCCGGCTCCTCGTGCTTGAGCAGACTGACCAGTTCCAGCCGCGCGACGGCCCATTTTTCTTTGCGCGGTGTTTTTTCCCGCGTGTACGCCAGATCGACCAGCTGCGGCATGACGCGGAACTGATGGGCCTGGAAGCCGGCCACATGCTCGCGGTCCTTGACGTAGCCGAGGCTCGGCGAGGAGATGAAGTTCATCTGTCCGCGCAAGTGGAACGTATCGAGTTGGGCCAACGAAGGCATGAGGGCGTCCGCCTTCATCAATTCGGGCGGCCCCGCCTCTGTGCCTTGGGCCAAGGCGATCTTCGGACCGATCGTTTTCGCCGCCAACGGACGAGCGCCGGAGGCGGTGAAGGGGATCGGCGACGCCTCCGCCAACTCCAGAAACTCCGGTCCCGGTATCGGCATCCGCGACAACCCGAAACCTTCGCGCGCGATGAATTTCTCGACCTCATGGGAGTGCAGCTGTTTGAGCGATTCGCCGCGCAGATTGCCCCACCCCTGCCGGCCTCCATACGACTGTTCCACGGATTGCAACCGTTTGGCCGCCTCGTCGGGAAGTTTCGGCGCGACACGCTTGGCGCGATCGCTTTCGTACTCCAACCGCGGGGCCAGCGACTCGAACGGATAGCGTTTGCGCAGCTCCTCGGCCGTGAGCTTTTTCTTCGCTGGCCGTGGGTAGGAATTCGCTGCGGGAGCCGCCGGCTTCCGCGCCGATTCCTCCGGAACCTGCGCGCCGTACCGGGCCATTCCGCCCACGGCCGCCACGACGGCCAAGCCGAGGAAAAGTCCTCCCGCGGCGCGCAGACGCCGCGAATGTGCCAACGATTTTACCGGGTTCATGCTCGCCCCTTTCCACGATGGTTGACGGCCACCAGATCTCTTCCTGGCGTCGATCATACCCGTGGAAAGGGGGCGATTCTGTAAAGAGTTTGTAACGAGGTCAGCGGGCCGGCCGAGCGTTCGAGTTGGCGGCCGAATGATCGTCGAGGACGGCCAGCGCCCGATAAGCGCGGGCGCGGCCGGCGTAGGCGTCGGGCGTCGGATCGCTCTCGATGGCGCGGCTGAAGGCGTCGATCGCCTTGTGATACTCGCGGTTTTGCAGGTGCATCTCGCCGATCAGGCAACCGACGTCGGCCGCCGCTCCTTCCGGGACGGCCGCCGCCTTGCCGTCGGAGGCCGCCGTCTCGCCGTCCTCGTCGCGATACCCCCGATACTTCCGCCGCACGATCTCGGCGACGCGCTTGAAGGTGACCTTCTTGTGTTTGAGTCCGCGCAGGGCCGTCTCGTCGCCGCGCACGAAATCGAAGAGATGGTGAAGCTCCGGGTGGTTCTCGTTTAGCCAGTCCTCCACATCGCAGTGCGCGATGGTGTCGAACAAATCGCCGAGCTTGCGGGCCGGGTGCGCTTCCAGCGAATCCACGGCTTCCTTGGCGCCGGTAAGCGCCTCGACGAACAGAAACAGTCCGTCGCCGCGAAGTTTCAACCAGCGCAGCGCGTCGAGATCGCCGTCGAGGGCGAGGAGCAGATGAAAGATTTCCGGATCGTCGTTCCTCAACCAGTCGAGGTCCGTCTCCGGAGCCTTGGTGTTGCTGTGGTCCTTCATGAGTCGGTCACCGTTGCTGTCGGGTTCCGGTTGCGAAGACACATCGAATTAAGAACAGCAAATCGCGGGGGCGTCCGTCAAGGTTTCCTGGCGGAGGTTGACGATTTCCGGCCGGCGGCGCGGTAGAATGCCCTCCGTTCGTCACCCCATTCCCGGAGATCGCACCATGAACCGCCGGCAGTTCCTGGCCGCTTCCGCCGTCACCGCCCTCGCTGCCCGCCAGCCCGAGGAGAACACAACGGTGTTTCCCGTCATCGACACGCATCAGCATCTATGGGACTTGAGCAAGTTCCGCCTGCCCTGGACCAAGAACGAGCCGAAACTGGCGAAGGACCATCTCATGGCGGACTACCTGACGGCCACCGCCGATCTCGGCAAGATCGGCGACCATCCCGCGCGGATGGTCAAGACCGTCTACATGGAAGTGGACGTCGATCCGGTGCAGCAGACCGCCGAAGCCGAGTACGTTTTGGATCTGTGCGCTCGCGCCGACAATCCGATGGTGGCCGCCGTCGTGTCGGGGCGGCCGAACTCCGACGGCTTCGCCAAGTATCTCGATCCATTCAAGAACAGCGCCTGCATCAAGGGCATTCGGCAAGTGCTGCACGGACCCAGCACACCGGCGGGATACTGCCTCGACAAGAAGTTCGTGCGCGGCATCCGATTGCTGGGCGAGCGCGGTCTGAGTTTCGATCTGTGCGTGCGGCCCGGCGAACTGCTGGACGCGGCGAAGCTGATCGACCAATGTCCGGACACGCGCTTCATCCTCGATCACTGCGGCAACGGCGACGTGCAAGCGAAGGACCGCTCGCGGTGGGAGAAGGACATGGCGGCGGTGGCCCAGCGCAAGAACGTGGTGTGCAAGGTTTCCGGCATCGTGGTGACGGCCAAGCCGGAACGCTGGACGGCGGAGGATCTGGCGCCGATCGTCAAACACACGTTGGAAGCGTTCGGACCCGATCGCGTGATGTTCGGCGGCGATTGGCCGGTATGCACCAAGACGGCGACGTTCCGGCAGTGGTTTCAGGCGCTGGCGTCGATCGTCGCCGGCCGCGGCGCGGAGGAGCAGCGAAAGCTGTTCCACGACAACGCGGTGCGCGTTTACCGGCTGGAATGAGCGCGACCGCTCACGACTCCGGCTCGCCGACCAACAGGAGCCAGCGCCTCGGCACGGGGGAATCATCTTCCGGCAAGGGACAGAAGGTACACAGCAGGAGCCGGCTTCCGGTGGGTGCGGCCACGTCGAGCAGCAACTGGCACCGGGAGGGACTGGGACGCTGGAAGCAGTCGGCCACCCGCTCGCGGTCGTGCTGCTGAGGAAACAACCAGTCGAGGACCAGTTCGCTGCGGATGTCCTTCACGTCGCGCTCCGACAGGCCGGTCAGCTTCTCCCAGTGCGGTCCCCAGCCGTCGATGCCGTCGCCGAGCTTCAAGAGCAGAGGCAGCCAGCTCGGCGCGGGCGGATCGCCGGAGAGAGACGGCTTGACGATCTCCCGGTTGTCGAGCGAACAACCTTGCGGCTCGGCGGCGAGCGCCGTTTCGGCCGGCCGTTGTTTCAAGTAGGCCACCGTCATGGTCCGGCCCGCCCACAACTCCCTTTGGGTCTCCACCCGGCACCACAACAGCGACTGGTCGTGGCGGCGAAAGGGCAACGCGCCGTCGGAGCCGGCCTCGCTCATGAGGAGCGCTCGGCCAAGGTCCGCGGGATCCACCCAGAACGGGAACGGGGCGCGGCGGCCAAGCAACTCCTCGGCGGCAAAGCCCGACCAGTCGAGCCAGGTCTGATTCGTGTACACGAGCACGCCGGATTCATCCAGGACCAGGACGCCTTCGGCCGCGCGGTCGAGGAGATGGCGCCAGGCGGCCGGCAAGTCGGCGGCGGCGACGGGATGCTCCAGCAGACGAACGGCGTGATGGGCCATCGCCTGCAGCGCCGCCAAATCCTGCGGCGTGAAGCCCTGCGGCTTGTTGGTCAGGGCGACGTGCCCGACGACGGCGTCGCCGTGAATCAGAGGGCAGGACAGAAAATTGCGCAGCGGCGGATCGCCCAGCGCCGCCCACGGTTGCAGGTCGTTGAGAAGGATCGGACCTTCGCCCAGCGCGACGCCCCAGACGCCCCCGCGCGGTTGTTGGATGCGCAGCCAGTTCTCGGCGAACGCGCCCCGACAGACGGGGAACGTCATGCCGCCGCCGGCGTCGCGCAGACCGATCCAACCGGCGGAAGCGCCGAGAAACTCCAGCAAGCTCGCCAAGGCCAGCTCCAGTTCCTGCGACGCTCCCGACATTTCCGGATTCGATTCAACTTTGGGAACTACAGGCATCATGCGTGCGTCGAAAAAAGAGTGGTTGCTTTTGGGAAGGATGGCCCCGTTGCTCATCCTTCCCTGGCCGGTGCCTAACGTACCACCGCGCTGCTGGATCTGCCGGTCCCTCCTCCGCGTTGAGCGCGGGGACCGCTTGCGGCGGGGGGTGGAGGCTTCAACAGATCCTCACGGCGCGAGCGCTCCGGGAACGGTCCACGCGGAACCACCCGGAAGAAGCGAGTGGGTTGAGTTAGAGCAAGAAACATGCCAAGCGCGAAGCGCGACCCTTCATCCATCTGGGATGAGAGGGTGGATTGGTCCCCCAGGAGACTGCTATAATGTTCCGCTCGGACGCCGAAGGGGGAGCATTTGCCGCTTGGTGGCCGGCGGTCGAGTCGATCGGCCGGTTGACCTCCACCGCTTCTCCTTGGGTCGCGCGACCGCGCCGCGGTTTCTTGACAAGGCGAGCAATTAAATCCATGCTAAGGCAGGCGTTGTTTCCGCGACATCGTCCGTCTCTCTCTGGAAACTTTTCCCCGCGTTTCCTTGGCGAAGCGCTTTCCAGAATAGGATGAGGAGCGGTCATGCAAGCCTGGTTGGTGCAGGGCGAGCAAGGAGGAGAACGCGACGCCCTTGGGTGTGTGTTTCGCCAGTGGGCCGGACGCCCCGAGAACCGTCACTGGAGCGTGGATTGCGTGCGTTGGACGGCCGATCTGGCCTTCGTCGTGCAGGCGCGCCAGCCCGATGTCTTGGTGCTGGCCGAACCCGTGTGTCCGATCGGCCCGTGGACGGCCGAGGTGTTGGCCTCCGGCGTCGGCCTGGTGCTCGGCGTCTCCTTGGAGCACGCCGAAGCCTGCCGCGCGCTGAGCGAGCAGTACCCGCTTCAATTAACCGCGCTGCCGCCCAGCGTCGAAGGGGTCGGCCTGGCCATCTTCAATGTGCTGGCCTACCTGCACCGCCAGCGCGGCTGGCAAATCCGCCTCGACCAACTGCAACAGCGCCTCAACGATCGCATTGTCATCGAGCGGGCCAAGGGGATTCTCGTCGAGCGGCTGGGCGTCTCCGAGAAGGAAGCGTACAAGCGGCTGCGCGTGCTGTCTCGGCGGCAGCGCCGCCAGATCCGCGACATCGCTCAGGCGCTGCTCGATACCCAAGCGCTGCTGCTGCCGGAGATGAACGGCTTCGTCGAACCGCCGCAACGAGATTGTCCTCCACCTCGGGACCAGTCGGAAACATCGTCATGAGGGAAACCAGGCAACCCAACGGGACCGGAACCGCGGGTCGGCAAAACAAAACATTGTCCAGGCGGGAAAATTCCGGCCAAGATTTTCTTGACAGAGGTCAAGCTCTTGCCTACATTGCATATTTGATTTTTTCCGGTCAGCCCAGTTTTGCTGACCGGAGGGGTCGTGAAGGAGGCACCCATCCCCACATGGGAACGTCTCACCGGATAGACGTTCCTCAGCGCGAAGCCGCGTCCGCCTTCGCCTGCCTGTCTCCCCTGACAACGGTTCGCTGGCCGTCGGATGAATCGGCACCGCGAGCACGAGATGATGCAACGTCCCCTCTGGCGATGCGCAGCGTGGCCATCCGCCCCGCTTCCCGTATCAACAGACGCCGCTGCTCTCTCCCCGATCGCTGGATGAGAGGGAACCCCTGCCCCGACCTCGTTGTCCACAGGGCGTGTAGATTCCCCGCACCGTTTAGTTTATCCGCAACCTCCCCAGGTGAGGATCCGGCTTAGTTCCCGATTCACACGCCGGAGAGGATGCGATACTCCCTGCGGCCGATCGACGTTGATCGGCACGCCCGCGCACGGCACCTGAGCGGCGATCCGAGCGCGGGTTCGACTCTTCCATCATCGCTCACGGGTCGGCGCGCCGCCCACTTGGCGCCGCACCCTCGGTAGGGAGACAAGTGATGAGCAGCAATCGTGTTGCCCTGGTCAGCGACGATCAGCGTCTGGCTTGCAGTATCCAGGCCCACCTGAAAAAAGCGGTTGGGCAGGAAGTCTTTCAATGCAGTTTTGATTCCATTCGCACGCACGTCAGCCAACAAACCGACGGCCTGCTGTTGCTGGCCACCGCGTCCCTCGACGAATCGGAGCAAATACTCCATCTCGTCCGCGAGATCTACATTCGCAAGCTGCCTCCGATCGTCATGATCGTCGCCAGCGAGGAAACCGCCGACCTTGCCGACGTGCAACCCTACGTCGCCCAGTGCCTCCGTTGGCCGCGTGATGCTGCCCGACTGACGCAGCTGATTCGCGACCGCCTCGGCCGCGTCCGCGATTTCCTCGGCACCAAGTCCGTTGAAACCGTCGAGGAAGTCATCGGCCGTCGTCTGCTCACGCAGACGCCGTCGCTGTTGCCTCTCATCGAACGCCTGGCCCTGGCCGCCGTCCACGACGTCACCGTGCTCTTGACCGGCGAGACGGGCACCGGCAAGACGCACCTGGCCCGCTTGATGCACGACTGCTCGCCGCGCCACGGTCATCCGTTTCTGACCGTGCCCTGCGGCGCCCAGCCCGCCAACCTGATCGAGAGCGCTTTTTTCGGCCACGTCAAGGGCGCGTTCACCGGCGCCGACCGCG
>DATBGU010000124.1:0-29250 GCA_036557825.1 Gemmataceae bacterium
CCTTGGGGTCGGGGCAAAAACGGTAACGGCGGCCCACCTCCGCGACCGAGAGGTGAGCGACCACAGGTAATCGTTGCATCGTGGGATCGTCTCCAGAAAGGGTTTCCTTTCATGGTAGCAGATCACCGCGAGGTAGTATTAGTCGTTTCCCACGAACTGCCGACCCTCCTGCCGTTCCCCGTGGTTTTCCTGTGACTATACGCTGTCACCCTCGGCCCGTGATCGGTTACGTTAGGGGTGGAGCAGGGGAAGCCGACTCCCATCCTCGAAGATCAGCACGCGCTCCGGCAGCCGCAGCGCCGCCAACCGCGTCCGAAACACGCCGGCAAAACCCGGCGCGACGCGCTCCTTGAAACGCTTGCCGACCGAATAGTCGATGCACATGGCGTCGCCGCGACCCAGTGTCGCGTTGAGGGAAACATCTGTGAAAAGCTGCTCCTTATCGACTTCCTCCGGCAGCATGATCCGCCAGTAATGACCGAACGCGCACAAGGGGCCTGCGTACTCGTGCCACCAAGCGACGCGGCTCTCGTTGCGGATTTTGCCCATCGCCTCGAACGGTTGCTCCGCTCGCGCTTCCGGTCCCGAAGTCAGAAACTTGACGGGGTTCTCGTTCTGCCGCGCCAGCCGAATCTCGATCCGGTCGCGCAGGCCGCGACGCTCGACGGTGGCGTCGATGTCTCTTCGTGAATCACGGTGGAGTTCATCGGCCCGCGTCGCCCGGCGAGCGGCCGCGATCATGGCATCGTCCCAGGCGGCGTGAACGACGCGCATATCGGGACGTTCCAGCGCCAGCGGCAGAGCGGCGAAAAAGCGAAGCATATCCTCCCGGGTTCGTTCATCCGCCGGGACTTCCGGCCTCTCCTCGCGCCGCTGTCCCTCGTCTGGGGCGTGGTGGAAAAACCAGATGTTGTCCGGCTTACGGCTGCCGAGGAGGATGTTCAATTCGTGGTTGCCCAGGACGCATTGCGCTCGCTCTTGCTCGACAAGCCGGCGAACCAACTCGACCACGGCGGGACTGTCCGGGCCGCGATCCACGAGATCGCCGACGAAAACGAGGCGTCGCCCTTCGGGATGCGTGCCGTCGGAGAGGTAAGCGAGCTGGTGCAGCAGGCCGTGCAAGGCTTCCATTTCGCCGTGGACATCGCCCACGATGTCGAGAGGGCCGGCGAAAAGAGGGCGGACCAGGGTCGCGGTCATGCAGCCATTCCTTTCGAGAGGTTCCTTCGCTGTTGTAGAGATTTCCTCTCACCGCGCGGTTTTTTGGTTGACAATGCTTGCGGTTCCCACATAATGATAACAGAACTGACTGGTCAGTCCGAAGCTGCCCTCACCCGCCCCATGCCAGACTTGGCGTCGCGATACCGAAGAACCGATGGAGAACACAACGATGAGCGATTCTCCCCCGTCGCGCCAGCGGAGACGATTCCGGTTTGCCGTCTCCGCAATGCTTCTGACAGTCGTTGTGCTCGTCGGCTGCAAACAAGCGGCGGGTCCGTCGAAGCCCAAGGTGATCGAGGTTTTTGTCACCACACCGACCCTTGGCGACGTGACGGACTATCAGGACTTCACCGGCCGGCTTGACGCCCTCAAGACCGTGGACATTCGACCGCGCGTTTCCGGGTACGTGCAGGAGGCGCCCTTTAAGGAAGGCGATGTCGTCAAGGAGGGCGAATTGCTTTTCCAAATCGACCCGCGCACCTATCAGGCCGATCTGAACCTGGCCGAGGCCGATCTGCGGCAGGCGAAGGCGGAGCGCGAGTTGCAGATGAAGAACGCCGAGCGCGCCCGGCATTTGATCGGCACCGGAAGCATCAACAAGGAGGAATACGATCAGATCCTCGCCAACCGCGACAAGGCCATCGCCGCCGTCGGCTCGAAAGAAGCGGCGCGCGACCGGGCCAGGCTTTACCATGGCTTCACGCGCGTGACCGCCCCCCTCAGCGGACGAATCAGTAAGCGCCTGGTCGATCCGGGCAACCTCGTCAACGCCGATCAGACCGTGCTGACGACCATCGTGACCGAGAACCCGGTGTACGCCTACTTCGACGTGGACGAGCGGACCTACCTGGAACTGGTATCGGTAACATCCTCGGCGTCGAATCGCTGGCTGTCGTCGCTGCAATTCCCCGTGCTGATGCGGCTGGCCAACGAAGACGACTTCAACCAGATGGGTAACGTCAACTTCCTCGACAACCGGCTGAACGCCAACACCGGCACGGTGCGCATGCGCGGCGTGTTCGAGAACCCGAAGGGCCATCTTAAATCCGGCCTGTTCGTGCGCGTCCGCCTGCCGCTCGGCGTTCCCTACAAGACGTTGCTCGTTCCCGACGAGGCGCTGCTCAGCGATCAGGGGCGGAAATACGTCTACGTCGTCCAGACCGAGAAGGACGACGAGGGCAACGAAGTGGAGCGCGTGAAATATCGCGCCGTGACGCTCGGCCAGTCGATCAAGGGGCTGCGCGTCATCAAGGAGGGACTGAAGGAAGGCGATCGGGTGATTGTCAACGGGATGCAGCGCGTGCGGCCGGACTCGGTGGTCCAGGCGAAGTCGCAGGCTCCCGTGGAAGCTCCGCGGTCGTCGCTGACGGAATTGCTGTCCGCCAACAAAGGAGGCAAGGGTCAGGGAGCTGGATCCCGAGGTCCGTCGGTGAATTCCGCCCCTTGATCCTGTTTCCGGCCTCCCGACCCCTGCCTAGATATGTTCTCGCACTTCTTCATCGAGCGGCCGATCTTCGCGTCGGTGCTGTCCATCGTCATTACACTGGCGGGGATAGTGGCCGCGTTCAATCTGCCGGTGGCGCAGTATCCGCCGATCACGCCGCCGAGCATCATCGTCTCCTGTACCTATCCCGGCGCGAACGGTCAGGTCGTGGCCGACGCGGTGGCGGCGCCCATCGAGCAGCAAGTCAACGGCGTCGAAGACATGATGTACATGGTGTCGCAGTCGAACAACGACGGCTCGTACAACCTGACCGTGACCTTCAAGCCCGGCGTCAATTTGAACTTCGCCCAGGTGCTTGTGCAGAACCGCGTCAATCTCGCTCTGCCGCTCTTGCCCGACGTGGTCAAACAAACCGGCGTCACCACGCGCAAGCGCAACCCCGACATCCTGCAAGTCATCGCCATTTATTCACCGGGCGGCCGCTACGATCAGCTGTACCTGAGCAATTATGCCACCATCAAGATCGCCGATGAGCTGAAGCGCGTGCCCGGCGTCGGCGACGTGAACATCTTCGGCCAGCAAGACTACAGCATGCGCCTGTGGGTCGATCCGGAGCGCTTGGCGGCGCTGAACATGACCGCCGCCGATGTGGCCAACGCCATCCGCGAACAGAATCGGCAAGTGGCCGCTGGCCACATCGGCCAGGAGCCGACCGCCGCCGGCAAGCCGTTTGAGTTCACCATCACCACGCTCGGCCGGCTGACTTCGACCGAGGAGTTCGAGAACATCGTTCTGCGCACCGACAAGGACGGCCGAAAGGTCTTGTTCAAGGACGTCGGACGGGCCGACCTGGGCGCGAAAAACCGGGATTCGACCAGCAAACTCAACGGCCGGCCCAACGGCAGCGTCGCCGTCTGGGCGCTGCCGGACGCCAACTCCATCGCCGTCGCCGACCGCGTCACCGCCAAGATGGAGGAACTGAAGAAACACTTCCCTGAAGACCTCGATTACGCCGTGTCCCTGGACATGACGCCGTTCATCAAGGAGTCGATCAAGGAGGTCGTCCGCACCCTGATCGAGGCTATCGCGCTCGTGGCCGCCGTGGTGCTGTTGTTCCTGCAGAACTGGCGGTCGTCGCTGATTCCGCTCGTCGCCGTGCCGGTGGCCGTCATCGGCACCTTCGCGGCGA
The DNA here is from genome assembly GCA_036557825.1 of Gemmataceae bacterium. Classification (GTDB taxonomy): domain Bacteria; phylum Planctomycetota; class Planctomycetia; order Gemmatales; family Gemmataceae; genus JAJPHU01. Next base: position 3,855 of record DATBGU010000124.1, read on the forward strand.
TGATCGCCATCGGTTTCAGTTTGAACAATCTGACGCTGTTCGGGCTGGTGCTGGCCATCGGCATCGTCGTCGATGACGCCATCGTCGTCGTCGAAGCGGTGGAGCATCACATTGAGCGCGGCTTGACGCCGCGCCAGGCGGCCCACAAGGCGATGGACGAGGTGTCCGGGCCGGTCATCGCCGTGGCGCTGGTGCTGTGCGCCGTGTTCGTGCCGTGCGCCTTCATCAGCGGCATCACTGGCCAGTTCTTCCGCCAGTTCGCGCTGACCATCGCCGTCTCCACGGTGATCTCGGCGTTCAACTCGCTGACGCTCAGTCCGGCCCTGGCGGCCATCCTGTTGCAGCCGCGCGGCGCGAAGAAGGACGTGCTCGCCCGGATGCTCGATGTGCTGCTGGGTTGGTTCTTCCGGCTGTTCAACGCGATGTTCCGGGGCGCCACCAGCGGCTACATGCGCCTGGTGGGCCTGGGACTACGCGGCAGCGCCGTGGTGCTGGTCCTATACGTCGGTCTGCTCGGCCTGGCCGGGGCGGGGTTCACGGGCTTCCCCGGTTACAGCGCCCTGCGGGACCGACTGCCCAAAAACAAGTGGCTTTACCACAAATGGGGATCGTTCGATCCGGCCAACGGTCTGCCCTCCGGCTACATTCCCAACCAGGACCAGGGCCGTTTTTACATCGCCGTGCAGCTGCCCGACGCCGCCTCGCTGGAGCGCACGCAGAAAGCCGTGGATCACATTCAAAGGTGCGTGCAGCCGCTGGGCGGCGTGCTCCACGTCACCGAGATCGCCGGCCAATCGTTCACCCTCAACGCCAACGGCTCGAACTTCGGCCAGTTCTTCGTCGCCTTCGCCCCATTCGACCAGCGGCGCGATCCGTCACTGACGGCCACCGAAATCACCAACCGGGTGCGGAAGCTGCTGGAGAAGGAAATCCCCGAAGCCAAAGTGTCGGTCTTCACGCCGCCGCCGGTGTCGGGACTCGGTTCGGCCAGCGGCTTCAAGATCATCATCGAGGACCGCAGCGATCTCGGCCTGGTCGAGTTGCAGAAACAGATTGACCGACTCATCGCGCGGTCCAGAGGGGAAGAGGTGGAAGGCCTCCCCAAAGCCCCGCCGAGCGACAAGGTCGAAAATCTCTACTGTATCTTCCGCGCCAACGTACCGCAGCTGTACATGGACATCGAGCGCGACAAGTGTCAGGCGATGGGCGTCAATCCCGCCGACGTTTTCAGTACCTTGCAGATTTACCTCGGCTCCTACTACGTCAACGACTTCAACCGCTTCGGTCGCACCTGGCAGGTGATCGTCCAGGCCCATGGGCCGTTCCGCGACGATCCCGACAAGGTCAAGCTGTTGCAAGTGCGCAACGCCAACGGCGAGATGGTGCCGCTCGGCTCCGTGGTCCGCGTCCGCGAGGTCGGCGGCCCGATCAACATCGGTCGCTACAACATGTACCACGCCGCCGCCATCCTCGGTGCCACCAAGCCCGGTGTGTCCACCGGCGAGGGCATTGAGGAGATGGAGCGGCTGTGCGCCGAGGTGCTGCCGCCGGGCATGGCGTTCGAGTGGACCGAGATCAATTACATGCAGATCGACGCCTCCAAGAACATCTGGAACAACCTGATCTTCCCCCTCGCGGTGGCGTTCGTGTTTTTAGTGCTGGCGGCGCAGTACGAAAGCTGGGCGCTGCCGTTAGCCGTCATCCTCGTGGTGCCCATGTGCATTCTCGGCTCGCTGACCGGCGTGGCCGCGTCGGGCGGCGACATCAACATTTTCACGCAGATCGGTTTCGTGGTGCTGGTCGGGCTGGCCAGCAAGAACGCCATCCTCATCGTCGAGTTCGCCAAGCACAAGCACGAGGAAGGCGGCCTATCGCGCCGCGACGCGGCGCTGGCGGCGTGCCAGCTGCGTCTGCGGCCCATCCTGATGACCTCGTTCGCCTTCATTCTCGGCGTGGTGCCGCTGCTGGTGGGTCACGGTGCCGGCGCGGAAATGCGCAAGACGTTAGGCGTCGCGGTGTTCAGTGGCATGTTGGGCGTGACGCTGTTCGGCATTTTTCTGACGCCGGTGTTCTTCTACGTTATCGAGGGGATCGCCGAGGCGCCGCTGTTCGTCGCAGCGCGGACGCGGCTGATCGGCAAGGTGGTGCTGTACCTCGTCGGCATTTTGACGCTGGGCATCCCGTGGATATTGGTGCTGCTGCTGGGCATGGCGCTGCGCCGCCGTGCGACAGATGGAGTTTCCACACCAGCCCGAAGCGCCAGCGAGGGCGGAGCGGGGCCGCCCTCGCTGGCGCTTCGGGCTGGTGATGAGGAAAAAATAGTTTGAATTGAGGCTTCAACGTGTTTTCGCGCTTCTTCATCAACCGACCGATCTTCGCCGCGGTGCTGTCCATCGTCACTGTGCTGGCCGGCGTCATCGCCTTTGCCACGCTGCCGGTGGCGCAGTATCCGGAGATCGCGCCGCCGACGGTCGAAGTGTCGGCCTACTACCCCGGCGCCAACGCCAAGGTGGTTGCCGACACGGTGGCCGCGCCCATCGAGCAGCAGGTCAACGGCGTCGAAAATATGATGTACATGTCGTCGCAATGCACCAACGACGGCAAATACACGCTCACCGTCACCTTCGAGCCGGGCACCGATCTGAACATCTCGCAGGTGCTGGTGCAGAACCGCGAATCGCTCGCCGAGCCGATCCTGCCCGATCTCGTCAAGCGCCGCGGCATCTCCGTCAAGAAGAAGTCGTCCAACGTCCTGATGATCGTCAACCTGTTCTCCAAGGACGGCAGCCGAACCAGCCTGGAATTGAGCAACTACGCCACCATTCAGATCCGCGATGAGTTGTCGCGCCTGCCGGGCGTCGGCGACATTACCTACCTGGGACAGCGCGATTACAGTATGCGATTGTGGCTGGACCCGCAGAAGTTGGCGACGTACAACCTCAACGCCCAGGACGTGATCGCGGCGGTGCAGGCGCAGAACATTCAGGTGGCGGCCGGTCAGATCGGACAGCCGCCGACGCCCAGCGGTCAGGTGTCGCAGTACATCATCACTACGCTCGGCCGGCTCGAAAGCACCGAACAGTTCGAGAAGATCATCGTCAAGAACAACGGAGCGTCGCTGGTCTACCTCAAGGACGTGGCGAACATCGAACTCGGCGCGCAGTCCTACGATCAGACTTGCACGCTCGACGGCAGGCCGTCGGTGGCCCTGTCCGTCTACCAGTTGCCCGGCTCCAATGCACTCGATGTCGCCAAGCGCGTCAAGGAGCGCATGAAGCAGTTGAAGCGCCACTTCCCACCCGGCATCGAATACGACATCGTTTACGACACGACGCCGTTCATCAAGGAGTCGATTACCGAGGTCGGCGAAACGCTGCTGGACGCCATCGTGCTGGTCGCCGTCGTGGTGCTGCTGTTTTTGCAGAACTGGCGGTCGGCGCTCATCCCGCTCGTCGCCGTGCCGGTGGCCGTCATCGGCACGTTCGCCGTCATGGCCGTCATGGGCTTCTCGCTCAACAATTTGACGCTTTTCGGCCTGGTGCTGGCCATCGGCATCGTCGTCGATGATGCGATTGTCGTCGTCGAGGCGGTCGAGCACCACATTGAGCATGGCCTGGAACCGAAAGAGGCGACGCTGAGGGCGATGGAGCAGGTATCGGGGCCGGTCATCGCCATCGGTCTGGTGCTGGCGGCGGTGTTCGTGCCGTGCGCCTTCATCACCGGCATCATCGGCCAGTTCTTCCGGCAATTCGCCCTGACCATCGCCGTCTCGACGCTGATCTCCGCGTTCAACTCACTGACGCTCAGCCCAGCCCTGGCGGCGCTGCTCTTGAAGCCGCGCGTCAAGGGACATTTCGAGGCGCTGCCGTGGTTCGCCTTCGTGCCGCTGGGGGCGTGGCTGGGTCACAAGTTCATCGGTCATCACCTCCTCGCGGCGCTGGCGGGCGGGACGCCCGCGCTCCGGAGCGCGGGCGTCCCGCCCGCCATGCTGGATTCGCTGCGCACCTGGGGGCCGGTCCTCATCGGAGCGTCCGCCGGTCTGTTGCTTGGTCTGGTGGAACTGGTTAGCGGGCTAGTCGTAGGCAGGCCGCTCAATTTCCTGCTCGGCTGGTCGTTCCGGCAGTTCAACCGGGCTTTCGACTTCTCGACCACCGCCTACACGCGGATGGTGTCGGGGATGCTGCGCGTCAGCCTGGTGGTGATCGTCGTGTACGGCGGACTGCTGGCGCTGACGTGGTGGGGCTTCACACGGACACCGACCGGCTTCATTCCGCAGCAGGACAAGGGCTATCTGCTCGTCAACGTGCAGCTTCCCGACGCCGCCTCGGTGAAGCGGACGCAAGACGTGGTCGGACGGATTGAGAAAATCGCCCTGGAAACGCCGGGCGTCAAGCACACCGTCGCCATCTCCGGCCAGTCGATCTTGCTGGGCGCCAACGCCTCGAACTTCGGCGCTCTGTATCTGATGCTCGACGAGTTCGACGACCGCACGCGGCCGGACCTCACCAGCGACGCCATCGCCGCCTCGCTGCAAGAACGGCTGACGCGCGAGTTGCCCACGGCGATCGTGAACATCTTCGGCGCGCCTCCGGTCGAAGGGCTGGGCACGGCGGGCGGCTTCAAAATCATCGTGCAGGACATCGACGATGACAACCTGGCATCGCTGCAGAAGACCGCCGACGCCGTCGTCGAAGCCGGCGAGTCCGATCCGCACCTGCAAGGTGTCTTCACCAGCTTCCGCGCCAATACGCCCTGGCTGGAGCTGATTATCGACCGCACCCAGGCCAAGGACCGCGGCGTGTCCATCGACGACATCCGCACGACGCTGGAGTCCACCATCGGCCCGTACTACATCAACGACTTCAACCGCTTCGGCCGTACCTGGCAGGTCAACATCCAGGCCGAACGGACCTTCCGTCAGTCGGTGGACGACATTAAACAACTGAAGGTGCGCAACAATCAGAACGAGATGGTGCCGCTGGCGGACTTCGCCTCGGTGCGCTTCAAGAACGGGCCGGTGATGGTGATGCGCTACAACATGTATCTGGCGGCGCCCGTCCACGCCGACGCCGGGCCGGACACCAGTTCGGGGCAGGCGATCGAGCGTTTGCAACAGGCGGTGGAGGAGAAGTTGCCGCAGACGATGCGTCCCGAATGGACGGAGTTGGCCTACCTGCAATTGCAGACCGGCAACACGGCCATGTGGGTGTTCTTGCTGGCGGTCGTGCTGGTGTTTTTGGTGCTGGCGGCGCAGTACGAAAGCTGGTCGCTGCCCTTGGCCGTCATCCTCGTGGTGCCCATGTGTCTTCTCTGCGCCATCGCCGGCGTCGTCATGGCGCGGATGGACGTGAATATTTTCACGCAGATCGGCTTTTTGGTGCTGGTCGGCCTGGCCTGCAAGAACGCCATCCTCATCGTCGAATTCGCCAAGGCGCAACGCGAGGAGGGGAGGGGGCGTAAGGAGGCGACCCTGGCAGCGTGCCAGCTGCGTCTGCGGCCGATCATCATGACCTCGTTCGCGTTCATCCTCGGTGTCGTGCCGCTGATGGTCTCGCAGGGCGCCGGCGCGGAGATGCGCCGCACACTAGGCGTGGCCGTGTTCGCCGGCATGTTGGGTGTAACGCTGTTCGGCATCTTTCTGACACCCGTATTCTTCTACGTCATCGCTTGGCTGGGCGACCAGCGGCCGGCGCGGATGGTGGAGATCGAGCAGAAGGAATGGCTTCCGGTCCCGCCGCTACCGCCGATCCATCACGCCAAGAAGACGCTCGCCTCGTCGCAGGGGACGGCGACCTCCCCGCGCCGTCCGAACTGACCGTTTTTGTCAGAGAGCTAGTTCCCCGTCTGCCAATTTGGCGGGACTTTGCTCCCGTTCTCCCCAGGTAGCCTGTCGTAATCATTTGTCAAAACATGGCTTGCGCTGAATCGTCACTGCGGCACAATCCTTGCTATCGTTCCTCGCATTACCGGCGAGGACACTCCCTATCGTGGCGGCCTCTCATGCTTCAGAGGCGCCCCCTTGCCCCAGAGAGAAAAAATCGGAGCGCGTAAAAGAAGCCATCCGGCGGACAGTGAACCTAGCAAAAGGAGATGTGTGAATGGGGGCCAAGCAGTTAAGCTACAGCGATGAAGCCCGGCAAAAGTTGTTGTCCGGTGTCAGCAAACTGGCGCGGGCGGTCGCCTGCACGCTCGGGCCGCGCGGCCGCAACGCCGTGCTCGATAAAGGATGGGGCAGCCCCAACGTCACCAAGGACGGCGTCACCGTCGCCGAAGAGATCGAGCTGACCGATCCCTACGAGAACATGGGGGCGCAGCTGGTCAAGGAGGCGGCCAGCAAGACCAGCGATGTGGCCGGCGACGGCACCACCACCGCCACCGTTCTCGCCGAGGCCATCTACCGCGATGGACTCAAGATGATCGCCGCCGGGCACGATCCCATGGCCCTGACGCGCGGCATTCAGAAGGCCGTCGAGAAGGTGGTCGAGGAACTGGGCAAGCAGGCCGAGAAGATCGACGCCAAGGACGCCAAGGAGATCACCGAGGTCGCCACCATCGCCTCCAACAACAACGCCGAGATCGGCAAGAAGTTGGCCGAGGCCATGAAGCTCGTCGGCGCCACCAACGGCGTCATTACCATCGAGGAAGGCAAGACTGCCGACACCGAAGTCGTCGTCGTTCAGGGCATGCAGTTCGACCGCGGCTATCTGTCGCCGCACTTCGTCACCAATCAGGACACCGTCACCGTCGAACTGGACAACCCCTACATCCTCATTTACGAGGAGAAGATCAGCTCCGCCAAGGATCTCATCCCGCTTCTGGAAACCATCTCCAAAAAGAAAGAGCCGCTGCTCCTCATCGCCGAGGACATTGAGGGCGACGCCCTGGCGACGCTGGTGCTGAACAAGCTCAAGGGCATTCTGCAAGTGTGTGCGGTCAAGGCGCCCGGCTACGGCGATCGCCGCAAGGCCATGCTCGAAGACATCGCCACGCTGACCAAGGGCAAGGCCATCTTCAAGGATCTCGGCATCAAGCTGGAAAGCATCCAGCTGAGCGATCTGGGCCGGGCCAAGCGGGTCAAGATCGACGCCGAGAACACAACGATCACGGAAGGCGCCGGCGACAAGAAGTCCATCGAAGGCCGTTGCGATCTGATTCGCCGCGAGATCGAGAAGACCGACAGCGAGTACGACCGCGAGAAGCTGCAAGAGCGGCTGGCGAAGTTGGCCGGTGGCGTCGCGCAGGTCAAGGTCGGGGCGGCGACGGAAACCGAGATGAAGGAGCGCAAGGCGCTATACGAGGACGCCCTGCACGCCACGCGGGCGGCCCTGGCCGAGGGCATCGTGCCCGGCGGCGGCGTCGCGCTGTTGCAGGCCCGCAAGGTGCTCGACAAGTTCGACGTCGGCAACGAGGACGAGCAAGTCGGCGTCGCACTCGTCAAGAACGTGCTGGAGATGCCGTGCCGGGCCATCGCCGAGAACGCCGGACTCGACGGCTCGGTCGTCGTCGCCAACATCCGCCGCGCCAAGGAGAAGAACTACGGTTACGACGCCGACAAGGGCGAGTACACCGACCTCCGCAAGCGTGGCATTGTCGATCCCGTCAAGGTGACGCGCAGCGCCTTGCAGAACGGCGCCAGCGTCGCTTGCCTCCTGCTGACCACCGAGTCGATGGTTGCGGACATCCCCGAGGAGAAAAAGGAGGATGACCACCACGATCACCACGGCGGCGGCATGGGTGGCATGGGCGGTATGGGTGGCATGGGCGGTATGGGTGGTATGGGCGGCATGGGTGGCATGGGGATGATGTAACCAACAGGGATCGTTTAGCCGCGACGGGCAGCGGAGCGCGCTCCGCTGCCCGTCGCGGCTAAACTTCAGAACTGAGGAATGAAACATGGCGAAGGAAAAAGACGTGAGCTTGAAGATTCGGCCCCTGGACGATCGGGTCGTGGTGGAACCGCTGGAGGCCGAAGAGGTGACGGCCGGCGGTATTTTGCTGCCCGATAGCGCCAAGCAAAAACCGCAGCGCGGCCGCGTCCTGGCGGTCGGACCGGGCAAGCTCAACGACAACGGACATCGTTCGGCCCTGGCAGTGCAGAAGGGCGACGAGGTCATCTACGGCCGTTACAGCGGCAGCGACATCGAAGTGGACGGCAAGGAAATCAAGATCATGCGGGAAGGCGACATCCTCGCCAAGGTCACGAAGTAAAACAACAAACCACGAAACACACGAAATACACGAAAAAAAGACCAAAAGGCAACAGACAAAAAACAAGAAGCTCGAATCGATGTGAAAACGGTTTTGGGATTTGTCTTTTTGTCTTTTTTTTTGTTTTTCGTGTGTTTCGTGGTTCCTCTACACGGAGAACATGCAGATGGCGAAACAACTGCTCTACACCGACGAGGCGCGCAAGAAGCTGCTCGCCGGCGCCGATAAGCTCGCTCACGCCGTGGGCATCACGCTGGGGCCGACCGGGCGGAATGTGATCCTCGACAAGAGCTTCGGCGGGCCGTCCGTCACCAAGGACGGCGTCACCGTCAGCAAGGAGATCGATCTGCCCGATCCCTTCGAGAACATGGGCGCCAAGCTCGTCAACGCCGTCGCCCAGAAGACCAGCGACGTGGCCGGCGACGGCACCACCACGGCGACCATTTTGGCGTTGGCCATTTATCAAGAAGGGCTGCGCAACATCACCGCCGGCGCCAATCCGATGGCCGTCAAGCGCGGCATTGATAAAGCCGTCGAGGCGGTTGTCGAGGCTCTGGATGGGCTGTCGAAGAAGCTGTCCAAGAAAGAAGAGATGGCGCAGGTCGCCGGCATCAGCGCCAACAACGATCCGAAGATCGGCGAATTGATGGCCGACGCCTTCGAGAAGGTCGGCAAGGACGGCGTCATCACGGTCGAGGAGGGCAAAACCTCCGAGACGACCTTGGAGTTCGTCGAGGGCATGCAGTTCGACAAGGGCTACATCTCGCCGTACTTCATCACCACGCAGGAAATGACCTGCGAGTTCGAGGACGCCCTGATTCTGATTTACGAGAAGAAACTCAACAACGTCCGCGACATGCTGCCGCTCTTGGAGAAGGTGGCGCAGGCCGGCAAACCGCTGCTCATCATCGCCGAGGATGTCGAGAGCGAGGCGCTGGCCGCCCTGGTCATCAACAAGCTGCGCGGCGTCTTGAACATCTGCGCCGTCAAGGCGCCGGGATTCGGCGATCGCCGTAAGGCCATGCTCGGCGACATCGCCGTCTTGACCGGCGGACAGTTCATCAGCGAGGATCTCGGTCTGAAACTGGAGAACGTCTCGCTCGAACAGCTCGGCCGGGCCAAGACGATCAAGGTCGAGAAGGAAAGCACCACGATCATCAGCGGCGCGGGCAAGAAGTCCGACATCGAGAAGCGCATCGGTCAGATTCGCGCCCAGATGGAGCAGACCGAGAGCGAGTACGACAAGGAGAAGTTCAGCGAACGGCTGGCCAAGATGACCGGCGGCGTGGCCATCGTGCGCGTCGGCGGCACCACCGAGGCGGAGATGAAGCAGACCAAGGGCCGCGTCGAGGATGCCCTGCACGCCACCCGCGCCGCCGTGGCCGAGGGCATCGTTCCCGGCGGCGGCACCGCGCTGCTGCGCTGTATCCCCGCCGCGGAGGCGCTGACCGGCAAGCTCAAGGGCGACGAGAAGCTCGGCGCCGAGATCGTGGCGCGGGCGTTGGAGAAGCCGGTCCGCACCATCGCCGAGAACTCCGGGGCCGACGGCGCCGTCATCGCCGACGAAGTGGCGCGGCAGAAGTCGGCCACCTTTGGGTATAATGCCAATACGGGCGAGTTCGTGGACATGTACAAGGCCGGTATTGTCGATCCGACCCGTGTGACGCGCTCCGCCCTGGTCAACGCCGCCAGCATCGCCGGACTCATGCTCACGACCGAGGTGATGATCACCAAGATCGACGAGGACGAGCCGGGCAACAAGGTGCAAGGCGCCGTACGCTAACAAACGAGCAATCAGCGATCAGCGGTCAGCCGAAACTTGAAAAGGGATTCTTCTTCGGCCTGGTGCTCACCCCTGATCGCTGATTGCTGATCGCTGAAAGCTGAAAGCTATGCCTATGGCCAGCAAACGGGACTATTACGAGGTCCTGGGAGTTTCGCGGGAAGCCGACGACGACACGCTCAAAAAGGCCTATCGCAAGTTGGCCATGCAGTACCATCCGGATCGCAACGTCGGCGATCACGAGGCGGAGATTAAGTTCAAGGAAGCGGCCGAGGCTTACGAAGTCCTCCGCGATCCGCACAAACGCCAGCTCTACGACCGCTATGGCCATGCCGGCCTGGAAGGCAACGGCCTGCCGAACTTCACCAGCGCCGACGCGGTCATGGACATGTTCAGCGACATCCTCGGCGACTTCTTCGGCGGCGGTCGCCGTCGTCACGGGCCGCGGGCCGGTCGCGATTTGCAGATGGCGCTGGAGATCGACTTGCTCGAAGCGGCGCGCGGCGTCAAGAAAGAAATCAAAATCCCTCGTGCCGAGTCGTGCAGCGATTGCGGCGGCAGCGGGGCGAAGCCCGGCACACGGCCGAGTCCGTGCCGGCGCTGCGGCGGACACGGTGTTGTCCTCCAAGGACAGGGTTTCTTCCGCATTCAGCAGACGTGCGGCGCTTGCGGCGGACAGGGCGCTGTCGTCACCGATCCCTGCCGTAGCTGTCACGGTCGCGGTGCCGTCGAGGTTGAACGCAAGCTGACGGTGGACATTCCACCGGGCGTCGATAACGACGTCAGCATCCGCCTCAGCGGCGAAGGCGAGACCGGCGAGCGCGGCGCGCCGCCGGGCGATTTATACTGCGTCCTCCGCGTCCGCAAGCATCCGCTGTTCGTCCGCCACGGACAGGAATTGCATTGCGAGGTGCCGGTGACGATCAGTCAGGCCGCCCTGGGCCGGCCCATCGAGGTGCCGACGTTAGACGGCCAATTCGTCACGCACACGCTGAAGCGTGGCACGCAGAGCGGCGATGAGATGCGCATTCCCGGCAAGGGCATGCCTCATCTGCGCGGCGGCCGGCTTGGCGATTTGGTCGTCCATGTCCGCGTCCTCACGCCGCGCCGCCTGAGCAAGCGTCAGGAAGAACTCTTCCACGAGTTGGAAGAGATCGACGGGACGGAAGTGCCACCCGAGCGCAAGAGTTTCTTCGACCGCATCCGCGAGTTTTTCACCGCCGACGCCCCGGCGGACAAGGCGTGATGCAGCCGCGAGACGACGAGATGAGAGACCATGATGGAGCGCAAGAAACCAAACACGAATGCGACGGATGAAGCCGGCGAGCAGGTGCTCGACGATCTGGAAGCGTTGCGCGCCAAGCTGCAATCGACCGAGCAGAAGCGCGACGAATACCTCGACCTGGCCCAGCGCGCGCGGGCCGACTTCGAGAATTATCAGAAGCGCATGGCCCGCGATCTCGTTCAGGAGCGCCGCTACGCCCAAGCTCCGCTGGCGTCCGACCTGCTTCCGGCCCTCGACAACCTCGAACGCGCCATCGCCGCCGCCGAGCAAGCCGGCGAACAAGGGCCGCTGGTGCAAGGCGTAAGCATGGTGCATACACAACTGCTCGACATCCTCCGCCGCCATGGCGTCACCCGCATCGAAGCGCAGGACCAGCCGTTCGATCCCAACCTCCATCAAGCGGTGATGCAGCAGCCGAGCAAAGACCATCCGCCGATGACCGTCGTGCAAGTGCTGGAACAAGGCTATCTGATTCATGAACGAGTGCTTCGCCCCGCGCGAGTCGTCGTTTCCACGACGCCGAACAAACCTGAATAACGCCGCTCGCGGCAACGTAAGCCGCGGGCGGCCGTCCTGGGAGAAATAAACCTATGCCGACCTATGAATATCAGTGCGATGCCTGCAATCATAATTTCGACGAGTTTCAGTCGATGAGCGAGGCGCCGCTCAAGAAGTGCCCCAAGTGCAAGAAGTCGAAACTTCGTCGCGTCTTCGGCACCGGAGCGGCGATCCTCTTCAAAGGCTCCGGCTTCTACCAGACCGATTACCGCAGCGAATCCTACAAGCAGGCGGCCAAGTCGGACCAGGAGGCGGCCGGCAAAGCCTCTTCGGGCGGCACGAACGGCGCGGCCGGCACAAACGGCGCGACTTCCTCCGAAAGTGGGAAGAAGGGCAAAAAAAGTGAGTCGAAAAGCTCCACCTCCTGAGCGGGCCCGGCCGATGATAAAGGCGTCCTGCCCGATCTGTGGTCGAAGGATGGAAGGGCAGTCGCTGGCGGAATGGCCTTTTTTCCCATTCTGCTCGAAGCGCTGCAAGACGATCGACCTGGGTCGCTGGCTCGGCGAGACCTACCGTATACCGGCCGAGGAAGCGGAGGACAGCCGATCCTCCGAGGAGCCGGACCTTCCCTAAGCCGGCCGTTGTTCGGCCGTTCCCATAGAGAAGAGGCGTGGCCTGCGGGCGACGCCTCTCTTTTTTTCGGCTATTCGGATTTCAGTGTGGAAGGCGGCTGGTGGCTCATCCCTCACCCACCGGCTTGTACGGCCCCCACCCTTGCCATTCGTGGTACTGTCGCATGGCGTCGTCCCATGACTCGGCCTCGAACACCTTCAGGAGTTGCATTCCGGGGGTGTCCCACGCTGGAGGCTGGTCGCCTTCAACAAGGGTGAACTCTACGCCGTCCTTGCCCCATGCCGTGTACTTCACGGTTCCAACACTCCTTCGGATAGCCTTTTTTTCGCCCTTCTCTCGCCGCGAATTCCCTGGCACAATTGAGTATAGGGCGTCCCGCAGTCGGGGTGCGTCATGCGTTACCTGATCGATGGCTATAATTTGCTGCACGCGATGGGCCTGCTTTCCGGCCGGGTTGGGCCGTACGGTCTGGAGAAGGCCCGCCTTGCCCTGCTCGGCCGGCTGCGCGGCGATCATGGCGCGGACGTCGCCGGCGTGACGGTCGTTTTCGATGCCTCGCGCGCTCCGCCGGATGCCGTGCCGGAAGAGCATTACCAGGGCATTCACATCCGCTATGCCCTGGACGGCGAGGCCGACGATGTCATCGAATCGCTGATCCAGCACGATTCCACGCCGCGCAAGTTGACGGTTGTCTCCGACGATCATCGCATCCAGCAGGCGGCGCGGCGGCGGCGCTGTCCGGTACTCGGCTGCCTGGATTATCTCGACCGCATGGAGCGTTCGCGGAAGCGAAAGGCGTTGGCGCCGCGGCCACAAGTCAAACCGGAGGGCCTCTCCAAGGACGAGGCGCAACACTGGCTGCGTGAGTTCGCCGATCTCGCCGATGATCCGAAAGTGCGCGAAGTGCTGGGACCGGATTTCCGCGATGCGGGAGAGTGATTGCGAGCATACGGACATGCTCGGCGTTCAGATGTTGCCTCGCCGACGCCCATTTCGCGGGCGTCTTCTGATCGGTTGGAGAAGTTCTTGCCAGCTGCCTACTTCGAGGATGCGGTCAATTAACTTGTCCAACTTCTGCACATCGTCGATGGCATTCAGGTCCGCCATCGTTGCTTCATCGACTGGGCCGAAGCGCTTTTCGCCCAGGCGAAATAAGGTTTGGTGTGCGTGGGACAAGCGGCCTTTCCCTACGATCTCCTGGTAAGTAACCGATTCTTCCATCCCCAGCACCTCCTGAAAAAGTAATTTCGCGAACGGTTTCGAGTAACGCAACCCTAACAGGACATAAGTCACCGCCCAGAGATCCCTTACGCGCTGCTGTCGCCGCTCCTGGCTGAAGCGTTCTTTCATGCGGCGAATCACGTCCGGCGCTCGCGATTGGGCCACATCGCTAACAGGGGCCAACGGCAGCGTGCCGAGGCCGCCTGCCAGCAATTGCTCCACCGGCAGCTGCCAGACACGGATCACGCGATAACGCAGGATGACGAACGGCTCCTGCCCCGGAAAGCCGCGCTCAAGGATGCCGGTCAACCGTGGTGAATCTGCTTCCGGACGCAGCACCACGGCCACACTCAGGACCGGCCGATCGTGACGGTAATCCAGCGCCCCATTATACAACTGCAAACGCCTGGGCAACATCGCCGAGTCGTGTCCGGACTGGAAATCGAAATGCAACAGATATTCCGGATCGGCGTGGACGCGTAGGATCTTATCGACGGCCCCGCTCACCACCGTCGCCAAATCCGTGTTTTCGATCGTGACGCGCTTGCGCGGCAGGCCCAACAACGCCAGCCAATCTGCCGGCGCTATCTCCACCAGGGTCTTCAACGTGGGGTCGTAAGACGGACTCATACTCGCCCCCGAGAGAGTCAAAAGGTGTCCGGAACCTTTTTAATACTTTTGCCACCTAAAAAGTCCTGGACACCTTTTGCTCCCCGGTGCCGTCCGTCGTTCATTCAATGGTCCACAAGGTGAGCGCGTCGCGGTCCTTCACGAACACCCGATTTCCCGCAATGACGGGATAGGCGTGCGTCTCGCTGTCCGCCACCTTGTAGCTGGCGAGTTGCTTGAACTCCTTGTCGCTCGGTTCAAAGACGATCAGTTGCGCGGCGGGAGTCAACGCGAACAGAACGGGGCCGGCGTCCACGATGGAGCCGTAACCACTTCGCCCGCGACCGCCCGGACCCGGAGCGGCGGCGGTCCAGGCGGTCTTGCCATCCTTGGCGTTAATGCAGAACAACTTGTTGTCGGCCGAGATCCCGAAGACCAGGCCGTTCTTGAGGACCGGCGTATTGAACTGGACGGAATTCTCCTTGTTGTTCCACAGTTCTTTGGCGGCCAGCGCGTCGCCTTCTTTTTCGATTTTCGCCGCGGTTGTGCCGCGACCGGAGCCGGAGTAAATGACCGTTTGGCCCTCCACCATCGGCGTGGCGGCGTTGTACCCCCTCCCTTTGACGGCGAAGGGGGTCTTCCAAAGAAGTTTGCCGTCGGCGGCGTCCAGGCCCACGATGTTCGTCGCGGTTTCCGCGACGATCTCCCGAGCGCTTCCCAGCGTGAGCAGGACCGGCGAGGCGTAGGCCGTGCCGTCGCCGGTCCACTGCCATTTCTCGTCGCCGCCGGCCAGGTCGTAGGCGACGATGCCTCCTTTGCGCTCCCCACCCACCTGCACGATGCAAAGGCCGGCCGTGATGATCGGCGAACAGGAGGGAGAGAAGCGGGGCAAGGAGCCTTCAAAGCCGTTTTTGCGCCACAACATCTTCCCGCTGGCGGCGTCGAGACAGGAAAGAGTGCCCTGCACGCCGAGGGTTATGACTTTGCCCTCGGCCACCGCCGGCGAACTCCGCGGTCCCGTGAACTGCCGGGCCGGCCCCGTCACGCCCTTGGGTTCGTCATACTTGTCCTGCCACAGTTCTTTCCCGCCCGCGGCGTCGAGACAGCGGAGTATTTCCTTGCCGTCCTGCCGAGAAAAGACATACAGCTTGTCACCGACCAGAGCAGGCGTGGCAACGCCATCGCCCACCGTGACTTTCCATTTTTTGGTCAACTCCTTGGGCCAGCTCTTCGGCGCCTTGAAGCCGGTCGCCTTGGCGTCCCGATTCGGCCCGCGCCATTGGGGCCAGTCCTGGGCGCTCACGCCGCCCGCGCTGAGCAGCAGCACACAGCCCATCATCACGCCGGTTGTTGCATTCGCGTTTCTCATGGTGGCTCCCGTTTGGTCCCTGCCCTCGCGCCCGCGAGGGCGAATGTTCCTTCTTGATGGAACCCCCGAAATGGTCAGGAGTGACGATCTTCGTTGTCGCTACGGGCCTCCAGTTTCCCTTCGCGCACGGCTCGGCGGAACGCTTCGTAATCGCGTTCCACTTGATCGGCATAGGCGACCGCGAAGGCGGCGATGGCTTGATCGAACGTGTCGGCCTTGCCCAGGTAGCCGCCGATCGCGACGGGTTCTCCGGAGCGAGCGTGGGCGCGGGCCAGCGTGCCGCCGCACCAGCGGGCAAAATAGCTCATCTCGGCCGCCTTGAACTTTTCGATGGGGAATTTCATCTTCATGTCGCGCAGCTGGCGGACGTAGAAATGCCGGCCGGATGGCCCTTGCGTCCAGCCCAAGAAAATGTCGCTGGCCGATTGCATGAGCCGATGCCCCTTCACCACTCGTCGCCCGTGGTTGTCGTAAACGCTCTTGCCCGCGAATGGCTCCAGGACTGAGGAACGCGCCTCCTTGACCTGGAGAAAGAGTGGGTCCTTTTCGCCGGCCATGAGCAAGGCCACGCAGCAGACGGTGCCCACGCTGCCGACCCCCACCACCTTGATAGCCAGATCTTTCACGCGATAGCGGTCCAGAAGGACGCGCCGCTCGTCCGGCAGTGACTCCCGATAGTGGGCCAACGCATCCGCGATCGCCGCGTAGAATTCCTCCTCGCCGCGCTTCAGGTGGTGGTAAATGTGCGGCGGGTCGTCCTTGATGGCCGGCAACTCGCCCGAAGTGTCGGCGAGTTTGGGAAAAATGTCCTCGACCATGCAGACGTTCTTGGCCTTGGTCAGCCCCTTCAGGGTGAGCTTGTGCATGTTCGGGTCTTGGATGTCGGCGACAAGCTCTTCGGCCTCAAAGCGGGCGTACCACACGTCCAAGGCTCGCATGGTGCTGAATTCGGCCATGTGCTCGCGATAGGACCGGACGCAGGTAAGGACGGCTTGGCGAGCGATCTTGTCGCGGAGGCCGTTCACGCGACTGGCGAGAACGAAGCTGGCGGCCAGGCGTTTGATATCCCATTCCCAGGGAGCGGGGAGCGTTTCATCCAAATCGTGGATATCGAAGATGACTTGTCGCTCCGGCGTGGCGAAACAACGGAAATTGCCCAGGTGCGCGTCGCCGCAGGCTTGCACGCGCAAGCCCGTGGTCGGCGTGCCGGCCAGGTCCACCGCCATGTTCCGCGCTGTGCCGCGATAAAACGTGAACGGCGACGGCAACATGCGCCCGTGACGCAGAGGAATCAGTTCGGGGAGACGCCCCTCATCGCTTTCCACGATCAACCGCAGAGGGTCCGGTCGATCCGGCGGCGGTTCCCAGACGGCATGGCAGCTGCGCGGGCATTGCTTCCGCAACGCCTTGCCACGTGCGATCAGCTCGGCTCGTGAAGGACGCGGCACAAAGGCCGGAGGTTTCTCGACGGCAGATGGCGGGGAGTCCTTGCTGGTTGCTTCACGGACCTTGCTCATGGGGACGCTCTCTCCGTTGTCTCGCGGCTCAAGACCGCCGTACCGTCAAATTTGCTTCGTCGCGCTACGGATGGTCAGGGCCGTTATCACCAGGGACCAGCCGGCGAACAACATGTCGATGCCGACAAAGAGTCCGATGACCCAGAAAGCGGCCTCGGGCCATCTCCTCCAAATCATGACCCCCAGAATAAGCGTGACGACGCCATTGAGAAGGACCCAGCCCCAGCCGTAAAAGCGTTCGCTCAGGGCGACGACGATGCGGAACAGGCCGCCGACGAAGAAGGCGGCCGCGAGCATGAGCGTAAAAATGGCGGCGGCCGGTGCGGGATGTTGGACCATCAAGAACCCCAGGACGACATACAGGATTCCACCCAGCAGATGCATCCAGAAACCGCGCCAGCCCCGCCCCAGGAAAGCGTCCACAATCTCCACGCCGCCTCCAATCATCAGGAGGGTGCCCGTAATCAGGACTGTGGCCAACGTAGCGAAGAAGACCTCGCTGATGGCCACCAACCCCACCACGATGAGCAGGCCCCCAGGATCAGGAGCCAGATACTACTCTTGCGCAGGCATTCCATCTCCGCGCTTGGAACGTTCGTCGGTTCCGGTGGAGGTGCTAGCGACATGGTTTCCCTTTCTCCAAATGCGGTTTCACGAGACGGGGTATAGTGATTCAGAGCCACTGCTCGAAAGGCGAGCGGCCAGTGTCAACCGGCCGGTTGACACCATCCGCTCGCCATCAAGTTACAGCTTCCCTTAGGTATTCACCACCTGTCGTTCCTGGAGTAGTCGCTTGGCCGTGGCGACCTTGGAACCCACGAACAGCACGTTGGGCAACTCAAAGGTCCGCGCATGGACGCCCCCGGTTCGGATCACGAGGTCCCCGGAACCCATGCCGAGAAGCCAATGGCGGAACAAATTGTCGCGTTTCTTCTCAAGACTCAACCCCTGCACCTCGTAGCTCGTTGCGCCCGCGCCGAAAGCATGATGGATCGTGAATTGCCCGCGGCCGAAGGTGGCGTAACTCAAGCGATCGTAGAAGAGGAGGACCGCGACCCAGACGAGGAAGAGGGACGCGGCCAGGAAGAAATATCCAGCGGCAGTGATGTGTACGTCCGACGAACCTATGAGCCGAAAAACGCGATCCCACATCCCGGTCAGGGCAAAGGTTACCGAGAGGAGCAGGATCAGCATAATCACGACCAGCGACCAGACGCCGGTGAAACGGATGTTGGTGATAAGGAGCACAAGGAGAAAGACGGTGACGAAGATGGAGCCAAGACTGTTGCTCCGGGCGACGCGCAGCCTGGGTTGCTCCGGCTCGCTCCCTGTTTCGTCCACGGGCAACGCCCTGTTGGCCGGCAGGATGAGTACGTCGCGCGGTTCGTCAACCCCTTGCACCTGTCTGGCCTTCTCCGCCACGGTCCCAACGGGGACGAGGGCCATGTAGTAGCCATCCAGGTAAGTGAGCAAGGCCAAAAGGAAGCCAACCGCCCAGACAGGCCACCAGTAGAAGAGATTGGAATGGCTGATGATTTTCACCGAGGATTGCTCGGCCTGGGCGGCGGAGGAAGTCAGTGGGTTCGTCGTGGACACGAGATTCTTTCCTCCGATTTAGGGTAGTTCCTTGGGGCCTCGCCCGATTCGGAACGGAAGTCAACCGAAGAACGAGGCACTATGGGCATCCGGAATCCGTGGGGTAAATCCTTCGGTCCCATTGCGGAACACTCCGGCAAGAAATGGTGCTCGATCCCCACCGTGCTAGGATAATCCCGCGGAAGTAGGCAATCAAGGATTGATCGCGGGCGTCTCCGTGTCGGCGTCCCAGGGGTCGAGACCCAACAATAGACGCGAGGCCAGCAGGAGCCGTTCGGACTCTGTCCGGCTTGCCCACTCCCGGCGGACGCGGATCAGCAGATCGGGATCGTCGGTAATGATGTTGTCCGCGCCGCGTTGTATCAGCCGGGCCATCCGCCGGGCGTCGTTGACCGTCCAGACATGAACCTCCTTGCCATGCCGGTGGGCCGCGCTCAGCACCCGTTCCGACAGCCAATCCGCCCGGACGCTGAGTGCCTCGACCTCCAGTCGGCTGATGTCTCCGAGGGCGTAGGCGACGGTAAGCCCCGTCCGCAGGCGCGGGTTGTGACGCTTCCCCTCTTGAAGGGCGTCGTAGTCGAACTTGCTCCAAAAGCAGCATGGCGACGGTGCCCGTGCTAAAGAAGACCGCGTATAACAGACCGAAGGGCGAGAGCAAAAAGTCTAAAACGTCCCGATTGCTCACCGCGATGCGGCCCGTCCGAGACAGGGTGGCGGACAGGACCACGGCGACGAGTGGGACAAATAGCCAGGCTTCGAGGAGCTTGAAAAAGAACTCGAAGACGATCAAAGCGCGCCACGCTCCCCGAAAGTCGTGCCACGCCAGCCGGAAAACAGCCGCTTCCGCTTCCTGAGCATTGGGGGGCCTGCCGCGCTCCACGGGCTGCGGGGAGAGATTTGCATCTTGATTCGTGTTCATATTTTTGGCCCCTAATCGGCTACACTACGCCCCGTTGCTCCCGGACGGCGGCGCACAAAGCGGTATAAAGATGCTACCGAGATTTTCTTGACCGATATAGGATGAAGGATACGGCGGGGCGAGCCACTCGACGGAAAAGATGCCATGAACGATGCGGCAACGAGAACAGACACCACTCCCCTGCTGCGAACGCTGTCGCCGGCGCTGCGCGGTGGAATAGCGATACGCTTCGCGCAGGAGGTCGCCATGCTCTTGTTCATCGATGAAAGCGGACACGACAACAGTGGTACTCCCTGCGAAGTTCTCGCGGGCGTGGCGGTGACGGAGGATAACCTTTGGAACCTTGTTCGCGCCATCCGTGCCCCCGAACGCGAGCATTTCGGCGACTACCTCCGTGTCTTTACCGTTGAGGAACGGAAGGCGAAGAAATTGCTCAAGACGAAGCGCTTCAAATCGGCCAACCGAAAGGTTCACATCGCGGAGGCCGAATGGACTCGAACTGCGCGGGATTACGTATATTGACGACTTGCGATAAGAAAGGGAGGAACATTGTAGTGTGAAGAGAGGGCGCAAAAGTAAAGGCAGTGGCCAGTCCTTGCGAACCGACCAAAGCCTCCAAAAGCTATTATCCACTAAGGGATTGACAACGGCAATCCCTTTTTCGCCCTTGCCAGGGGGTGTAGTAATGGATTGCGGTGCATTTTTGTTAGCCCAGCCCTTCAGGGCTGGGAAACGTGCGGGGGCGAAGGGAACTCTTGGGGCTTTAGCCCCTCGGCGAGGGCAAAAGCCCTCAAGCGCTCGCCGACGCCGGCAGCAAAGGGCCAAAGCCCTAAAATCCCCTCGCGCACACGGCCTCTACCCAGCCCTGAAGGGCTGGGCTAACGAAAAAAACACCCGAAACAATTACGGCACCCCCTTGCGAACCGACCAAAGTCTCCATGAGCTATTTCGGCAAGATGGGGCGAAACGTCAAATCAAGTTCGCGCGATTTCGTTTCTGCCTCAAATCAACGCCGTTTGAGTGAGAGACCTTATGAGCAATGCCGCGCCCGCTATGGACACCACTCCCCTGCTGCGGACACTATCGCCGGCGCTGCGCGGTCTGGAACGCAGCTTGCGAAACTGGCTCGACTCTGCTCGTCGCTATCCGCTCTCGACCATCAATCGCGCCACGCTGGAAGGACTGGCCATCGACTTGCGCCGCCAGGCCGAGGCGCTGGACGTGGATCGGCCGCTCTTGGTCGTCATGCTCATGGGCGGAACCGGCGTCGGCAAATCGACGCTGCTCAACGCCCTGGCCGGCGGGACCATCGCCCAGGCCTCGTTCACGCGGCCGACCACGCGCGATCCGGTCGTCTACTATCACGAGTCGGTCAAGCCGGATCGTCTCGATCCCGCCCTGCGGCATTGCCGACTGGCGCCGCACGATCGGCCGGCCCTCGAACAAAAAATCCTCGTTGATACGCCGGACCTCGACAGCAACGACCTGAGCAACCGCGACAAGCTGATGCGTCTGTTGCCGGTGGCCGACATCGTGCTTTACGTCGGCTCGCAGGAGAAGTATCACGATCGGCTCGGCTGGGAGCTGTTCTTGCAACAGCGCAAGCGACGCGCCTTCGCCTTTGTCCTCAACAAATGGGACCGTTGCACCCATCAGGCCGCCAGCGGTTTGCGGCCTGACGAAGACCTGCTGCGCGATCTGGAATCGGAAGGATTTCAATCTCCCCTGTTGTTCCGCACTTGTGCCCAGCTGTGGGTCGATGGCGCAGGCGAGCGGGGGGCGAGCAGTTCCGCGACCTCACGCACTGGCTGGAAATGGGGCTGACGCGCCTTGAGATCGAGGCCATCAA
Organism: Gemmataceae bacterium; assembly: GCA_036557825.1. Lineage (GTDB taxonomy): Bacteria > Planctomycetota > Planctomycetia > Gemmatales > Gemmataceae > JAJPHU01. The sequence continues at coordinate 25,342 of DATBGU010000124.1, forward strand.
GGCGCGCGGCGTCAGCCAGCTGCTCCAGCACATGCAACAAGCCCTCGACGCCGTCAGTCCGCCGGACCTTACGGAAACCGCCGAGCGCACCCGCGCCGCCTGGATGACGCCCTTGGCCGAGGAAGCCGCCGCCACCAGCGATGTGCTGCTGGATACACTCGAACCCTATCAGCGCGAAATCGAGCACCATTTCGCCCTGGAGGAACAGCGCCGCTTTCACGGCATCATGGCGGGATATTTACATTTGTTCACTCGTCTCCGCTACGTCGGCAGTACGCTACGCGCCCGCATTCCCTTCATGCCGCGCTCGGGAGACAACGTGGACACGCCGGCGGCCTGGGATTTATCTACCTTTACCAAGGCGTGCAGCGACGTGGCCGGCAATCGCCATCTCGACGCCCGCGGCAAGGCGCTGTCCAATCGTCTGCTCGTCGAGGCCGACCATCAGGATTTTCCGCTCAACGTGCTCGCCGAGCCGATCGAGGCCCGCGCGGCGCTGGATTGGCGACAGCGCTACGCCGGCATTCTCAACGACGTGCTGCAACAGGTCGAGCGCGAGTGGTCGCAGCCGACCGGCATGCGCCGCCTAACGCGGGCCGTGGTCGTCGGATTGGGCAACTGGGTGCCGCCCATCGCCCTGTTCGCCGCCCTGATCGTCCTCTTGTGGCGCTACTTCAAACCGACGGGCGAGAACGCCGTACTCCACCCCACCGACGCGCTCTTGCCGCTGATCGTCCTGTTGGTTGTGTTGGTCGTTTTGCACTTGCTGATTACCCTGCTGTTGCCGCTGCGCTGGCCGGCGATACGCGGCGAGTTCGGCCGCCGTTTGCAGGAGCGCGTTCGTCAGGAATTGGAGTCGATCTACGCGCCCATCCCCGGCGACGTGGCCCGAGGGATGCTCGACGAGCGCCGGTTAGTCGAGAAGCTGAGTACGGAAACCGGCGAGGTTGCCTCCTGGCTGCACGAGCGCGAGCAGTCGGCGAGCATCGCGGGACTTTATGGACATTAAATGAGTCACCACGAATCACACGAATTACACGAATAAAATAAATACAAAAAGCAAATATCTAATCTTCCACGAGTAAATTTCCGAGTTTCCTATTCCTATCTTTGATTTTGTTTTTTATTCGTGTAATTCGTGTGATTCGTGGTGACTCTCCTTGTCCTCCACGGTGAAAAAAGCGAGTCGATCATGGCTGAAGGAAAATGGATCAGCGATCTGAAGCCGGAGTCGCCATTGACGGAGGCGGCGCGGCACGTCCTGTTTGTGCGTCTGCATGTGGTCAAGGACTACCTGCCGCGCGCCGCCCTGGAAGCGGATCGCGATAGCGAATACGTCCATCAACTTCGCGTTGGCACGCGCCGCGCCGACGCCGCCCTGCGCATCTTCGCCGCCTGTCTCCCGAAAAAGGTGCATCGCAAGGCCCGTCGCCGCCTGCGTAAATTGCGCCGCGCCGCCGGCGCCGCTCGCGATTGGGACGTCTTCCTGATCGACCTGCTGGCGCGTGAGGCGAAAGAGGACGCCAAGCACCGCGGGGGACTCGACTTCCTCATCGGCTACGCTCTCGGCCAGCGCGCCGCCGCCCACGCCGAGTTGGAGGCCGTTTACACGAAGGTAGGACCGGCCTTCGAGACGCTCCTCAGCCGCACCGTCGATGCCGTGCGGCCGCCCCGCGACGAGGTGGCGCCCGCCATTCTGGTGGACCTCGCTCGGCCGATGCTGTTCGATCGCATGAAGGAACTCGAACAGGCGGCGCTGGGCGACCTCAGCGACTACACTCAGCTCCATCAGGTGCGCATCGCCGGCAAACGCCTGCGTTACGCCATGGAAGTGTTCGTCGATTGCTTCGACGCGGAATTTCGTTCCACCCTGTATCCGCGCGTCGAGGAATTGCAAGAGATCCTCGGCCGGGCCAACGATAGTCATGTGGCCGTGGAGCGCCTCACCGACCTGCGCGAGCGCGTCCGCGCGGTCGGCGCGTCGGCGTGGCCGCGGCTGCAACCGGGCATCGAGCAGCTGTTGCGCTCGCATCAGCGACGACTGCCACAGGAGCGACGTCGCTTTCTCAAATGGTGGGAGCAATGGCAGCCCGCCGGCAGCGAGGCCGTCATGAAGGCCCTGCGGACGCCGGTTGTTTAGAGGCCCTAACAAGATGGCGAGCCGGGAGCGTCAGCGACCGGAGTTCTTTCCTCCGGTCGCTGACGCTCCCGGCTCGCTAACAAGCGTCGGTTCGAGGGACACCGTGTCCGCGCCGCCGATCAAAATTGGCTGAGATCAACCGACTGGCCGTCCCGAGCGCCGCACAGCCTCAGCCAGATTGTCGGGTTGATAGAGAAAGGGATGGAATGCACGGAGCCGTCGCAAAAGAGCGCGGACATGGTTGCGGTATGGGGCGAGCCGAAAATATAACCGCAGGTGGTCGTTTTGCCATCGGGCTGCGGCGGCTTGGGTGCGTTGCCGGCGGCGTCGGTGGCGCAGGCGATGGTGTCGTTGTCCCAGCCGTCCACCCAGCCCTGGTCATCGTTGCAGTCCGGCTTGGTCAGGGCGATGGTCCGATCGAGGTACTTCTCACCGACCAGCAGGGTGTTGGACGTGCCGTCCGTGATGGTGGCGAATTTGGCCGGGCCGACGCTTGAGGGGCACAAAGGACCATCGTAGCTGTTGGACCAGTAGCTGCCGCCGTTGCCGACGTAGTCCATCATGGCCCGGTCGTCGTTCTCGCCGTTCTGAGTGTAGTGGAAGATGGTGGGGCCGCGCAGCGCCGGGCAATTGTAAATCTTGAGGGGAGTAGATTCCACCAGCTTATCGTTGGTATTGGCCCAGAGGTTGTTCTGTTCGACGAACGGTAGGATCTGATAGGCCCAGCCCCAATTCTGGCTGGAGGCGCCGGCGGGAACCGAACCTACCCAATTGCGGAACGTCGTCCAGCCATTTCCACCCGAAGGGAACGTGTAGTTGGTGTCGTGGTGGTTGTGGAAAGCCAAACCGATTTGCTTGAGGTTGTTCTCACACTGGATACGAGCGGCGGCCTCGCGGACTTTCTGCACGGCCGGCAGCAACAGACCGATGAGAATCGCGATGATGGCGATCACCACCAACAACTCAATCAATGTGAAACCACACCGGCTACGGGAGACTTTCAAGAGTGCCATGAAACACCTCTCGAAGGATACACGGAACCACGGAGGAGCGCGAGCCACGAACGACTATTTGGAACGACGGCAAAGCACGGTCGTTTTGTGAATTTTTCGTTAGAATACGAAGGTAAAGAGAAGGGCGCGTACTTGTCAAGCAAAAAATTCATTAGAAATGGCGATTTCTTAATCGGAGCCTGAAGCGTAAGCGAGGATTGGGCTTCCCTCGCTAACACTTCGGGCTTCGAGGTGTTTTGTCCGCCCCACAGCAAAGGATGCTTGTGCGGGCGTGGGCATTAGTCGTTTTCAGCCGCGCCCACAGCGGCGGTCCGAGGACGAGCAAACCCACGCCGACGGCGGCCAAGGCCGCGATCAGCACCGCCGCCGCCGCCACGTCCTTGGCAACCTTCGCCAACGGATGGATGTCCGGTGACAGCAGATCAGCCAATGCTTCGACGGCCGTGTTGACGAACTCGGCCGTCCACACCAGGGCAACCGTCAGAAGTAGGATGGCCCACTCGATCCGCTCCAGTCCCAGCCAGAAACTCACCGCGAAGACGGCGACGGAAGCGATGGCGTGAATCCAAGCGTTGCGCTGGGTGCGCAGGACGTGTCGCCAGCCGGCGAAGGCGTGGCGGAAGGAGGCGAGGCGGGAAGCGGCGCGGCGCGGCGTTTGGGGTGCTTGGGAATTCATGCCGACACGGTAACGGTGGACGGACGCGGAGGCAAGACTTTCGATCATGGCGAGCGGGGGGCGTCAGCCCCCGGTTGCTG
>DATBGU010000125.1:0-10355 GCA_036557825.1 Gemmataceae bacterium
CCTTGGGGTCGGGGCAAAAACGGTAACGGCGGCCCACCTCCGCGACCGAGAGGTGAGCGACCACAGGTAATCGTTGCATCGTGGGATCGTCTCCAGAAAGGGTTTCCTTTCATGGTAGCAGATCACCGCGAGGTAGTATTACCCCCGAAGACGCCGCTACTCCTTTCGACGCGGAGGCCAGCCGATGACAACTTCCCCGTCCTGGCACGGCTGGTTATGGACCGGCGACAGCTGGGAGCGTGTCTGTTCCGGCGCGTCGCTGAGCGAGTGTTCCCGTCGTCTCGGAGAACACGCCAGGCGTCGCCGCGTGCCCGATAGACTCTGTGTGATGACAGGCGGAGGTTCACCGGCCTTTGTGCCGAAGGACTCAACCCAAGCGATCCTATGCGACGCAAACAGTAATTCCCGAAAGCTGGTGAACGTCCATGACCCAGAATGAGCGGAAAAGATCGGCCCTGGAAGTGTTGGCCCTCGGCGTCGCGGGCGGAATGTCTTTGGCGGACGCCGCGCGGCAGGCCAACTTCAGGTACATCACGGCCCGCCGGCGTGCCGCCGATCCTGCCTTTCGCCAGCGCGTCGAGGAACTGCGCCAGGCGATTACCGACCAGGCGCTAGGCCGGCTCACCCGCGACATGACGCAAGCGGCGGACACCTTCTCCGCGTTGCTCGCCGATCCCGCCCCTCAAGTGCGGCTCGCCGCCGCGAAGGCCATCTTGGACTACAGAAGTCGGCTAAGGGCCGATGGCGAATTGCGTGAAAAAGTTGATCGTCTCGAATCTCTTGTACAGGAGCTAGTCTCACATGAACCTGAACAACCGAATCGACAAGATGCTGGACACTCTCCGTCCGCTGGCGGAGAGGAAACGGAGAGCGAAGAGAATGAACCGATTGCAGGGGGCATCGTTGGAAACGATCCTTGATGCCGTAGAGAAGGCCGTGGCCGAAGAGGATCGGCCGATCTTGGAGGAGATTGACCGGCAGATCGAAGAGTACGACGCACAACCGCCGCGCGTGGTACGCGCCTATGGAGCCGAGAGGACTATCGAGCCGGTCCACGGTTTCGAGGAATGGCTTCTGCTGCTACACGATGGCGCGGCGTCTCTGCCGGATCGTCTACCCCGCTCAGTCCTCATCGCCTGGCGGGACCGCTATCATCCGCCGCGCCCGGAACTGACGCGCTACGGCTTGAACGGCGGCCCTGTCTCGCCCGGACCCTTCTGGCGTTGCGAAGACTGCCGCATGGTGCTGCCGCACGGAGTCCCGCCCGGTTGGCCCGACGAAGGTTGTCCGGTGTGCGGATCGGCGCGGGTATGGCACGCGGATCACTCGAAACCATTGAGTGCCGCGTGGATTAACCCGCACGCCGTTCGCCGGGGAGCGGAGGTTTGACCCACTGCGACTTCTCTACCTCTCGCGTGATGAGTAGACGGAGCAACGGGGGTGAAGATGGCGGGGCGAGCGATGGTGAGCGGGCAAGTTGCGGTGACTGTGCGAACCGGACACGCCTCTTGCTTGTCTTTACTGTATCGGCATCGAATTCTCGCTTGACAAGTGGGCCGACGATGCCGATAATTGCTATAGCGACGGTTTCCCACACCCAGCCAAACTTCGGCTGGTTAGGGCCGGTAGCGGCAGTATGCCGTAGCCTTTGTGGGAGAACGGGCGCTCAAGGTCAACATGGTGGTTTTTCGACGATATGGCCAGGCAGGCATGTCTACAAGCGAAAAGCCGGTGAACTATGTTGATCTGAACCCTGCCTCGACCGAATATCAACCCCCTGGCGCTACCCCAGGGGGTTCTTTTTTTCCGGGAACGATATATCCATCTGTTCACTGGCCCGCACAACCCTCCCACAAGGAAAAAGGATGAGGTGGAGGGAAGATGCGGCCCGATAGAGTCTATCTTCTCCACCCGGCTCAGAAATACCTGCCAGGAATCAAGGCTTGGATTGGCGAGGTCGAATCTCTTCTCCGTGATGATCCATCGTGGGGCAAATGGGATTTGCTGGCCTACTCGTACAATGACCAGAACAGTTTTGACGTTCAGCCGATGTTCGTCCGGGTGTTGAACAAACCAGGGCCAGTCATCCTCTTGGAGAGCGTCCAGGCAAAGGCTCTCGGCAACCTGCGCGAGAAGTTGCGGACTCATGCAGTCGTTATCCTCCGCGCTGTCACGAACTCGACGGATTTGTGGGACGTAGTAGAAGAAGCGCGGCGACGGCACGAGGAGGGGGAACCTCTCCTGCCTAGAAAGCTAGTCGTCGCCGTTCTCATCGTCCGGAAGTTACGGAAGTTGAACCATTGGGGCGGCAACGCGAAGGGCTACTTGTGGCACTACGATCTCGCGAAAGGTCGGGGGGTTGATGACCGCTTCGCCGATGTTGTCCATGAGGTAGCGAACGACCTTCTCACTCATGGAATCCTCATCGACAAAACCAGCCAGGGACTGAAAAAGTACGCCCTGAACCCGAACCGGAAGGCGGAGGTCCATGCCATCGCAGACACTGGAACATTCTTCAATAAGCATCTCGAAAGAATATTGATGAGGGATTTGCGCGAGGAATCAGCATCCTATCTGTATGAAACCAAAACAGCCCAGAGCTTTACGATCCTCTCTGGGAATGTCCAGCTGCATCAATGCGTGTCCGTGTCAGATGCGATTTCTCATGCTAAGGGATGTCAAGATGGCGCGAAGTACGAGGCCAAGGTAGAGTTCCAGAAGGGGCACGTTTTACACGAGGTATTTGAAGAGAGACGCGTCCTCATTCAATTTCTGGAAGCGTTTCTCTGACGGCACACTCGGCTACCCTTACCGCAGGTCTTTTCGTTGGATGATTCGGCGCCCAGCGTCGCGGCCCTGGTATCCATCGACGCCGGGTCATGCGGCTCATTGTTACCGGCACGCATTCGCAGCGATCAAGGGCGACAAGATCAGCATAGCGAGCCAGCACAGCGGCAACGTGAGGAAGCCGATGCCCACAAAGCAAAGCAGCACGTTCACTCCCAGCACGAACCACCCCCCGAACATGACCAACAAGCCAAACGCCACGTTTCCTGCGTAAATGTGGCCAATGCCGAACGTGCCGAAGAAAAGACCGAACAGCAGTTCCAAGACGGCCGCCACGCCGCCAGATGCCCTCCGTCTGCGTCTCGGCTCGGCCTCGATAATCTGTGACCAGGAGTGATCGTCGCTAACGGCCGCTCCTCCACCAGCGTTCATAAATACCATCGGCGCTTGCTCCCGGCTCTCAGCTACTCGCCGAGACTCTTCGGCCGCCCGAAGAATTACGTCAATCGTCTCCCCACAGTGCTTACACTTCTTGGCCACCGCCAGCACTTGCTCGCCACAGAAGGGGCAATCCTTGTGTTCCGCAGTGGAACGATGGACATTCACATCAGCGACAGCGGGGACGATGGGCTGAATTGGGACCGCAGCAGGTGGCGGGGCGGTCGTCACGGACGCCAAATCGACGAGCCTGGCCGACTTCGGGGTTTCCGGGCGAGATTGACGATTCAGGCGAAGGGTTTTTTGGCAAGGCGGGCAGCGGAGGGAACCGTCTGAGGCGTGGTCTGGGATCGCCAACGCGACACCGCAAGCGGGGCAAGCGACTTGAGGCACGGGAACTTCTCTCCTTCTGAGGATGGTGGGCAAGGCTATTTTGTGTTATCCCGAAGTCATCCGCAAGCAGAAATCGCCGGTACGGAGGACGGCTGGGGCGATGGTCTGCGGTTTCGCGTCAGGCATGGTCCCTTTCACCGATAAGGGCCGGCGTCCGGGTGACGCCGGCCCGGTGTTGGCATCAGGCAGTTTGCTTTGTGGCGGGCACTGCCCATGCAGGCAACGTCGGTGGCCGGACGAACCGCCGCGCCTACGGAATGGGGTGAGCGGATGGGCGCGTCCGCTCGCCGAGCCGTCGTTTTACGCTGCCGGTTTGGGCGGTTCCGTCTCCGTGGGACTCGCTCCGAGGTACATGACCTCATCGTCCTCCGGCTCATCCTGCATGGCCTTGCGGAACATCAACAGCAGTTGGCCGGTCCACAAGTCCGGCCCGCCGTTGAGATGCAAGTGCCAATGCAGCTGTTCCAATTCGATCATGGCCGCGTTGTACAGTTTCCGGTTCATGGTTCAGTCCTCATCGACCGCGATGGTTCGTTTGATCCGGCAAGGTGGTACGTCGCGGTTCGTGTACCACAAGCCGGCCTTGCTCCGCGTCAACCACGAACGCGGAATGTCAACCTCGATAACCGTTACGAATGTGCAGCCGTGTCGCCGCATGGTGTGCAGACAGGCCCAAAGCGAGCGGCTTGCCGTATGCAGCCAAACGACCGACATGCGGCCCTTACTCTTCGCCGTCAGCAGTCCGCGCTTGCGGATCGACCGCAGATTGCGGGTAGGTGTTGCGTGTCGTAGTTTCATGGCGGAATCCTCTCCGATGGGGGAGAGCGCGGTCGAAGCGCTCTCCCCTGTCCAGGCCGGTCAGATCAGATTCCGCTGACGCAGCGCTGTCAGTCCGCTCACATGCTTGCAGTGGTGCCAGCGAAGGAACCCTTTGCACTCGCACGTTGATTGCTCCCCGTTCAAGCACAGGTCGTAATGGGCGGCATCGTGGAGCCGGAGACTTTCGTCCGGCTCTTCCACCAGCTCGCCCTTGATGACGTGGTAGGCGGCGCCGAAATCGGCCGCGATGCGACGAACAGCGTAAACCTCTTCTTTGTTGTCAACGGTGATTGCGACGACGGCCGCGCCGCTGTCGCTCAGCGGATGCAGGACGCGAATTCGGCGTTCAGGCTTGCGGGACTTGCGGGTCTTTGCTGTAGTGGTCATTGCATTTCCTCGCTTACAGGAAGTGCCAGGGCCGGGACGTTGGCGCGTCGCCGGCCCATCTTCATTTCCAGGTGAAACGCTCACCCGGCTTGTTGCTCTTCGTTCCCGTTTGTTGTCGTTGCTCCCTTCACCTGACTCCGCTTTGGCTCACAGGGGTTTCCGTCCGGCTCTTGCGAGGTTGGGACTTCCGAAGGGACTTCGCCGCGTTGTCAAAGAACCGCTTGCCTCAAGTGGACATCGACATTGTAAGGCGATTCCAATACTAAGTCAATTCCAGTACAAGCGTTTTTCAACAATAAGTTGAGCAACTTGCTGCGCATGGATGAGCTTCTCTTTGCTACTGGAATTGCTGTATACTGAAAATGGCTTACCAAAAGAGAGGAGCGATCATGGTCACATTCGGAGACAAGTTGAAAGAGCTGCGGACGGCGGCGAAGTTGACGCAAGCCGGACTCGCTAGCGCCAGCGGCATTCCCATCGGCACAATTCGGGACTACGAACAAGGCAAGCGAGATCCCTCGCTCTCAACCGCGCAGAAGCTGGCGCACGCCTTGGGATACCGGCTTGACGTTTTCGACGACGTGTCGCCGGGAGTGCGAGGAAAGGTGCCATCGGCCTCGAATCAAGCGGCTGACAGCAAAGTAAAACCAGCGAAGGCCAGCGCGTCGAGGAAGAGAACGAAGCAGACATGAGACGATGAGGACCGGCAGGACGTGTTCATTCTTCATCGCGTCGGGTAACGCGCACTACTGACAAGCGGTTGTCACTTCGGTCACCATCTGGTCACTGTCGGCATGGAAATGGTGCAAAACGAGAGAAACGGATGGAAGCGGTGGACAGAAGTTAAATCCATGCCCCGTTAGGCGTTGCGTCGGAAGAGCCGAAAGAGAAAGAAATTGCGAAAAAGCTACTTAACAGATCGACAAGCTGGGGGTCACTGGTTCAAGTCCAGTAGCGCCCATTGACAGAAGGACGAAAAAGACAAGGGGTTGCGGTAATCAGCCGCAACCCCTTTTTGTGTTCACTTTGATGGTTTAGATCCCATTTGGACCCTCTGCGAGTCGGTGGGGAAACTTGGAGTTATACCTGTGCAACGAACGGGTTAGCGCTTGCCTGGCTTGCGATAGGAGAGGGCGGTTTGCAAGACGAGACCCCAACTCCTTGAGATTTTGTTGCTCTGGCGTTGAATCGCCGGTAAGTTCTCGCATACCGTCCTTCGCCGAGATAGTCGCTACCCCCTTCTGGGAGAAAGCCATGGCCGACGTCAACCGCCGTCATTTCCTGAAGACATCCGCATCCATTGGAGCCCTGTCGGCACTCTCGTACACGCGTGCTGCCGATGCCCCGAACGAGAAAGTCGTGCTGGCGATCCTCGGTGTCGGCTCCGACGTGCCCGGCAGTGTCGGGGGCCGTGGCCGGCAACTGATACGGTCTTTAACCACTTTCAAGGATGTCGAGATTGCTCAGGTGTGCGATGTTGATGAGAACTTCTTTCCCATCGCGCAGAAAGTGCTTTCCGAGAGACAGCGACGCGAGGCACAAACGGAAAAGGATCTGCGCCGGGTCTTGCAGGATAAGGCGATCGATGCCGTAGTTGTGGCTACCCCCGACCACTGGCACGCCCTGGCCACGATCTGGGCCTGTCAGGCCGGCAAGCATGTGTACGTGGAAAAGCCGGCTTCGCATAATCTCCTCGAAGGGCGCCGCATGGTCGAGGCGGCTCGCAAATACAACCGGGTGGTCCAGTTGGGCACACAAAGCCGCAGCAGCGCGAGTCTCGCTCGGGCTGCGGAACTGGTCCGCTCGGGCAAGTTGGGAAAAATTCCCTTCGCGCGGACTTGGATCGCCGGGCCGCGACCCAACATCGGCCATGAAAAGGATACGGCGATCCCAAAGGGTGTGGACTATAATCTCTGGCTCGGACCCGCCCCGGAACGAGCCTTCAACCCCAATCGTTTCCATTACCGCTGGCACTGGATGTGGGATTTCGGCACCGGCGAGTTAGGCAACAACGGTATTCATGCGCTGGACCGCATCCGCTGGCTGCTCAACCTGGAATCACCTGTTCGCATCACGGCCGGCGGCGGCAAGCTCTACTATGACGACGATCAGGAAACTCCCGACACCTTGACGGTTGCTTATGACTTTCCCACGTGTTGCGTCACCTGGGAGCATCGCGTCTGGTCGCGGGAAAAGCCGCGTGAGGGACTCGCGCTGTACGGCGAACGCGGCACACTGGTTCTTGACGCGAAGGGCGGCTGGCACGTCGAGAACGGCATCGAAGCCACCGACAAGGGCGACGCGGCGCGTGGCGGCGATGATTGGACACCGCATCTGCGTAATTTCATCGATTGCGTTAAGAATTCCTCCGCTTCAAAGGTTCGCCGTCCCAACGCCGACATTGAGGAAGGGCATAAGAGCACCCGCCTGTGTCACCTGGGCAATATCGCCTTCCGCACCGGCCACGCCCTTCGCTTCGACGACAAGACGGAAACCTGCCTGAACGATCGGGAAGCCAACCGCTTGCTGGGACGAACCTACCGCAAGCCCTTTGTGGTGCCGGAATCGGTTTGATCGTTTGAGCAGCGGGACTGGCGGCGCGTCCGTGCGAGCTAGAGCGTTTTCGAGGTCGGTGTAGCGGGAGGCGAGGCTCTTGTCGAGTTCTGCGCTCCCGACTCTGCAGGAGCACGGGTCAGTCTACTTCACACCGAGCTTCTCGCGCGCGGGGCGGAATTCGTCTCCGGAGTTCCAGGTCGGCAATCGGTCGGCGTTGGCGACGTCGCGGGCCACGTCCAGAGCGAACCGGGCCAACACGACGAACCCCGAGAAGTCCCACTCCGACTTCAACTCGTCCTGCGGCGAGTGGTACGCTTTGTCGTTGAACTCTTTAAATGCTTTGCTGGCAAACTCCTTTGGTTTGCCCTTAATCTTCATACCCAAAGCGACAGAGAACGCAGGGACCCCCGCCTTCGCCATCGAGAAATGGTCCGAACGGTAGAAGACGCCGAGGTGCGCTCTCTGATCGGCTTCGATCTCCAGGTGGTTCTTCTTCGCCGCCGCTTGGACCATCGGCCAAACGGTCGTCCGCTCCGCCCCGGTGACGACGACCGACTCCGGGACGCCCAGCGGCAGAATCATGTCGAAGTTGAGGTCCAGCGCGGTCTTGCCCAGCGGGACGAGCGGCTTCCGAGTGTAGTATTTCGAGCCGAGCAGCCCCTTTTCCTCCGCGGTGACGGCCAGGAAGATGGCCGATCGCTTCGGTCGCGGCGACAGGGCGGACCAGGCCCGGGCCAGTTCGAGCAGAAGGGCGCAGCCGGTGGCGTTGTCCGCTGCACCATTATAAATCGCGTCGCCGAGGACGGCGCGGCCGACACCGAGGTGGTCCCAGTGCGCCGTGAAGACGACGGCCTCGGACTTCAACATCGGATCGCTGCCTTCCACCATGCCGACCGCATTGTTGCTGACGATTTTCTCAACGCGGGTCGTGATGTTGCCCTTCAAGTTGAAGCCGAGCGAGTATGGCTTGAACCCCTTCGTGTCCGCCTCTTTGAGCGCGCCGTCTACCGTGCGTCCGGCCAGACCGAGGAGCTTTTCGCCCGCCGCGCGGGAGAGCCAGCCGGCGAAGGCCAGCGCGGGCTGACCGGGTTCGCGCTTGAGCTGTGCGCCGTCGAGCGGCCGGACGACGGAGTACGGGTACCCTGCCGTCTGATTGGTGTGGATGATGAAGCACGCCTTGGCGCCACGCCGAGCGGCTTCCTCGAATTTGAAAGTCCAGCGGCCGTAGTAGGTTAGCGCCTTGCCTCTGAAGAATTTCGGATCCTCCGACGGTGGCTCGTTCGTGAAAAGGACGACGACCTTGCCCTTGACGTCCACATTCTTGTAGTCGTCCCAACCGAACTCGGGCGCGGTGATGCCGTGGCCGACGAAAATTGCCTCGGCGTCGAACGCTTCGTGTTCCTTCTGCGTCTGGCTCCTACCGGAAAAGTCCTCCCCGGCGCGAATGTCGAGAGTGGTCTCGCCTTTCACGGCCTGGAGCATTGATTTCGGGCTGGTGACGATGCGGACGAGTGGGACGGGCTGGAAGTACGTTCCACGTTCGCCGATTGGCTTGAGTCCGGCCTTCTTGAACTCGGCCGAGATATACTCCGTAGCAAGGAACTCGCCGCGAGTTCCGGGACCGCGTCCTTCGAGACGATCGCTCGCCAGGTACGCGACGTGGGCCTTGATCCGATCGGCGGAAATCTTGGGGGACGAATCACCCTCCGCTGCCGGTAACGCGCATCCAAGGAGGGAAACAACGAAGAGCAGTAACAATCTGTACGCCACGGGGGTGTCCTCGTCAGGAAAATGAAGCGATCGCGTGGGAGGTAGCCCGCCTCTCCTTCATGCGAAAACCGAGCAGGAAACGGCGCGAGCCGGCCCTCGACCGATACCACGGACGACCGGAGTATGTAACCGGACGAGGGTGCGTGTCATTGTATCGGCGGCGTTCTTGGGGGAAATTCTTTGCAACCATTTCATCGCAGGAATAAACTCGACCGCTGAGGTGGCAGCCAAGGCTCGCCGAGCGCCCATCTGGGAAAGTTCGGCCGAGCAATAGTGGACTCTTGAGGTGCGGGAGGAATCGATCATGAAGGCGAGCGGCAGTCTGACGCGGCGGGATCTGCTAAGGCGTTCGGCCGGGGCGGTGTTGGCGGCGCCGTGGTTTGCGCCGGCGGCCGCGCTCGGCCGAGACGGAAAAACGGCCCCGTCCGAGCGCATCACATTGGGTGTGATCGGTTTCGGCCCGCGCTGTACCTACGACCTCCAGGCCATACTCAAGCAAGCCGACGTGCAGTGCCTGGCCGTCTGCGACGTGCAAGCGAGCCGGCGCGAGGCGGGCAAGAAACTCGTGGACGAGCATTACAAAACCAAGGACTGCGTCGTCTATCGAGACTTCCATGAGTTGCTGGCGCGGCGCGACATTGATGCGGTGCTAATCGCCACTGGCGACCGTTGGCATGCCCCCGCGTCGATCCTGGCGGCGCGGGCGGGCAAGGACGTTTACAGCGAAAAGCCGTGCGGCCTTACCATCGCCTGGTGCCAAGCCCTCGATGACACGATCCGCAAGACGAAGCGGGTGTTCCAGGCCGGCACGCAACGGCGCAGCGTGGCGAACTTCCAGGCGGCCGTTCGGCTGGCTCACAATGGCAAGCTCGGCAAGCTGCACACGCTGTACGCTTCGGTGTACACGCCGCAGGTGCAGACATCCTGGCTGCCGGCGGAGCCGACCCCGCCGCGCGACGTGGTGGACTGGGATCGGTGGCTGGGGCCGGCCCCTTGGCGGCCGTACAACAAGGCCTACGTGCAGGGAAGCTGGCGCGGCTACTGGGACTTCGACTCGGGGGCTCGGCTCTTGGACTGGGGCGCCCACACCGTGGATCTCTGCCAGTGGGCCAACAAAGCCGATGACACGATGCCGGTGGAGTACGAGCCATCGGCCACCAAGGTGACGGCCCGCTACGCCAACGGGGTCAAACTGGTACTGGACT
>DATBGU010000126.1:0-5010 GCA_036557825.1 Gemmataceae bacterium
GGCTACTCCAGACGAAAAGAATAACAGGGGCGGCTGTGCAAGGATTCGATCCTTGTACAGCCGCCCCTGTTATTGCGCGAACGAGGTTGTGCAACAAGCTGGCGAGGCCGTGCAACAAAACGAGGCCGGGCAACAAAGCCGACTGGCGGACTGACGGACTGACCGGTTCCGTTCCGACTCCGCAGACATAACCGCGCCCTCCGGCGGACCCCACAAGTTTCCTCAGAGAAAGTCTCGAGAAAAGCGAACGGAGTTGGAGCCGGAAGCGTAAGCGACGAATGCCTTTCCGTTGCTTAGGCTACCGGCTCCGACGCGGGTTGTCCGCCAACTCATAGAACGATGGGAGTCCGAACGCCACAACCCTGGGGAGTCGAGCTATGAATCGCAGCCGGCCCGTAAAGTGCATCGCCTTCCTCCCGATCACCCTTGTCCTCGCGGCGTCCGGCCACGTCAGTCCGATGGGCCGCGCCGAGGAGAAAGCGGACTTCTCACGCTGGGAAAAGGACATCGCCGCCTTCGAGCGGCGCGATCGAGACAAACCGCCGCCCAAGAACGCCGTCCTTTTTGTCGGCAGTTCCAGCATTCGCTTGTGGGATCTGCCGAAGTCCTTCGCGGGAATGGAAGTTATCAATCGCGGCTTCGGCGGCTCGCAGCTCGCCGACGTGGTGCATTTCGCCCCGCGCATCGTCCTGCCCTACGATCCGCGCGTGATCGTCCTCTACGCCGGGGACAACGACATCGCCGCCGGCAAGTCGCCGGAGCGGGTGCATGACGACTTCCAGGCTTTCGAGCGCACGGTCCACAAGAAATGGCCGAAAATTCGGATCGTCTATATCGCCATCAAACCGAGCATTCTCCGCTGGCAACTGATCGACAAGATTCGCAAAGCGAATGCCTTGATCGAAGCGGAATGCAAGAAAAGCGATGGGCTGGTCTACCTCGATATCGTCGCGCCGATGCTCGGAAAAGACGGCAAACCGCGTCCGGAGTTGTTTCGAGACGATGGTCTGCACCTGAACGAGAAGGGGTACGCATTGTGGACGGAGTTGCTCAAACCTCACCTCGAACCCAAGCGATCACAAAAATGATGTGCGGCGCGACGAGGATGAACGCGAGTCGTTGTCAAGCCGCCTGCGCTTGCTCTCCCTCGCGGGAAGCACGGACGTTCTTCAGCAGCGCTTCGCGGTCGGAGGGAGTGATACCGACGCCGAGCATTTCGGTTAGGCGCAGGATCTCGCCGCTGATGGATTCACGAAAGGCGGTTTCATCGGCCGGGTTGGTGGTGGACAGGAACAAACTCAGGCTCAGGCCGATGCCGAGGTCGGCCACCTGCTGAATGCGAGCATCCACTTTCTCACGCACCACGACGTCTTGCTCGCTCAGCCAACTGTGCAGTCGTTCGCGCAGGTCCAACAATCGTTGCAGCGGAGCGTCGGGGTTCATCACCACGGTGAGACTGAACCGGTGATGCACGCGCAGGCCCATGTTGTCGATCGGCGAGGCGGCGATGACCGCGTTGGGGATCGTCAGCAGCGAATCGTCGGCGGTGCGCAGCCGCGTGGAACGAAAGCCAACCTGCTCGACGACGCCTTCCTTGCCGCCGACGTTGATGCGGTCGCCGATTTTGAAGGCGCGCTCGCCGATCAACAGCAGCGTGCCGAAGTAGTTCTTCAGAGCGTCCTGCGCCGACAGCGACGCCGCCAGGCCGGCGACGCCCAGGCCGGTCAGAAAGCGGCCCAGCAGGTCGAACTCGCCGACCTGATAGATCATGTACGTGGCCACGATCAGCAGTACGGCGGCCTTGCCCAGACGCATCGACACGGGAACAATCATGTCGCTGAGGCTGCGATGCGGCCGGAGCAGTTCGGTATTGGTGTAGATGGCCATTGACAGATCCATCAACCGCAGCCCCAGCCAGCCGATCAAGCCGGTCACGAGAAATTTCTCGGCGGCGAACACGGGTCCGCCGACGGCGAGGCTCAGGTCCAACCACTCCAAGAGCAGGAAGAACGTCCAGGCGGCGGTCAGGGCGGTGAGCGGTCGTAGTGTCGAGACCACGAAACTGGTTGACAGCGACGAGCCGCAGCGGCGCAGCACCCAGGCGAATAGACGCGTGACGGCGGCCATCGTCAGACGGGCGCCCGCCCAGCTGGCGAGGACGGCCAGCACCACGCCGAGCCACTGATAAAGGTCCAGCGGCCCTATCGACGCTTGCAGCCAATCGGGCAAGCGCAGGCGCAGCCAGGCGCCTGGGGTCTCCCAGAAGCGCGGCACGGCCAGCAGTTCCACCCCCTCCTCTCCGCCCTCGATGGACGAACGGCCCAGCAAGGCGCGGAACATCGGTTCAATGTTCTGCACGGTTTCGGGCGTGAACTGCCAGCGTCCCTTGTCCGGCTCCTCCATTCGCCGATCCAGAACGACGCGCCCCAGGTCGCCGCGATAGACGGCATAGCGCGGCCCCTCCGGCTTGTCGGGGATCTCCTGGATGTAGATTCGGCCGAGGCGCTCCAGGGCGTACTGGAGCTTGAACGCGAGGACGGGCCCCAACTCATCGTGGGCGCTGGCGGGGAGGTCGTTGAGGTTCAGACACGCGGCGGCCTGCGTGAAGTTCCGGTGCCGAGCCGCGGACTGGAAGGTGACGATCGTATCGCGGGCGCTGTCGTATTGCGAGCCGCGTCCTTGCTCCGGTCGGGCCTTGCCGGAAAGGTTGTCGAACATCTCCGGGATGCGGGCGACCGTGGCCTCGCTGAAGCACCAGCAGCCGTCGCGCTGGCGCACGATCTCGACGCGGACGCCCTGCCCTTCGCCGAGGATCTGGGAGGGGGCGTTCCAGTCGTCGGGCATGGCGCGGAGGTCGAGCGTCAGGCGGCGGAGGACCGCTTCCAACTTGACGGCGAGCTTGCCGCCCAGCACGGCGCGGTCGGCGAGCGGGACGTTCGCCAAATCCAGATATTCCAGAGCATCGGCCAGCCGGGCGTCGCTGGCGTCGGCGTTGTCCATGGTGCGGAAAAAGCCTTGCAGCAGCGCGCGCGGCGAGCCGAGATGGGCGGGAACGTCTTCCGGCCGTTTCTGCACGGCCGCGTTGCCCTTGCCCTGCACGGCGGGGATGACCAACCCCAGGCGAACGTAGCGAGCATCGGGTTCGGCGGACTGCGCGGCGTCGTACATGCGGGGAATGTTGCGCACCGTCTGGCGATTGAACAGCCAGGCGTCCTTGCCGTCCGGCTGCCGCAGACGCTCGACGGCGATGCGGCCGTTTTTGTCGGCGTGCCAGGTGTAGGTGGGTCCGTCGGGCTGCTGCGGCACCTCCTGCCGAAACAGGAAGCCGCGGTGTTGCAGCACGAAGGCGAGTTGCTGGGCCAGCACCGGCCCTTCCCGGCGGCGCTGCTCGTTGCTGAGCGAAGTCAAATCGAGGGCACGCGCCGCCGCGTAGAAATCGTTGCGAGCCGCGTCGGAGATGAACTGACGCATCGTCGCGCGTGGGTCCGTGAAGCCTTCGCGCAGGACGGTCAGGTCCACGCTTCGTTTCTTGCGGCGCTCGCGGGCGGCGCGGAGCATGTCCGGCAGCCGGCCAAGCGTGTCAGCATCGAATCGCCATCCTCCGTCTTTGCCCTGCGAGAGGACGAGCTTGAATCCGTCGGCGTCGTGCAGCACGACAGACCCTTTCGCCTCCCGGTCGGGAACGCCGCTCAGCGGCAGGGCCACGCTTTGCAGGATGTATTCCAGGTCCAGGGCCAGAATCGCCGCGTCTTCAGCAGCGGGACGCGGTTGCAGGCCGTCGAGATCGAGGCAGGCGATCGCGTCTTCGATCATGCGCGGAAACAGGTCGTAGGTGAGCACGGCGAAATAGAGCGTTTTGAGTGTTTCGCGCGGCGAGCGGAGCTTGTCCGCCACGGGACGATCTTCCTCCAACGGCGAGCGAAGCCGGTCGGCGAGGGGGATTTCCTTTGGCTTCTGCCTCGGCGCCGCGCTGGCCGGCTTGGATGCGGTCGTCGCCGGCTGCGCCGGAGCGCTGCCGAGGGGCGCCTCGCAACCGAATAAGAGCAGAAGAGAGCAACAGCATCCTCTCGCGAGCAAGGACGATCGTTTGTACATGGAAGGTTGGCCGAACGGCAAGAATAGAGGCATCCATTCCCCACCGGAAAGTCGCGGAGGCGGAACTATCGGGCACGGTGTAACGCATTCGCCGGATTGCCGCAAGACGAAGTAAGAGGCGGGCTGCGCGGACGCTTCCCGTTCCTTGATTGTTTCGACGAACGGTCTACAAATAAAAGAAGAGGCCCGCGGATCGGCGAGGGAGTCGTTCGCGGGCCTGGCTCTCGTTTGTGAGGAGCATCGCGTATGCCGGATTCCGCCTCTCGATCTCGACGATCCAGCTCGACCGCGTCCAACGGCGCGGCGGCCAACGGGGTCGATCATGCGCGCATCGAGGCGGCGGTCCGCGAGATCCTCCTGGCCGTCGGCGAAGATCCCGATCGCGAGGGCTTGCGGGAAACGCCGGCGCGCGTCGGCCGCATGTACGGCGAACTCTTCGCCGGCCTGCACACCGAACCCCGGCAACTGCTCCGCAGGACGTTCACCCAAAAATACGACGAGATGGTGCTGGTGCGCGACATCGAGTTCGCATCGACATGCGAGCATCACTTGCTGCCCTTTCTGGGCAAGGCCCACATCGCGTACCTGCCGGCGGGCAAGATCGTCGGCCTGAGCAAGCTGCCGCGCGTCGTCGAGGCGCTGGCCCATCGGCCGCAGGTCCAGGAGCGCATGACTGAGGAACTGGCCGACCTGCTGATGGAGGAACTCAAGCCGCGCGGCGTCGGCGTCATCCTGGAAGCGACGCACTCCTGCATGACCGTGCGCGGTGTGCGCAAGCCCAGCAGCGTCTGCACCACCAGCGCCATGCGCGGCACGTTCCGCGAGAACCAGGCGACGCGCAACGAGTTGATGGCGCTGATCTACGGCCCGCGGTGATGCCATGCTCGCTGTCTTCGCACTTCGCCTCGCCGCCGG
>DATBGU010000127.1:0-23618 GCA_036557825.1 Gemmataceae bacterium
CCGATCTTGCTGTCTTTATCGAGCAGGAAGTCCCAGGCCTTGGGATCGTCGGCCTTGCGGCGATCGCCGAGCACGCTGGGCACCATGATGATGGCCCGCGTGATGGCGATGTCCTTCGGATCCTTGCTGCCCTCGTGCAGAACGGTCAGCGTTACCTTTTGGCCGGGATCGCCCTGGATCATATCGACGGCCTCGCTCATGCGCATGTTTTCTGTCGATTTGCCGTCGATCTTAACGATGAGGTCGCCGGCCAGGACGCCGGCCTCGTAGGCGGGCGTGCCGGGCATGGGACTGATGACAGTCAGCTGGCCGCGGTTCTGACGGTCGAAGCCGACCTGGATGCCGACACCGCCGAACTTGCCTTCGCTCTGTTTCTCGAACTGCTTGTACTCGCGCGGCGGAATGTACGCCGAGTGCGGATCGAGCCGTTCCAGCCCGCCGTTAATCATGTCCTCGACGAGCTTGCGCTCGCGGTCCGAGTCGATATCGGTGACGTAGCGCTGACGGACCTCGTGCAGCACGTCCACCACGAGCCGCACCAACTCGTAATCCTTGTCCTTCTCGCGCGTGGGGGCGCTGTAGGAGACGGTGAACCCAAACAGCGATACGGTGACGATGCCCAGCAACCAGTAGAGGTTACGGCGTGACATGATCTCGCGATTCCTCCGGAGGACGGAGCGATTCAGGCGTGTGGAGGTCGTAAGCCCCCTCGCCGGCAATTTTCGGATTATACTTCCTCGCTCGCCGTCAAGCGAGTGGAGAAAAAATTGCTCCTTCGGCCCGTCGTTTGCGGCCACAAAACTCAACTTTCGCCGCCGGCAAACCCCTCTCGGTCCGTTTGCGCCGAGTATACCGTCAAAAATTGTGCATTATGCCGAAATATCCCAGATTACCTTTGACGGCGGCGTATCCGCTCCTTATCGTCTATTCAGGCGCTGTTCATTTTACCTGAACAACGCAACTTGCCTCTCCGAATGGTGGAAGAGGCCGGGGTGGTTCTTTCAGTGAGGAGGTTCAGGGCATGTACAGTATTATTCTCGCCACCGTGCTGACGACGGGTGCCGTCGAGCCGGTGAACTGGGGTTGCCACGGTTGCCACGGCTGTCACGGCTGTTGTGGCGGCTGTTGGGGCTGCTGCGGCGGTTGTTTTGGTTGCTGTGGCGGCTGCTGGGGCTGCTGCGGCGGCTGCTACGGTTGTTGGGGCGGATGCTACGGATGCTGTGGCGGTTGCTATGGGTGTTGGGGCGGTTGCTACGGATGCTACGGTTGCTGGGGCGGTTGCTACGGGTGCTACGGTTGCTATGGTGGCGTCGCGGTAGCGCCGGTTGCGGCAGCAGCGCCGGTCGCGGCAGCAGCGCCGGCCGCGCAGGCGGCGCCGGTCCTGCCGGCCGCGCCGAAGAGATCCGATCTCGGCAACGCGGCGGCCGTGGTCCTCAAGGCGCCGGTGGATGCGCGTCTGTCGGTCGAGGGCCAGAACATTCAGCGCACGGCGGCCGAGCAGACCTTCCGCACGCCGGCACTGGAGACGGGATACGCCTACACCTACACCTTCAAGGCTGAGCTCGTCCGTGACGGAAAGCCCGTTTCCTACACCAAGCAGATTCAGGTACGGGCCGGCAACACCATCGAGGCGGACTTCACGAAGCTGACGACGGAGGGCAAGGACACGGCGAGGGTGACCGTCAAACTTCCCGCCGACGCCCGGCTGTACGTCGATGACGTGTTGTGCCCGCTGACTTCCGACACGCGGAGCTTCAACACGCCGGAGCTGCCGGCCGGGAAGAGCTACTTCTACGACCTCAAGGCCGAGGTCGTCCGCGACGGCAAGAAGCGCGTCGCCACCCAGCATGTGCTGGTTGAGGCCGGCAAACTGGTAACGGTCGAGTTCAAGGATCTGCCGGCGCTGACCGCGAGCCGGTAATCCGCACGTCGTTTCCGTTGGATCTATCCCCAAGCCCCTGCTCGACTGTCGGTCAAGCAGGGGCTTCTCCCATTTTCAACACCACTCCCTCCGCCGTATTGCGCTGGCCGGGATCGAGATTCGGTAAATTGATCCTCACAGCCGGCGAAATAAGTGGTGGAAATTGCCGTTCCTCGCCGCGCAGGAGGCTCGCCATGAACGGGCCACGCAAGCCCTGGATAAGAAGGCGGATGTTCTGGGCGGCAGCTGTGCTGTTCGTCCTCTCCCTTGGCCTGAGCGTCTGGCTCCTCGGTTCACCGCCGCCGCGCGCGATCATCCTGGCGACGGGAGATCCCGACGGCGGCTTCGCGGTCCTCGGCCAGCAGTACAAGACACGTCTCGAACGGATGGGCCTGAAGGTCCAGCTGCGTTCCTCGGGCGGCTCGATCGACAACCTGCAGATGGTATCGAACCATCAGGCGGATGTGGCGTTCGTCCAGACGGGGACGATCCAGTCGCTGGACGGGCTAGACGATCTATGCACCCTGGCCGCCGTCGGTTCGGAACCGCTGTGGATCTTCTATCGCTCGGATCGGTGGGCGAAGCCGGTGGTCTCGCTGAGGGATCTTCAGGGACGCAAGGTCATTCTCGGTCCGCCGATCAGCGGCACCGACGCGCTGGGCCGGTTGCTGCTGAAGGAGTACGGCATCACGGAGTCCAACACGATGTTCCTCAACCTGTCGATGGGTCAGGAGAGCGAGGCGCTGGCGCAGGGGGAGGCGGACGCCGCGTTGCTGGTGTGTTCCGGCGACGCGCCGGTGGTACGGGAGCTTCTGCGCGCGCCGGGAATCCGGCTTGCGAGCTTGCGCGACCACCAGGCCGCCCTGGCCCGGCGCTATCGCTATCTGCGGCCGATCACCTTGCCGCGCGGCACGCTGGATCCCGGCGACGATCGGCCGCGGGAGGACACAGCCCTGTTGGCGCCGCGGACGGTGCTGGTGGCGCGAGAGAACCTGCATCCGCGCGTTGTCGAGCAATTGCTCATGGCGGCGCAGGACATCCATTTAAACGGCAATCTGCTGGACGATCCGGGACAGTTTCCCTCGCTGGAGGGAGTGGAACTGCCGCCGCACGTCGCGGCCGAGAAGTTCATGAAGTCGGGCGAGTCGGTCGTCGCACGGCTGTTGCCTTACTGGGCCGTGCGGCGCGTGTGGCAAGCGCAGTTGCTGCTGTTGCCGTTGCTCTCGCTGCTGCTGCCGTTCTGGAAGACCCTGCCGTGGCTGTACTCGTTTCGCATCAATCGCATCCTCAAGCGCCACTACGCGGCGCTAGGCGAGGTGGAGGACAGTATCAATCACTGCGAGGAGCCGGCGAAACTGCGCCAGTATCTGGAATCGCTGGATGGCTTGCGCTTCGATCTGGCGTCGCTGTCGCGGAAGCTGCCGGCCCACCTCCAGCGCGACGTATACCATTGGCGCCAGCATGTCGCGCTGGTGCGTGCCGAGGGACAGGACCGGCTTCGCCGCTTGGAAGCATCTGCGAAGCCGTCCGTTTGAGCGGCGGCTCGGCCCTCGCTGGCGTTTCGTGTTGATAAGTTTCCCTTCGCTTACTTGTCTTTCTTCGGCTCCACTTCCTTGGCCTTGGGATGCTCACGCGGAAGGCGTGTCAAATTCTTACGCCGATTGCATCGCCGGCCCGGAAACCGTATGTCTTCGGCAATAAGCGAGAATGGTCCCCAACAAGAGCAGCAGCGGTAGAGGAAAAAACGGAAAGACCAGTTGCCATTCCTTGTAAGGTTGAACGATGGCGGGCGTCTTCCGATCGGCTTTGAACTGGAGAACCGCCGCCCCTGGAATGCCGGAGATAAAGCGGATCTCCCACGGCTTGGGACGTGTGTGGAGACACTCCACAAGATGCTCGTAGAGGGCCGGATTGTTTTCCTTCCACGCCTCGCGGTCCCTCAGCCACTGCTCGTCGCTGATCGGTTCTCCCTCCTTGTCAACGTGCAAGATCCCCACAAGTCCTCTTCCCATCTCAACCCTTGTCGCCCTGCCGCGCCAAACGTGAATCCCATCACAGAAGCTCCAAATCCATGACCCGAATGCGATGGCCGTCAGCGTCGCCCAAACGAGGACGGCGCGCTGCAAAAAAAGGCGAAGCAGGTGCAGGCCGTACCAGGCCGAGAAGGTGGTCGCGGACAAGGCGACGGTGCCGAACTGACGCCATTGTTGCCACAGATCGCGCAGCAAGACGGCTTCGCTGCTCGCAGGGGCCGCCGCCGCTTGCTCGCGGTGTTGGCGAACAACGCTGACACTGAAGTCCGCCAGCGTCCGCAGCCAAACCATCAGCAAGCCCCACAAGCCGCGCCGTCGATGTTCCGCGCGGGCCGTATCGCGGAACACCTGGAGCATCTCGGGGCCGTACTCCTCGCGGAAGGAGGTGGGATACGCGGCAAGGAGCAGCCGATAGAGCCACAACGACCACGTCACCAAGGGGGACCGCTTGGCGAAAACAACGACGAGGACGACGAGCGCGTAGACGAACGCCGATACGACAATCAGTTGGGAAATAAGCGACATGGCTCACCCTCCCACTCGGCCGAGGATGATGCGTCCGGTCAGCAGTCGTTTGGCGTGCGAGGCGCGGACCAGTTCGGCCAAGCGCTCGGCTTCGGCGACGGCGAGGCGACGGCCGGCGTCGGTGAGGCGATAGTAACGCCGCCGCTGATCGTCCAGCTTCGGGTCCGGGCGTTCCTCCGCTTCCTCGATCAAGGCATCGCGAAGCATGCGCTTGATGGCGCCGTACAGTGTGCCTGGTCCCAAGCGTGTCCGGCCTTCGGTGCGGGTGCCGACCTCCTGCATGATCGCGTAGCCGTGTTTCTCGCCGTCGGCCAGCGCCAGCAAAATTTGAAACTCCGGCGGGCTGAGCGGTGTTTGCCGCCCCGTATCGAGCGTCGCCATGCGTGTCCTCCTCATAAATATCGAGGAACGATATATCGCATGACGATATAGTACCGTGGCCGAGAAGCGTGCGTCAAGAGGCCGATGGGCTTTTCAAATAGGATTTCGCCGCCAGGAATCGCCGGCGGCGGAGGCGCGTCCTTCACGTTGGAGCTTGTGCAGTCCCGCCCGCACTTGCATCTCGGCGAAGCGTATCAGCGGCGCCGGCAGACCACGATACAGATCCATCACCAACTCCGTCACGGTTCGCGGACTAGTTTCCAGGGCTTGCAGCAGTTGCTCCTCGCGCTCCTGACGATGAGCCAGCGCCTGTTCGAGAACGAACGCCGGCCGCGCGCTCGGCGAGCCGTGCGCCGGCAGCAGCAAACGCGCCGGAAACGTCTGCAAGCGCCGTAGTGAATCGAGGTAGACGGCCAAGTCGCCATCCGGCGGCGGTGGAATCAGCACCGACGAGAGCGTCGAAATCATGTCGCCGACGAACAGCAGGCGGTAGCGCGACTCGTGAAAGCAGAGATGGCCGGGCGCGTGTCCGGGCGTGTGGATCGCCTGCAAGTGCCAGCGGCCGTTGCCGTCCGGCGCCGGTCCCAGGTCGAGCTGGTCGCCGTCGTTGAGATGCCGCGTCACCTCGACGCGGCCGCGCAGCGCCTGTGCCGTCAGGGGATGCGCGAGGATCGGCACATGGTAGCGCTGGGCGCACGCATTGGCCGCGCCGATGTGATCGGAGTGATGATGCGTCAGCACCACGCCGCGCAGACGCATCCCTTCGGTTAGCCGGCCGTCCAGCAGCGCGAACAGCCGTCCCTGCTCAATGGGGTCCGTCGCACCGGGATCGAACAGATACGCGGGGTCGGCGCCGACGAGATAGGCGTTGGTGTGGGTGCTGGGCGGCAGTCCCTGCGCGAACAGCGGAACCATCTGCACGGCGGGACTGAACCAAATCGGATGGATCGCTCCCGCCGTTAACTCGTGGAGCAGGGGACGAACTCGCTCGGGCAGTTTCTCGACGGGGCGGCCGTGGATCGCTTGCAGCAGGACGACGGTCGGCGGTGACACCAGCTTGTCACCGGCGTCCCATTCGGCCAGCACGCGCTCCGCGCTGAGCCAGGCGCCTTCGGTCAACTCACCCGGCCAAACCTCGGCCGTCTGCCCCGGCGGAAGCACGGCGACGAAAAAAGCCGTATCGAAGCGGTACGTGGAGAACGGCGGTGTGACGAGCGAGCCGGCGACGGTCAGATCGTCGGGACGCAGATGGAGCCGACGCTCGGCCAGCAGATCGTTGAACGTCATCTGCTCGGCCATCAACTCGCGGCGGAGGGGGGCCAACTCTTCGGCGGTTGGAAAGGCGCCGGCATCGTCGTGGGCGAGCAGGACGCCGATCTCTTCAAACAGTTCGCGGACGGCGGCGACGTGCTGAGCGGTCAAGCCCGGGGTGGCGCGAGCGAGTTCGCGATCGTCGCCGTGGACCTTTCCTCCGGGGAAGGCGAGGAAGCCGCCCAGAAAGCGCAGGGCGGCGGCGCGGGCGACGACGAAAACCTCCGGCGATCCCCGCTCACGCGCCAGCAGAACGCTGGCTGCCTGGGAAATCTTGCTCCCCTCTCCTTCCTGCGGGGGGAGAGGGGTTGGGGGTGAGGGGGGAGCGCTCACTCTTTGTCGCCCTTGGCCGGGGCGCTGTCCTGCTCGGGAGGTTGCTCGCCCTTCAGACCGCGCTCGACGGCTTCCAGCAGGCGCTCCATGGCGAACGGTTTGCGAATGTAGTCGATGACGCCGAGGTACTCGGCGTAGGCCTTGTGCCGGCTGCCCTCGTTGGCCGTTATCATGATGATCGGCGGCGCGTCGGCTTTGCCCTTGAAGTGTTCGAGCACGGGATAGCCGCCCATGCGCGGCATCATCATGTCGAGGATGACGAGGTCCGGCCGCTGCTGGTACACCATCTGCTTGCCCTGCTGGCCGTCGCGGGCTTGGATGACGCGAAAGCCCTGCCGTTCCAGCACGACGCGCAGGCCGTCGCTCAACTCGACGTCGTCGTCCACAATAAGGATGGTTTTGGTGGCCGCCATGAGATAGTCCTTTTCGTAAACCGCAGGCTCCAAGCATTCGCCCGGCAGGAGTTGAATCATAGCACTTCGCCGACGGCGTCACAAGAAGGAAGACGGCACGCGGAGCGGCCGAAACCGGCGGAAGAAGCGGTCCCGCTTTGCACCTCTCTGTGCAATTCGGTTCCCCATGCACAGCAATCTCCTTCCTCACGCCAGCGCCGGCATTGCTCAACCCCATCCATCTTGGAATGACAAACCCTTGAAATGAGGAGAAAAACAACAACGGCAACCGCGTCCATCCATGCGAACGGATTCAGCTTCTCGCGGCATCGCGGTTGCACCATCCGCCCGCACGTTTCGCCAAGGCTGACTCGCGATTTTTCCTTCAACGTCAGAGGCCGAAACGATCACACCTGGTTTTCCGCACAAGCTGAGACGGGCGCAAGGAGCGAAAGGCTCCAGGAGGGAAGCGCATGGCGGAGGCGGATGTCAAATCGCTCGCGGACATTCTCTTTGGCTCCGGGACTACCGAGACGGACTTGCCGGACGTGGAATTGGCGGAGGCCGTCTCGGCGTGGTTTCGCGCCTGGCGCGCCCGCGTCCGCGACGCTGCCACTTTCGGCACGCCGGCTGCGGAGAGAAAGAAAATCCCACGCCGGCGGCCGTGAAGCGGCGCGCCGCGATGCGGGAGCATCTACAGCCGCCCCCAATCGAGGCCGGCGGGGTGCCGGTGCGCGTTCCCGGAGAGCGCGCGTACTCGGCAGGGTCGAGGCGCGGAGAGGTCACGAAGAAAGGCAGGTTTTTATGAGCCGAATGAAGATGTTTGTTGGTTTGGCGATGTTGGGCTGTCTGGGCTGGTTGGCTGGACTGTCCACAGCGGCGGAGGACAAAAAAGAGGGCAAGGAGAAGGCCGGCCACGAGTTCGTCAAGAAGGCGTCGGCGTGCGGCTTGGCCGAAGTGAACCTCAGTCATCTGGCGGCGACGCGGACCCGCAACCCCGCCGTGCGCGAGTTCGCCCAGCGCGTGGTCGCGGATCACACCCAGGCCAACCGCCAACTGCTGGACATGGCCAACCGCCAGCAGATCCCCCTGGCCAAGACGATGGACGACAAGCATCAGAAGCTATTCGAGAAACTGTCCAAGATGGATGGCGCGGAGTTCGATCGCGCCTACTTGGACGGCTTGGTGAAGGACCACGAAGAGGCCGTCAAGCTCTTCGAGGACGAATCCAAGAACGGTAAAAACGACACGGTGAAGGAGTGGGCCGGCAAGACGCTGCCGTCCCTCAAGAAACACCTGGAATCGGCCCGCAACCTGTCGAAAAAGGACAAGGACACGGACACGCGCAAGGACGCCAGCAAGTAAGACGGGCTGACAAACCCCATCGGAGCCCGCAGCGTAAGCGAGGGCAGTTCTCTTCCCTCGCTTACGCTGCGGGCTCCGACGCCAATTCGCGGTCCCTCCCCACTTGAATCACGGAAGGTGTCTTCTTTTCCTCAGGCGGGGCTTTCCTCTTCCGGCGTGAATGTGGTAAAAGATTTACAGCGTCTCTTGCGCGCCGAAAGGGCGTGATGTTGCGCCGTTGAGATTGCCGGCTGGGAGAGAGCTGCCGTTCGTGCTGATTGCACGGGACGGCGGAGGGATGCCATGGGGATTTACGACCGCGACTATGTCCGCCGTGAAGGGCCGAGTTTCCTGGGATCTTTCGTCGAGCGCGGCCGCGCCTGCAAATGGCTGGTCGGCATCAACGTCGCCGTTTTCATCGTGCAGATCCTGACCAATCCCAACGACCCGCTGGAGCCGAGCCTGGGCTGGTTCACCGACGCTCTGGCGCTGACGGTCGATGGGGTGATGCACGGGCAGGTCTGGCGCCTGCTGACCTACTCGTTCCTGCACGATCCCAACGGGATCATGCACATCCTCTTCAACATGCTGTTTTTGTGGTGGTTCGGCAGCGATGTCGAGGATCTGTACGGGCCGCGCGAGTTTTTGACGTTTTACCTGACCGCCTCGTTGGCCAGCGGCGTGGCCTTCTTCCTCAGTTCGCTGGCGTGGATGCCGACGACGACGGCCCCGTGCCTGGGCGCTTCGGGCGGGGTGCTCGCCGTGCTGACGCTGTGCGCCTTCCACTATCCGCGACGGACGATATTGCTGTTTTTCATTCTGCCGGTGCCGATCTGGCTGTTCCTCATCATCTTCCTGGCCGGCGATGCCTACGTTTTCCTCAATCGGGGCCAAAGCGGCACGGCGGTGGCCGCTCATCTCGGCGGGGCCATCTTCGGCGGCGCTTACTACCAGCTGCACGTTCGGCTACTCGATTGGGTGCCGCACTTGGGTCCGTGGCGGCGCCGGCTGTTCGGTCCACGCCTGCGCGTTCACCTGGACGAGGAGGCGCGGTCGAAGTGGAAGTCGCCGAAGCGCCGTCCTCCCTCGGTTTCGCCGTTGTCCGTCCATCACCCCGAAGAAGGCACGCAGTCCTCGGTCGCCGCGGCGGCCTTCTCCGGTCTTGATGACGAGCACCTGGAGGCCAAGATGGACGCCATCCTGGAAAAGATCTCGCGCGTCGGCAAGGAGAACCTCACCGACAGCGAGCTGGAATTGTTGGTCCGAGCCAGCGAGGCCATCCGCCGCCGCCGCACGTAAACGGAGGAGAGCATCCGTGCCTCTGTACGAGTACACCTGTCGGGATTGCGAACACGCCTTCGAGACGCTGGTTTTCAAGGGTGAGCAGGTCGAATGTCCCGAATGCCACAGCCGCCAGCTGGAGCGTCAATTTAGCGTACCGGCCCGGCCGCGCGTCGAGGGCGAGTCGCTGCCGATGAACTGCAATCCGAACCTGCCGCCGTGCGGTCCCGGTTGCTGCCCTCTGCCGCCCAATTAATCTTTTGACCTGTCCGCCGCGACGGCACGGGACATTCTTGCTGGCGCGGTGGGCTAGCGGGAAATCATGCCTTCACTTCCTTGCCGGTGCGTGCATTGCATCGTGGCAGGGCCAATATCGTCTCGACCGGAACGGCGTAGAGGTTGTAGCCGTCCGAGGCGACGATGCGATTCGCCCCCTGGCTCCAACCCAGGAAATCGTACAGATCCTGATCGCCGAGCAGTTCCGGCTCGATGTGGATGAAAGTTTTGTCGGTCGGGAAATACAGCCTGCCGATGTCGCCGTCCGGGTTGCCGCCTTCCTTGAGCAACAGACTATCGTCGGGTCCGGGCAGGGCCGCCATGACGTTCTCCCACTTCGGCCCGTGCCGGAGGGGCTTCTGGCCGCGATGGACCTCGAAGAGTTTCCGTGCCGAGATGAAGAAGAAACCGTCCTCGCCGACTGGGACAGGGCTCAACTCGTCGTAAGGATCGGTCAGGCCGAGCGGGAAAGTCTGCTGAAATCGCTTGCCGTTCCACTCGTAGCCTTCGCCCTGCCATACCAGCACTTCCGTGCCGCCGGCCAGGCGCGCCACGCCGCGAACGATCCACTCGATGCCGAATTTGCCCCTGCGGACGTGATGCGGAGGTAGTCCAGGCGCCGGACGCATCTCTTCGCCTTCCTGCATCCATGCCCTCAACTCCGTTTGCGGCTGGCACGAGGATGTGTCCGGGATGAGCACGACGCGGCCGCCGACGAGAAAGCCGTCGTTCACCTGCACCTCGGCTCCGTTGTCCTCGACTTGCAAGATCGATTCCGGTTTCTGCCGCAAATCGGCGAACGCGCGGCCGCGAACCGGATTAAGGTGATCGCCGGGTCCAACGCGGGAGACGAGGAGCCAGCGACCGTCGCGGTCGGAGTCGGCGCGCCAGGCGAATTCCTGCGGGCGGACATGAAACCGCGGCGGCCAGTGGCCCAAATCAACGAGGACGGTCGTATCAGGGCCAGCCGCGCTGAGGACGTGAATATCGCCGTGGCCGCCGATCCGGTCGCCATGCGCGGGCAATGTCACCTTCTCGGCCGGCGCGACCCCGCCCGGTGTATTTCGCAAGAAGTCTGCGGTCATCAACTCCGGGTTGCCGGGCGCCTGCCCCACGATCGGAACAGCGAGGTCCGTCGCCTCCCAGAAGGCGAGCTTCTTGTCCTCGGCCGCTCGGAGCATGGCCAGCAGACCGCGATAGGTGCGGCGTTCGCCTTTTGTCAGCGGTTCCAGTTGTGTTTCGAGCCATTGCCGGACGGCGCTCACTTTTTCCGCCGGAACGTACACGCCGGTCGAAGAGTTTCCCGTGAACCACTTCGGGAACTTGCCTTTTAGCCGTGGATACCGCCGCACCACCTCGGCGAACAGCGGCTCCGGCGAGTGCGCCCAGCGCGGCGGAAATTCCGCCTCGATCTCCCGGGTGGGGAAAAGAGAAAAGGCCAACCCTCGTTCATAATGATAGGGCAGCGAGCACGCGCTGTAGATGCAGGCCAGCTGACACAGCAGCGACGCCACGCCCTCGTCGTCAATCTCTTCGCCCTCGCCATCGACGCCGTTCTGGAGGGCCGTGCGGACGGTGGCCCACAGGTCGGCGGCGTCCTCGTGTACCTTGTCGAGCGGCGTTTCTTCCTGGCTGCGGCCGAGCAATTTCGGCACGAACTCACCGCGAATCGCCTGCTCATTCACTAGATGAAAAGTGCAGTCGTAGCCCATAACACGCTCCGCCTCAGACGCCCAGTGATTGCTTGAGTTGCCGCAATTCCTCCTGCAAGCCGGCGATGGTCAGCTTGAGCGCCGCGATCTCGTCGCGCGCCGCGCTCAGCCCCGCCTCCACCTCGGACAACCGCTCGTCACCGCGCGAGGGAAGCGCGGACGGAGCGATGGAGGGCGGCGATTCGAGGGCGGGTTCGGCGGCGATGCGTGCGCGCAGGCGTTCCAGTTCGTGCGGATCGTGGAAGCCGTGCGTCAGCATGGCGCCGCGGCGTTCCTCCGGCGACAGGTAGACGACCAGCTTGCGTTCCACCAGCGGACGCAGTACAGTGCGCAGTGCATCGAGATCGTCGATCGGCTCCATACGGCTGGCCCGGCCGCGCAGCTCGCCCTCGGTCTGCGGACCACGTAACAGCAACTCGCCCAGCACGGCCAAATCGACCTTCTCGACGTGCCACGCTTCGTAGAGATTGTGCTTCCAGCGCACGACCCGGCCGCCGGTGATCTTGATGGCCAGTCCCTTCTTCTGACAGCGGGTCAGCGTGTCCTCGACTTCCAGGTCGGTCAGGTTGAGGATCGGATCGCGATTGGATTTCTGATTGCTGCCGGTCACCAGCGCGTTGACGCTGAGGGGATACGCATCGGGCGTGGTTTTGGCCTTCTCGACGAGAACGCCCAGCACGCGCCGCTCGCGCATATCGAGGACCGGCCAGGGGCCGGCCGCGCCGGGCGTCACCGCTTCCGCTTCAGACGACATGCGACCTCCTTGCGAATGGAAATGACCAAATACGCGTCCGACAGATGAATGATGGTTATTCGATGATCTTGCCGCAGTACAAAAACTCTGCGAAGGTTCGCCATGCTGACTCAACATGGTGCGGAGCCGGCCGTTTCTCCTCAAAGTACGTCAAAGCTGCTTCCAGATAGGAAGCAATGTCGCCATTCTGCCAACCGAGCGCTCCGCCGAGTTGATAGTGAATTGGCTGCTCTTTTTCCAGTCGTTCCGCCTGGCGCCGTTCCTCGGCGAGCGCTTCCACGAAAGCCACGAAGGACTCGAGATCCTCAACACGGTCAAGAAGTTTTTCTGGTGACATGACGCTTCATCCTTGCGATGATCCGAACGCGGACGTGTCTTCGCATGACTTGATCTAACTCTTCAGCAATTCCTTCCGATGTCGTTTATACACTTCGACGCCGGATTGCCCATACGGATTGATGCCCATTAACCGCCCTTCAACCACGGTCGCCAGCATCAGCATTTGCATCAGCTGGCCCATCGTATGCTCCGACAGCGCCGGCAGCACCAGGTCCGCCGTTGGCCGCGCGACATCGTGGTACGCCTGGTTGGTCCCGCGCAGCGTGGCGTTGAGAATGTCCGGCAGCCCCTTGCGGTTGTACTGGTTCAGATCGTCCTCGTTGTGGTCGGCCATCTGCACGAGGACTGGCACCGCCTTGGGGTTCTTGACGATGAGATTATTGATGACGCGGTCGCGCGGCCCCTCCTGATGCTGTTGGCCGCGCGTGTGCAGGTCGCGCGTGCCGACAACGGTCAACGGCGTCGGGCCGCGCCCATGTTTGCCCAACCCCTGCGCCACCAGCTGATCGTACCACCAGCCCAGCGCTTCGAGCTTTTTCGACCACACCGACAGCACGCGCAGCGGCTTGTGATGCTCCTCGGCCATCAGGTAATTGACGCCGGCGTATTGCAGCACCGGATTGCGCTCGAACGGCTCTTCGAGGAAGCGCCGGGTCATCGTGGCCGCGCCCAGGAGCAGGGCGCGCACGTCCAGGCCCATGACGGCGGCGGGCAGCAGACCGGCGGCGGAGAAGGCAGCGAAGCGAGCGCCGACTTGCTCCGGGATCGTCAGGATCGTCTGATTGTCGTGGCCGTAAGCCGCGAAGAGCTTGCGCAGCTTGCTCTCGCCGCCGGTGACGGCCGCGAACAGTTCGCGCAGCCAGGCCGAGCGCAGCCCATAATACTCCGTCGCCTCACGGCGGAAGACGCGCAGGGCGACGCCGGGTTCCAACTCCGCGCCGGACTTGCTGATCGCGACGATCGCCCAGCGCTCCTCGCGCTGTTCCGGATCGACGCAGGTGATTTGCAGCAAATCGAGCAAATTCTGCAGGGAGTCGTTGTCGGCGTTGTCGCCCTCGAAGTAAATGCGCGGCACGCCGAGGCGCGTCTCGGGCGGCAGTTCGTTGTGGTAGCGGCTGCACAGCGCCTCGAAGAGAGCGCGAGCGGCCAACGATGAGCCGCCGGCGGCGAGAATGACGACGCGATCGACCTCCTCGCGCAGCCGATTCGCCAGCGTCAGCACTCGGCCGAGATCGCTGGCTTCGCCCTTGCGACGATGGTTGTCGAGGGTCTGCTGCGGCAGGTCGATGAAGGCGGCTTCGAGCGGCTGCATCTCCGGCGGCACGTTGCGCATTTCGCGCTCAGCGGCCACCTGGCTTCGGCACTGCATCAAACGGGGCGTCAGCTCCTTGAGCCGTGCGGGGGAAAGGAAGTGCCGTGCACGCAACTCGGCGACCGCGTTCCACTCCTCGCCCATCGGCGCCAGGAGCGATTGAAAGTTGTAAGTGACTGCTTCGTCGGGCAGTTCCATGTGTTCATCGCCTTGTTAACCAGCCCGAAGCGTCCGCGAGGGCGACCCTCGCTGACGCTTCGGGCTGGTTTGGAAGGACGGAGAGGCGCCGGGGAGATACAAAACCACTCGACGATACTATAGGTCACAAACAAGGGTCCGGGAAACGCCGGGGCACGAACATGCACGAATTGATCCGCGAACTGCGCGAAGACAACGCATCCAAAATCGTTCTTGTGGTGGCCGACGGCTTGGGCGGTCTACCCCTGACGCCGGGCGGCAAAACCGAATTGGAGACGGCCTCGACGCCGAACCTCGACGCCTGCGCCCGCGAGGGCGTGTGCGGCCTTAGCATTCCGGTGTTGCCGGGCATCACGCCGGGCAGCGGGCCGGGACACCTCGGCCTGTTCGGTTACGATCCGCTGCACTACCGCATTGGCCGCGGCATTCTGGAGGCGCTCGGCATTCAGTTCAACGTCGGCCCGCGCGACGTGGCCACGCGCGGCAACTTTTGCACCTTGGATAGCAACGGCCTCATCCGCGACCGCCGCGCCGGCCGGCCGACGACCGAGCGCTGCGTCGAAATGTGCAAGCTCCTGCAAACGATCCGCGTGCCCGGCGTCGAGCCATTCATCGAGCCGGTGCGCGAACATCGCTTCGTCGCCGTCTTCCGCGGCGACGAGCTGGGCGACGCGGTCAACGACACTGATCCGCAGCAAACCGGCCACGCGCCGCTGACCGCCAAGGGCGCCGACGCCGCCTCGCAAAAAACGGCCGACGCCGTCAATCGTTTCGTGGCCGAGGCGGACAAGGTGCTGAAGGACCGCGCTCCGACCAACGGCGTGACGCTGCGCGGCTTCGCGCGCTATCCCCAGATCGCCACCATGCGCGACATCTACGGCCTGCGCGCCGCCGCCATCGCCGTCTATCCGATGTACAAGGGGCTGGCTCGTCTGGTCGGCATGGACGTGCTGGACGCCGGCTCGACGCTCAACGATCAGGTCGAGACGCTCAAGCGCGTGTGGGACAAGTACGATTTCTTTTTCCTGCACTACAAGTACACCGACAGCACCGGCGAGGACGGCAACTTCCTCGCCAAGGTCGAGATGATCGAGCGCTTCGACGCCGAGATCCCGAAGATACGGGCGCTGAGCCCGGACGTGTTCGTCGTCACCGGCGACCACAGCACGCCGAGCAAGCTCAAGAGCCACAGCTGGCATCCGGTGCCGGTGGTGCTGACGGCGAAGTCGTGCCGCACCGACGCGGTGACGGAGTTTGGCGAGGCGCAATGTCTGCGCGGCGGTCTGGGCCAGTTCCAGGCGATGTATCTGCTGCCGTTGGCGATGGCCCATGCCGGCCGGCTCGGCAAGTACGGGGCGTGAAATGTCTCGCTTTCTCGATGCGCTGCATTCGGGCCGCGTGCTGCTCATGGACGGCGCGATGGGCACGGAACTATTGCGCGCCGGTCTCGCGGAGAACGACTGTGGCGAAGCCTGGAACGTAACCAATTCGGAGCGCGTTCGCGTGGTGCATCAAGCCTACGCCGATGCCGGCGCTGAGGTGCTGTTGACGAACACGTTTCAAGCGAACCGCCCTGCTCTCTGGCGGCGGAGTGAAAAACCCGATGACCCTAAACCTTATATCGAGGCCGCTCAGAAAATAATCGCAGCCCTAACATCGGCCAAACGATTCGCACTGGGAAGCATCGGACCGGAAGTCACGCCTCCGTCCACGACCGAATTTCCTTTCTTGTACTTTTTGAGCGAAATAGTAGGGGCATTCCCGCGGCACTCTCCCATTAGCGGCCTTATCCTGGAGACGTATTCGACCCCACGCGTGCGCTTCGTGGTCAAGAAAACGCTGAACTCGGGATTTCCGGCTCTTCTCTCCATGACCTATCAGCGCAACGCGAAAGGCAAGATCGTGACGTTGAGCGGTCACAAGCCGGAGTGGTTCGCGCAGCGTGCAAAACACTGGGGCGTAGCCGCGCTGGGCGTCAACTGCGGCCGTGACATCGACATGGACGACATTATCGAGATCGTTCGTCGCTATCGCGCCGTGACGGATTTACCGCTGTTCGCCCGGCCGAACGCGGGAACGCCCACGAAAAAAGGCAAGCGTTGGATCTATCCCCACACGCCGGAGGCGATGGCGGCGCGGCTGCCGGTATTGCTGGAGGCGGGGGTGAGTATGGTCGGCGGCTGCTGCGGCACCACGCCGGAACATGTTGCGGCGTTTCGGCCGATTATCGATGCGTGGAACAAGAAACGTTGAAGCGATCTCACCAGGCCGCAGCGCGGGCAACGGATGTTCTTGCCGGCGCTGCGGCCTGGTGCGACCATGTATCACTTCCGGCGAAACAACTTCTTCAACCCGTTCTCCGCCTCTTTTTTCAGCTTGCCGTCCATCTCCTGCCGGATCGCGTTCTCCGCCGCATCGCGAGCGAACTTCGCGCTGGCCTCACGCAACGCGCGCTCGTCCAGCTTTGGTTTGCTCAATGTGCCGGCGATGGGCAGGCGGATGGTCTGTTTGCCGACGGCCTGGGCGAGCTTGCCGGAACCGAGCCATTTCGGCGGCACCGGCATATCCGCCACCAACTCCAAACTGCCGTCTAGGCCCACTGAGCCGGACGTGCGAATCGTCAACTCCGGGAAGTGCAATTCCAGCCCTGTATGGTAGACGCGGCCGTTGACCATGCGGAAGGGCACGACGTTCTCTTTTGCCAGGGTCAGCGAGGCCGGACCATTCAGCAGCACGCTCAGTTCGCGCACCAACGGGCCGGCACTGACCTGGGCGGAGTGGATGGTCAACCAGCCGGCCACGTCGCCGCGCGCCGGATCGGTCAGCGGGACGCGGCCGCTTTGCAGATCCAGCGACAACTCGCCGTCGGCTTGCGCCACGTCCGCCAGGACGGGGAGGGCATAGCCCACCGCGCTGGCGCAGGCCGCCGGCGTCAGCCGCGCTCGCTCGATCGCGCGGCCCTTCGCCAGCGTCACCTCCAGCGGACCCGGATCGAGACGCACGCTTGGTTCCAGACGCAGACGTCCCTCGTTGAGCGTCGCCTCGATTGGCGCGGCGCGGAACCAACCGTCGGCCAGCCGTCCACGCAGTTCCGCCGCGCCGATCTGACAGCCCATCGCGCCCAGGGATTGCCAGTTCAGGCCGGCGTCGCCGTGCAATCTGCCGAGCAGCGCCGGTTGGGCGGGTGTCGGGGCGGATGGGCCGATGGCGACCTCTAAAGGTTTCGCCTCCGGCGCGGCCAAAGCGACGGCGATGTGGAAGGGACGGCTATCCCGACCGGCCAGCTTCACGCTCGAACCGAAGTAAGGCCGCAACTGCGGTTCCAGTTTCTCCAGGTCGTAGCCGATTTTGCCCTCCAGTGACAACTCCATGTCACTGCTCAGGGCGGCGATCTGTCCGGAGGCGTCGCCGTTCAGCGTCGGACTTTCCAGATGGAGCTGAACGACCTGGAACGAGTCTTTCATCAAGTCGTAGACGCCCTGCCCCGTGAGATGGACGCGCGGCTCGCGCCAGACCGGCGCGGCCGGCGGCCCGAACGCCAGGTTCTGCACGGTCAGATCCAGCTGCACGACCTGCCGTCCCTCATCGGGGCGCAGGTCGATACGGCCGGCCAGCGCCCCAGCCAGCGTCTCGGACGTGTTCGGCGGTGTGGTCAGCAGACAGCGGCGCAGCCGAGCGATATCGCCCTGGACGGTCGTGCCGGCGGTGATCTGCCAGGCGCCCGTGCGGTCCGTGCTGAGCGTCGCCGACGGCGCTTGCAGCGTCACGGTGGGACAACTCAAGCGCGTGTGCTGTAATTCCAGCGTCTCACGCTCCCGTTGCCAGCGCCCCGAGGTCGTGAAGTCCAGCGACGGCTCGTCCACGTTCAGACCGAAGCCTTGCACGTGGACGGCGTGGCCGGTCAGTTTGACGTCTTCCAGCAGGACCGCTTCGGCTTCGTAATGCAGCCGAGTGTCCAACTCGATTTGCCCGGCGACGCGGACGCCATTGAACAGGCCGGTCAGACTGTTGAGCCGGCCGTGCCAACGCGTCAGGTCGCCATGCACCCGCAGCCGGGCGCGCGCGGCGCGGAGCAGCACCACGTCGGCGATCGGTTCCAGCAGGTCGAGGTCGATGCCGTCCTTGCCGGCCAGCAGATGCAGACCGCCTGCCTTCACCCGGTACGTGCCGTCCGGCACCGAATCGCCGACGAGATCGAGGCGGATCGTGAGGTTGTCCTCCCGATAAGAGCGCGCGCCGTCGGCGAGGTTCAGTTGCGCGATCTGCACATCGCCTTGCACACGGTAGCCGCCGCGCGAGTCGCGCCGGGCGTTCAGCCGTATCGAACCCTCGCCTTTGACTCGCAGCGAACCGAGATCGACGAAACCGGCCAGGTGCTCGCCGAGCCGGCCCAGGTTGAAATTGCCGCGCGCCGTCCATTCCTCCACCGAGCCGGACATCTCCACGCGCAGGAAGTCCGAATCGCACTGGAAACGCTCGAACACCGGCAAACCGTTGATCTCCTGATGGGCCGTGAAGACGACGGCGAGCGGCTCCTTCCAGGTGAGGTGCTGGCCTTGATACTGGCCGCGCAAGTCCGACGTGCGCAGGTCGCCCTCCCAGAGCAGACTCTCGCCGCGTATCGAGCTGCGCAGATGCAGCGTCAGCGTTCCCGACGTGATTTGCGCGTCCTTCGACAGATGCAACGTGTTCGGCGCGAGGGCGGCGAGACGGGCGAGGTCGAGTTCCGCGTCGAGGCGATGGCCGGGTTGGTGCAGCAGATCGCGCATGTCCTTCGCCAGATCCATCGTGCCGGTCAGGCTCGCCTTGCCGACGTCGGTGCGGATGTCGAGTTTCTCCACCGACAACCGGCTGCCATCCAGGGCCAATCGGCAGGGCGCCTCGACGCGCGCCAGCTTCAACGTATCCGGTCCCAGCAGCGGATCGCTCAGTGTGAGGGATTGCAGCGACACGTCGCCTTCCAGGCGCACATCCGGCGAGCCGGGTTGGCCGTCGCCCTGGCGCAGCGTTAGATTGGCGCTCCAGCGCCCATCGAGCTTGATTTGCGGCTCGAAGCGGCGCAGGAATGGCTCGGCCGCGGCCAGAGGCGCGTTCTCGGCGTGGACCTCGCCCTCCGCGCGGAGGCGCGGCTTGCCTTCGCGTCCCTCCGCCAGATGGGCGCTAAGGTCCGCGCTCAGCCGGCCGGTCTCGCGGGCATCGGTAACAGCGGCGCTCAACTGAACGTGCAGCGGTGTTCGGCGATCGCGCGGCACCGCGAGGGACATCTCCACCGGATCGAGCGTCCAGGTTCGGCCCGTGTCCTCATCCTCCAGAACCAGGCTGGCCTCCTCGAACGTGGCACGCACGGCGATACCTTCCAGGGGAGAGGCGTCGCTGTCGCGCGGTCCCTCCTTCCGTTGCAACCAGTGCGCCAGCGACGCCTCCAGGTTCGTCGTGTCGTGGGAGCAGACGATGTGGACGGCGGTTTTGTGGAAGCGAAACTCGCCGAGATCGAAGCGGCCGTACAGCAGAGCGGCCAGCGACTTGCTCCCCTCGACGCGCGGCGCGTGCAGCAGCATTCGGCCGTTCCTGTCGCGAACTTCGATGTCGGTGAGCACCGGCGCGCGGAACCATCCCAGCGACGCGCCGCCGACGCGAACATTTCCCTTGAATTGTTTCAAGGCGACGGCGACGAGCCAGTTGCGCAGCGGCGTCTTGGCGATGAGGATCGGCGACAGCAGAGGCAGCACGACGAGCAGGAGGAAGGCGGCGAGTAAGCGTCTCTTCCACTTGCTCCACAGCGGCGTGCCGGTCGAGTCGAGGCGCGAACGCTTGAAGAGGCCCATGGTGTGCATCCTGCAAGGGGCGACAAAGGGCGCTGCCACTCTCCGTTCCGCAGGCAAGGCAGCACATGGGTAATTTCGGCAAGCGGGCGAAGACAATTGGCGATGAAAGCAAGCTCCTCGAATCGTCGCCTCACGAACGCGGACGGCGCAGGCCGCGCAATCGTTACGGTTTGTCGCGCTGACCGCCTCTTGGCACCGCGATTGCACAACATAGGAGGGGGATTCGCATTATCCCGAAGGGGACGTTCCGGCCTGAAGGAGGGCTTTATGCGCACAACCACCTCATTCCACGACTGTGCGGAGAACGTGCAAATCCAGGCTTGCTCTTACTGGACCGCCAAGGAGCCGTCCGTGGAAGCGGCGCTTCCACGCGGGATGTCCGCCGACGCCTGGCTCGATATGACCGTGCGCCACCAGGCGAGCGTAGATCGCTACGAAGTGCGGGCGGTCTTGCAGACGCCGGCGGCGACCGTCACCGTCGAGGAGGGGGACCGCGACATTCGGACGGCCCTTGACCGCGTGGCCGAAGCGCTGGCGCGGACGGTGCGCGAGGACCATCCCGTTGCTCCCGCCGGGTGGCTGGATGCAGATCTCGTGGACACGACCTCGGCGGATTCCTTCCCGGCCAGCGACGCGCCGTCCTGGACCCCCGTCTGCCTGGTCGGCCCCCCGCCATGAACGCAGAAAAATAAATGGATCGGATTCACCAACGAAATGAACGACTAGCCCGGAGCGCCAGCGACGGGCACGAGCAGCCCGTCGCTGGTGCTCCGGGCTAGTCGGCGAAAAGGTAGTGCGTCTAAACGCTATTGACGACGGCGCGGGTTATTTTTATATCCGCGGCGTCATGAAAACCATTCTCTTATCGCTGGTGTTGCTGACCATCCTGGTGTTGCCGGGCGGCCCGCAGGCCGCCGACGAGCCTGCGAAGCCCCCTGCGAAGGGACGGGTAATCATACTTAAAAATGAACATACGATGGAGGGCGACATCGAGCGCGTCGGCGATCGCTACCGCGTGCTGTGCGTGGCGGCGTCGCTGCCGGATGCCTTCGGGTATTTGCGCAAGCGTGCCAATCTGGAGGACGCCGACGAACGGCTGCGGTTGGCCAACTGGTGCCGCCTCAATGGGCTGCGCCAGCAGGCGCTGGACGAGCTTCGAGCGGCCGTCGAACTGCGGCCCGGCCACGCCCCGACGCGCCGGCTTCTTGAACATCTGAGGCAGGCGGCGGAGATGGCCGTCGAGCCGAAGCCGGCTCCCCCGGCCGTGCGCCCGTCCGCGGCCGACGCTCTGCCGCCGGTCGAGGTGACTTCCGAGTCGCTCGGCCTGTTCGCCACGCGCATCCAGCCGATCCTGATGAACACTTGCGCGCGCTGCCACGCCACGGGCAAGGGCGGCAATTTCCACCTGACCCAGGTGTACGAGGACAGCCTCAGCGACCGGCACACCCTGGAGCGGAACCTGGCGGCGGTGCTGGCGCAGGTCAATCTCAACCAGCCCGAAAGCAGCCGGCTGCTGGCGAAGGCGGTCAGCGATCACGCGCACGTCGGCCAGGCACCGCTGAGGGACCGGAAAGTCGCACCGTATCGAGCACTGGAGAATTGGGTCAAGTTGACCGTGGACAACAACCCGCACCTGCGCGATGCGCTGCCGAACTCGTCCCCCGCGACTCCTCCGGTCGCGACGGCACCCACGGCTCCGCGTCTGCCGTCCACGTCGCCGACGCCGGAGCCTCGATCCGCGGTCGAGGGATCGAATTCCCAGTGGGGCGTGGAAGGGCGGCCAGCGACCGCGCCCGCGTCGCCGACCCCGCAACCGCCGGCATCCGGCCCGGTCCCGATCTGGCACATGGCCGCGACCCCGCCTCCACCGCCCGCCGCTCCGGCCGACCCTTACGATCCCGAAGTCTTCAACCGGCAGGCCCATCCCGAATCCAGCAAACCCGCACCAGGAAAATGAGCGCCGCCCCTCCTCGATCGGGAAAGGAATCCATGACGGCTCGTCCGCACTTTTCCTCGGCATCGCAACGCTATCGCGGCTGGCGCGCCGCCGGCGCGGGCGAAGAAAGGCCGCCGTGCCGAGCTTTGCGTTTGGCCCTGATCGTGTGGCTGGTCCTGGGAGCGGCCGTCAGTGTGCGCACCCTGGTGAGGCCGAGCAGCCACACCGTTTTCCCCATTTTCACGACCGCTGCGGCGCACTGGTGGAGCGATCAGCCGCTCTACCAGGACGATCCGTCGCTGGACAACTTCCGCTATCCTCCGGTCTTCACGCTGTTCGTGACGCCGTTTGCCGCCTTCGGACCGTGCGCGGGCGGTATCTTGTGGAGTTGGGTGAGCATAGCAGTCTACGTCGCCGGCCTTTGGTGGTTCGTGCGCGATGTGATCCCCTCGTCGTGGACCCGGCAGCGCGCGGCCCTGTTTCTGATGCTGGGGGCGCTGGGAGCGCTGCGCGGTTTGTGGAACGCCCAGAGCAACGCTCTGATCGTGGGAATGCTCCTCCTGGGAGCGGCCGCACTCGCACGCGCCGTGGCCGGACGGCAGGCGGACGGACGCTCCTGGTGGTTGGCGGCGTTGCTGCTGGCGGCGCCGGTGTGTCTGAAACTGACGCCGTTGGCGCCGGTGCTGCTGCTGGTCGCGCTGTGGCCGCGGCGGTTGGCGTGGCGGCTGCTCGTCGTGTCGGCGGTGTTCTTTCTGCTGCCGTTTCTGACGCGACCGCCTGATGTCGTGCTGGAGCGCTATCGCGAGTGGTTCGATCATCTGCTGGAGACGGGTGGCTCGCGCTGGCTCGGTTTCCGCGACGGCTGGACGATATGGGTTGTGCTGCGTCATCGGCTCGGCGTGCCGGGCGGCATCTCGCTGCGCGAGCCGATCGATTCCTCGTGGTATCGCCCGCTCCAACTGGCGACTGCTGCCGGCATCCTGCTGTGGTGTTTGTGGCAGCAGCGCCGCGCCGCCCGCTTGGAGTTGGGACCGCGCTGGCTGATTCATGTGACGCTGAGTATGGGGTTGGCGTGGCTGATGCTGTTCGGTCCGGCCGTGGAGCACGCCACCTACGTTTTCCTGGCGCCGCCGCTGGCGTGGGCGCTGCTGGAGCGCCGCGCCTGGCCGCTAGGTCGAGGGCTGATCCTGGCGTCGTTCGTGCTCATCATGGTCCTGGGATGGGGTGCGGTGAGCCGTCTGCTGCCGATGTGGCCGGTGCTGCTGACCGCGCTGCCCGCCGGCACCGCTCTGTTCGCGCTATGGCTGCTCGGCTACGCTCGTACCTGCGGAGCGCGGGACATACGAT
Source organism: Gemmataceae bacterium (assembly GCA_036557825.1). GTDB lineage: Bacteria > Planctomycetota > Planctomycetia > Gemmatales > Gemmataceae > JAJPHU01. The sequence continues at coordinate 23,221 of DATBGU010000127.1, forward strand.
CGCCGGCGCCTCTCCGCGAGGTGCAATCGACCTTCTCCAAACGATTGACCCCTTGCATCGGCCGAGAGGATGAGACTACAATTCAGTCATGATTCGCATCCGCTTTCCTGATGCCGCGTCCGAACGGCGCGGTTTGGGGTATCTGCTCGGCCGCTTCTCCTTCAAAAGCTGGGCCAGTGGGGAAACCCTGGTTCCCGATCACGCCTTACCTTCCTTGGCGCGAGAGGGTATCCCATTCAGCGTGGAGGGACCCGCCACTTAGAGCGTTCGGAAAAAATGAGCCAATGGCACGCTGGCTGCGGCCTTCTCCTTTGGACGATCTTATCCCCAGTCAAGGGAGGAGGAGCGATGAAACCCCTGGTTACCGACGCCTTGTGGCAGCACCTCGAAACCTTGCT
>DATBGU010000128.1:0-13596 GCA_036557825.1 Gemmataceae bacterium
GTTTCGTGTACTAACCAGCCCGGAGCGCCAGCGACGGGCTCTTTCACCCGTCGCTGGCGCTCCGGGCTTGTACGAACGTATCCATGCACGATTCGTCATGCCATCCCGTCCCTTTCTCGATCCCGAACGCGCCGATGCCGATGGTTTGGTAGGCGTCGGCGGTGATTTGCGCCCCGCGATTCTGCTGGAGGCGTATCGGCGCGGCATCTTTCCCTGGTTCGACGACGATACGCCGATTTTGTGGTGGTCGCCGGACCCGCGCGCCATCTTCGAGATGGACGGCTTGCGCGTCTCGCGGCGGTTGGCCCGCACGGTGCGCTCCGGCCGCTTCGCGGTGACGTTCGATCGCGCCTTCGCCGAGGTGATGCACGGCTGTGCGCATCGGCCCGGCGAGGGCGTGTGGATCACGACCGACATGATCGACGCCTATACGCGCTTGCACGAACTCGGTTACGCGCACAGCGTCGAGGTTTGGCACGAGGGTGAGTTGGCCGGCGGCGTGTACGGTGTCACGGTCGGCGGCTTGTTCGCCGGCGAGTCGATGTTCACCCGCGTCCGCGACGCCTCGAAGGTGGCGCTGGTGCATCTCATGGAGCACCTGCGGCCGCGCGGCTTCCAACTCTTCGACGTGCAATTCCTCAACGAACACACGGCCAGCCTTGGCGCCATCGAGATCCCGCGCCGCGAATACCTGGCGCGGCTGCGGAAGGCCGTCGCCTGCGATGCCCGATTCGTTTAGCCGCGACGCGGAGCGGAGCGGGTTCGCGCTCCGCTCCGCGTCGCGGCTAAACGGGATAGAAATAATTCCTTATTTCGCTCCCTTGTTCCAGTAGATGCGGGCGTTGTGCGACTGACGTCCGACGGCCACGAGGTCGATACGGCCGTCGCCATCGAGGTCGGCGGCGGCGAGATCCTCCACGCGCACACCGCCCTCATCCAGCAGGTGGCGCTCCCACTTGGCGCCCTTGGCGTCGGCCGCCTTGAAAATGCGCACGCCGGACTTCTCGCCGGATTTGTCGCTGAGAACGTCGCGCACGCCAATAATCAACTCGTCGCCGCCGTCGCCGTCGAGGTCGGCGCACCAGACGGCGTGGCCCCATTGCAATTTGTCGTCGAGGACGTGACGGTCCCACGGCCCGTTGGGGTCGGCGGGTTGCGTGTACACCACGACCTTGTTGCCATGCCACGGTTCGATGGTGGCGATGAAGTGCCGGCCGTTCTTGAGCCTGCCGCGCTTGATTTCGCTGGCACCACGGTTGCTCTTGGGGTTCGATTGATCGCCATCGCCGAGCTGGCGGCGCTTCCATTTGCCGTCGTCGCGATGGAGCAGATTGACCCCCTCGTAGCTGGCGGTCAGCACGTCCATGCCCTTGCCGCGCGCCGCCGGGATCGCCTGGAAATTGTGGATGACGTGCAGGCTCTCATCGAGCACTTCCATCGGCCAGCGGTCGCGCAGCGGATCTTTCGGCACGCGGTAGGCCAGTACGCGCACCGGGCGGCCGTCCATGTGGTTCTTCGCGCCGGTGCTGTCGCGGCCCATGAGCGGCACGACGAGCAGGACGGGTTTGCCGTCGCCGTCGAGGTCGGCGAAGCGAATGCGGTGCAGCGTCGGCTCCTCGCCGATGGGGTGAATGCTCCACTCTTCATCGAGCGTCTTGCCGCGTTTGAGCCATTGCAGAGTGCCGCCCGATTTGGTGTTGCCGGGGTTCCACGCCGCCCCCAGGGCGAATTCGAGTTGGCCGTCGCCGTCGATATCGGCCGCCGCGATGCACACATTGTCCGGCGCGGTCTTGCCGACAATGATGTTGCGCATCTTCCAGGTGGGGTTCTCGTACCACACCACGCGCTTGGAATCAACGACGACGATATCTTTCTTGCCGTCGTTGTTGACATCGACGAGCAGCACGGCGTAGCCGACGGTGAGATCCTTGGCGATCTCCTCCACGCGGAACTGCGGAACTCCCTTGGGTTCCTCGGCCGCCGGCGCGAGCGGCAGTAGCGGCAGAAGGCAGAGCGGTCCGGCGAGGACGAGGACGGTGGTCAATCGGCGAAGGAGACGGCGCATGGTGGGAACCTCCGAGGTTGAGGAGCAAGCGGTTCATCCTACGTCATACGAGTCCGCCGGCCGGGGCACAAGTGGCAAGACCGAGGCGAGCGTGGACTTATTGATTTGTCCTCTGCCGGCCGATCCATTGCAGTATCTTGCGAGACGCCAGCGGGACGAGGCCGAGCAGCGCCAGCGCGATCAGCATGCCCGGAGACACGAGGTCGCGCGGCGACTGGATCTCGCTCAGTTTTCGGCCCACAAAGACGTAAAGGAAGGTGATCGGCAACATGCCCAGCCAACTCACCAGAGCGAACGTCCGCGCGCGCATCGGCGTCAGTCCCATGCCGAGGTTGATCAGGAAAAACGGCACGGCCGGCACCAGCCGCAGCATGAATAGGTAGTAGGCGCCGTCCTTTTCCACGCCCTCGTTGAGTTTTCGCAGACGCGCGCCGAAGCGATGCTGGACCCAGTCGCGGAGAAGATAACGGCTGCTGAGAAACGCCAGCGTCGCGCCGAGCGTCGAGGCCAGGCTGACGACGGCGGTTCCCACAGCCAGGTCGAACAGCGCCCCGGCCAGCATGGTGAGCATCCCCGCCGCCGGCAGCGACAGGGCCGCGATCGTCAGATAGATGAGGAAGAACACGAACAGCGCGAGCAGCAAATGTTGCCGCACCTGCGCTGTCATGGCGGCGAGATGATCGCGAACGTAGTCCCACGAGAAATATTGGGGGAAGCCGAGCGCGTAAAAGCCTCCGACGGCCGCGAGAAGCAGCGCCGCCAGCACCCAGCGCGGCCACGACGAGCGTCGCGGCGCTGCCGTCGTGTCGGGCCGAGTTTGCTCCTCGTGAGGTTGCATGAAGTCAACATTACGGGTTTTTCACGCCATGCGACCGTCCTGCTGTCATTCCGCCTCATCTCGGCTTGCGATAGCATGGGAACAGGTGTGGCCCAACATCATGCGCATCTTGCACGAACATTCCTGGTGCGTTCGGGCCGTGTCGTACTCGCCGGCGGACCCGGCCTTGCTGGCCACGGCCGGCGATGACGGCCGCGTCCTGTTCTGGAACCCCGGCACGGGCGCAAGTCGCGGCACGCTGCCTTCGCGTCCTCCCGGCGGCGGCATCCTTTCGCTGGCGTTCTCGCCGGATGGCCGACTGCTCGTCACCGGCAATCGCAGCGGCTTCCTCGACGTGTGGGAGGTTGCCGAGTTGCGACAATTTAATGCCCTGGCGTGGATGGACGGTCCTATCGGTTCGGTGGCGTTCGCGCCAGACGGTCATACGGTAGTGGCGGCGCCGCAGCCGGTTCGCGGCCGCAACTATCGGGGCCGGCTGCTGTCCTGGGACGTCTGCCAACGACGGCCCGAGTGTTTCAACCGAGAAGGAATCGTTCGCGCCCTGGCAGTAGCCCTTTCCGGGAGAGAGATCGTCCTCGCCGACGTGCATCGCACCCTTGAAGTGTTGGAACCGGCCACCTTCCAGCAACGAGTGCGGGTCCGCCTCGCCAATCCGATCAACCGCATCGCGCTCTGCCCCGCACAGGGCGAGCGTCTTGTGGCGGCGGCCTCGGGGAGGCTCCTCGAATGCTGGGATCTGATCGCATCCCGGCGGCGAGCCATATGCAAGGGGCATCGGATGGTCGTCCACGCCCTCGCCTTCACCCCGGACGGAAAAGCCCTGCTCAGCGGCGGAGCCGATCGCACGGTCCGCCTCTGGGACGCTGAGAATGGGCGTGAACGCACCGCCTGGAACTGGCAGATCGGCGTCATTCACGCGCTGGCCGTCTCTCCCGACGGCATGACGGCGGCGGCCGGCGGCGACAAGGGGATGGTCGTCATCTGGGATCTTGACCCGCTGTAGCACGGCGAGGGAATACAATGAAAGGAGCTTTGTGAACTTGGGGAGGATCCGGTCATGTCGCTTCGCATTCATCGCGTGCAGGTGTGGTCCGGCGAGATCCCCGATAAGCCAGGAGCGGCGGCGGCGATGCTGGAGCGATTGAGCCGTGTCGGAGCCGATCTCGAATTTCTCATGACCCGCCCGCATCGGAGCAAAGCCGATGTCAGCGTGTTGTTTTTGGCACCCGTCGAGGGTGCGCGTCAAACCGAGGCGGCCCAATCCGCCGGCCTGACGCCGGCGCACGACGTCGCCATGCTGTGCGTTGAGAGCGAGAATCGGCCTGGTATTGGGTCGCAAGTCATGGGCGCGCTGGCTGTCGCCGGCATCAACCTTCGCGGCATCTCGATCTCGACGGTCGGCGATCGCATGGCCGCGTACCTCGCCTTCGACAACGAAGACGATGCCGCGCTAGGCGTGCAAGTTCTAGCGACGCTGACGTGAGGGCGAGCGGGGGGCGTTAGCCCCCTGTTGCTGCGGAACAGAGGGCTAACGCCCCCCGCTCGCCCGGTTAGTCCTTCAGCATCCCCACCTTACGGGCATAGGGGAAAACCCCGCCCGCTTCGAGGATCGGCGCTACTTCGCCCAGCGGCTTTAGCGCGTACTGCTCGCCGGTCGTCAGATTGTGCAGCACACTGCCAGCCACGTCGATGCGCAGCTCGTCGCCCGTGCAGATGCGCTCGCACAAACGCTCGCCGCTCTCAAACGGGATCAGATACCCGCCATTCACCGAGTTGCGGTAGAAGATGCGCGCGTAGAACTCGGCGACGACGGCTTCGATGCCGGCCGCGTCGAGAGCGATCGGGGCATGTTCGCGCGACGAGCCGCAGCCGAAGTTTTTACCGGCGACGATGATCTTGTACGGCGACACGAATTCGTCGTCGGTGTGGAACGGCACGTGTCCCTTCGGCAGCCCGGACTGCGACGGCGGCACGCTGCTCAGCGCGTACTTGCCGAACTGCTTGTACTCCTCCGGGATCGACGGATTGAACGTCAGATACTGGGCCGGAATGATCTGATCGGTGTCGATGTTATCGCCGAGGACGTATGCTTTGCCGGTGATGGTCGCTTGCATGATTATTCCAGGTACTCGCGGGGATCGGTGATGACGCCGGTGATGGCGCTGGCGGCCACGGTCAGCGGACTGGCGAGGTAGACGCGCGCCTCCTTGTGCCCCATGCGGCCGGGGAAATTGCGGTTGGTCGTGCTGATGCAGCTCATCGGCTGATTGAGCCGGCCGAACGTGTCGCTCGGCCCTCCCAGGCAGGCGGCGCACGAGGGCGGACCCACCTTCGCACCGGCCGACAGAAACACCTCTTCGAGCGTCTTGCCGCCGACCTTCTCGTTTTTCAATCCGGCCGCGACCTCGCTGGTGGCCGGCACAATGAAGGTGTCGATCTTGACGCTCTTGTCCTTGAGGATCTGAGCGGCGGCGCGGAAGTCGGTCAGCTTGCCGCCGGTGCAGGAACCGATGTAGGCGCGATCGAGCTTGGTGCCGCGAAGCTCGCCGACGGCGGCGCGGTTGTCCGGGCTGTGCGGCTTGGCGACGACCGGCTGCAACTTCGACACATCATAGACCTTCTCGAAGACGAACTTCGCCCCCTGGTCCGATGCGACCGGCGTGAAGGGGATGCCCTGTTTGTTGCGGGCGTTGACGTAGTCGAGCGTCACCTCGTCCGGGGCGATGACGCCGTTCTTGCCGCCGGCCTCGATGACCATGTTGCACAGCGTCATGCGCTCCTCGATGTTCAGCGCATACAGCGCCTCGCCGTCGAACTCCATGGCGCGATAGGTGGCGCCGTCGCAGCCGATGTCGCCGATGACGGCGAGGATCAAATCCTTGGCCATCAGGTAGGGCGGCAGCTTGCCGTGGAAGACGAAGCGCATGGTCGGCGGCACCTTGACCCACAATTTGCCGGCGCCGAGGATGAAGCCGGCATCGGTGTTGCCGATGCCGGTCGCGAACTCGCCGAACGCCCCGGCCGTGCAGGTGTGGCTATCGGTGCCGAACAGCACTTCGCCGGGCCGCGTGTGGCCCTCTTCCGGCAGGGCGATGTGACAGACGCCCTTGTATTTGTCGGTGCCGACGTCGTAGTAGTGCGGCAGCTTCTGCTCGCGGACGAACTCGCGCAGCACATCGACATTGCGATTGGCCATCTTGTCGGCGGTGAAGATGTAGTGGTCGGGGATAATGACGACCTTGTTGCGGTCCCAGACTTTCGCGTCCTTGCCGAAGTGCTGTTTGAAAACGCCGATGGTGCCGGGTCCGCAAACGTCGTGCGTCATGAGGACATCGACATCCACCCAGATGTTGTCGCCGGGCTGGACGGCGTCGCGTCCGGCATGGCGGGCGAGGATCTTCTCGGTCAGGGTCATCGGCGTCATATACGTTGGCTCCTGGGAGCGTCAACCGCACGGGGAAAATGTCATTATAGCTCTGCGGCAAGAGGACGGCTTTTCTGGTGGAGAAATCGCCGCGGCCGGGGTACGCTGCTCTGCACATGACCCCCGGAGCGCGGGGGCGTGACGACCCCTTATGGAGATCCTCATGCGTACTCTGACCGTGTTCCTGTCTCTCCTCTCGTCCGGCGCCGTGCTGGCCGCCGACGTGCCCAAGCCCACGGGTGACAGCATCGTGTCACCGGATGCCAAGCTCGAACGGCTGTTCACGCGCAGCGCCGCCATCCAAGGCGGACTCACCGAAGGGCCGACGCCCGCGCCGGACGGCAGCATCTATTTCTCCGACATCCCGTTCGGCAAGGACAAGGGCATGATCCTGCGCTTCGATCCGAAGACGAAAAAGACCACCGTTTTCACCGACAACAGCCACAAGTCGAACGGGCTGAAATTCGACGCCAAAGGCTTTCTGATCGCCTGCGAGGGTTCCGACGAGGGCGGCCAGTGCGTGGCGCGCTGGGACGTGAAATCGCGCGCGCGCACCGTGATCGCCGATAAGTACATGGGCAAACGCTTCAATGCGCCCAACGATCTCGCCATCGACCGGAAGGGCCGCATCTATTTCACCGACCCGCGCTACCTCGGCACGGAGCCGCGCGAACTGGAGCACCGGGCCGTCTATCGCATCGATCCCGGCGACAAGGTGATCGAAATCACGCACGAACTCGAAAAGCCCAACGGCATCGCCCTCAGCCCGGACGAGCGGACACTGTACGTCGCCGACCACAACAACGGCACCGACCGCATCGACCCCAAGGCGCCTCAGCCGAAACCCGGCGCCATGAAAATCTACGCCTTCCGCCTCGGCTCCGACGGCAAGGCCAAGGGATCGGGCAAGGTGCTGGTCGATTTCGGCACCGAGGCCGGCTGCGACGGCATGACGGTGGATGTGAAAGGGAATGTCTATTTGGCCGTGCGCAGTCTCAAGCGGCCGGGCATTCTGGTGATTGATCCGGAGGGCAAGGAAGTCGCCTTCATCCCGACCGGCACCTCGCAGCCGGGAGCGAAGGAACCGACCGGCATCCCCAGCAATTGCTGTTTCGGCATCGGCGGGGAAAGTAAAATGCTGTATGTCACCGTGGACGTGAGCCTCTATCGCATCCCGCTTAAGGTCGAGGGATACCACATCCCGGTGGAGAAATAGGGAACTCGTGTAACGGAGGAAGGTTCATGTCTCGCCGCGCCCGTCTTGTCCTGGCGATTGGCCTGGCTCTCGCGATGACGGAGGCCGCGCGCGGCCAGGACGCTCTTCTCGGCGACGGTCATCTTCTCCGGCTCGCCGCTCACGAACTCGACGCGGCAGGTGGTGCAGCGCGCATTGCCGTCGCAGGCGTGCAACTGATCGATGTGGGCGTCGTCCTCCAGGGCCAGCACCAAGCGTTTGCCCTGCGGCACATCGAATTCGCCGACACCTTCGACCGTTAACTTCGGCATGGGATCGTCCTTTCGTGCTGAGGTTTTCGCGGATGCAGGTCATTCTATGGCCGGCCGATGTCCCTGGACGCGGCTGGTACGGCATTGAGAAAGCGCTTGCTCCGAGCGGCGGGCCGCAAGATGATGACAAACGGTAGCCGTCCAGAGGCCAGGAAATGCGAACGGGAAGCAAGCGATTGACATGATTCTGTGGCTGGCGGTGATACTAGCGGTGATCGCGATTCTGGTTCCGTTGATTTACTTCCTAACTCAGCGGCGACGGCAGGATGAGATTTGGCAGCGTTTCCGGAATCGCTATCGGGAGAGACGAACGCATTGGTCGCCCGAGCAGCCGATCGACCCCAATTTTCAATTTGATCGACCACCTGGCGATGAAGCGAAGGACAAGCCTTGTGATCCAAACTAAGCACCGCGATGAAACCGATGCGCGGAACGGCCCGCCCTCATCAGGGCGGGCCGTTCTCATTGACCTCGGAAAAAACGCAGACCCGCATCGGGTTCGGCCGGCACTATAGACGGATGGCGTTTTGGGAGAATCGACTCATGGCGAGCACACCACTGGGCAGCGTGGTTCGGCACATCCATAAACTGGCCGGCGCACCGTCCGCCGCGCGAACAACCGACCTGCACTTGTTGCGGTGCTTCGCCGATAAGCAGGACGAGGAGGCATTCGGTGAATTGCTGCGGCGTCATGGGCCACTGGTGCTGGGCGTGTGCCGCCGCGTGCTCGGCCACGAGCAGGATGCCGAAGATGCCTTTCAGGCGGCGTTTCTGGTGCTGGCCCGCAAGGCCGCGTCGGTCCGAAAGGGGGAGTCGGTGGGCAGCTTTCTGTATGGCGTCGCCTACCGGATAGCCATGCGCGAACGAACGAGGATCGCCAGCCGTCGCAATCGCGAGCGCCGTGCGGAATCCCGGACACCCACCGGCCCCGTGTACGAGGCGGCATGGCGTGAATTGCAAGTCGTCCTCGATGAGGGGCTGAATCGTCTGGCGGAGAAGTATCGCGCCCCGTTCGTGCTGTGCTGTCTGGAAGGCAAGAGCAAGAGCGACGCGGCGACCGAGCTGGGCTGGAAGGAAGGCACGGTCTCGAGCCGGTTGGCGCAGGCGCGGAAGGAATTGCAGACGCTTCTGTCCCGCAAGGGTGTGACGTTGGCGGCGGCGTTGGCGGCGCTGGGCCTCGCGGAGAACGCAGCCAGCGCGAAGGTGCCTGCGCTGCTCGCTTCGTTATCGCTCCGGACGGCGACGTTGTTCGCGGCCGGTGCCTCGGTCGCGGAGGTGGAAACCATGAAGGCGGTGCAACTGGCGGAAGCGGCGTTGAAGAGCATAGCCGCGCTACCGTGGAAGACGGCGACGACGCTTTTGTTGACGGCGTGTCTGGTCGTAAGCGGCGCCGGCCTCGCGCATCCGCCGGAGGAGAAGAAGCCGTCCGCGGCGAACGAACCACCAGCGGCGAAGGCGAGCGGCGCACGGAAACAGCCGAAGGCAGAAGAAAAGCCACGCACGGATCGCTACGGCGATCCGCTGCCGCCGGGAGCGCTAGCCCGATTGGGAACGACGCGATTTCGACAGGGATTCCTCACGTACTCCGTCCTATTTTCCCCCGATGGCAAGACCATTGCGTGCGCTGCCGCGGGGCGAGGATTGTGTTTGTGGGACGTGGCCACGGGGAAAGAACTGCGGCAGATTGGTGAGGTGACGCATGCCCGATCCATCGCGTTTTCGCCGGATGGCAAAGTGCTGGCATGCGTCTTCAGTAACGGGGTAACGGCGTTGTATGAAACGGCGACGGGACAAAAAATCGCTGATCTCCCCCGTAACGCTGTCACAGGCTCATTGGTGTTTGCGCCCGATGGCAAGATTCTCGCGGGCACGATCGGTCCGGGCAGTGCCATCCACTTTTTCGATGCGGCCACTGGAGAGAAATTGAAACAGGAGGTGTCGGCCGGCCAGGATGGGATTAACCGGCTGGCGTGGTCGCCCCATGGCAAGAAACTCGCTTGGGTGGGAACAAACGGCCCTATCCACCTGTGTAACACGGACAACGGTGAGGAAATCGACCACTGGGAAGGCCACGACAAAGCCGTATCCGGCGTGGCGTTCTCCCCCGACGGCAAAACGCTGGCGACAGGCAGCCAGGATCAGACCATCCGCTTGTGGAATGTCGCAACCCGCAAAGAGAACTGCACCCTCGATGGCAAGCATCAGCAAGTCAGGGTCGTTGTCTTTTCCCGCAACGGCCGAATGCTGGCTTCGGGCCACGATGACGGCACCATCGCTCTTTGGGACTTGAAGAAGGGCGAGGAAATCCGTCGCTGGCAGGCGCACGCCTTCATGGTTTCATCGCTCGATTTCTCTCCCGATGATAAGACGCTGGTTTCCGGGGCTTTCTGGGAGTGTGGCCCGCGCTTGTGGGATGTGGCGACGGGCGAGGAAGTGCGGTCGTTCGTCGGCCATACTTCTTCCGTTGATCGCGTGATGTTTTCGGAAGACGGCAAGCACATTCGGTCGCTGGGCCGCGACAAGAAGGTGTTGGATTGGGACCTGGCAAGCGGAAAAGAGAAGGTACGCTTCCGATTGCCTTTTCACGCCGCGCCTCGGGCACTGGATCATTACGCCCTGTCGCCGCGCGGCGATCTGGCGGCGAGTTGGGGCTATAAGGACGATAAGGTCCGCTTGTGGGATGTCGCCACCGGCAAGGAACGCCGAACACTCGGTACGTTCGACTACCGGAACAAGGAGGGTTTTCTGGAGGCGATGGAGTTCTCGCTGGACGGCCGGCTGCTCGCCTTCACCGGGACGGAAGATAAGGCCGTGTCGGTTTGGGACGTGGAAACCGGCACGGAACGGCAGCATCTCAAGGGACTTCCGGGAAAGACCCTCGGCATCGTGTTTTCACGCGATGGCAAGAAAATCGCTGCGGTCAGCCTCGCCACCATCGGAATCTGGGACGTAACGACGGGTAAACGCCTGGCGCGTTTTTCGAGCAGCAGCGGACATGTGCATGCCTTGGCCTTTTCACCCGACGGCAAAATGCTGGCCTCCAGCTGGCTTACGACCAGAGGAGCAACGGAGCTGTGGGACGCGACGACCGGCCAGAAGCTTCGTACGCTAACGGGAGCACCGCCCCTCTACGCGCTGACGTTCTCGCCGGACGGCAAATGGCTGGCCGGGGCTGGAGCGGATGAGGACCAAAAAGTACATGTCTGGGAAGTGAATTCCGGCTTGGAGGTCCGTTGTTTCGCCAGCCACACCGGCGGTGGTGTCCTGAGCTTGGCGTTCGCTCCTGACGGTCGAACGCTCGCCTCCGGCGGCGGCGATTCGTCGGTGCTGCTGTGGGACGTGACGGGACGGATGAGCAAAGGCCGATGGCAAGCGACGACGTGGACGAAAGAGGAATTGGAACAACGCTGGAAGGATTTGGCGAGTACCGATGGCAAGCGTGTGGCGCAAGCGATCTGGGATCTCGCCGCCAGCCCGGAGCAGTCCGTGTCGCTGTTTCGGTCGCGAATCAAACCGCCGCAACCCGTCGATACGCAGCATGTGGAGCGACTGATCCACGATCTCGATAGCGAAGAGCTGGAGATACGCAGGAAGGCGGCTGGAGAACTGGAGAAGATCGTTGAAGGGGCCGAGCCGTTGCTGCGCAAAAAACTGGCGGAGAAACCATCGCTGGAACAGCGGCAGCGGATCATGCAAGTGCTGGAGTCGGCTTCCGCGGAGCGACTGCGCGTGTCGCGGGCGATCCAGGTACTCGAGTATGCGGGCACGGCGGAAGCGAAAGAATGCTTGCGGAGCTTGGCGAAGGATCTCGTCGCCGAGCCGTTGAAGCGCGAGGCGAAGGCGGCGCTGGAACGATTAGCGAAGTGATAGACACTCCCTTACAAGCCCGGAGCGCCAGCGACGGGGCGAACCCGTCGCTGGCGCTCCGGGCTTGTAAAGGGTGAGCGATTACATGAACTCCTCAACCAGCTCGCGCCGCTGCTCCTTCGTCAGGCCGCGCGGCTTGTTGACGAGCGGGACATCCTGCAACGCCGCGTCCAACTGATCCAGCGACGGACCCGGATTGGGTTTGCGATAAAACAAACCAATCGGAATCTTCTCCCCCCATTCCATCGCTTTGTCCATCGCCGCGTGGAAGTCCGCCGCGTCGTGGCCCTTGTCCTCCAGGCGATAAACGTGATCGCGGAACCAGTGGTAGGTGTTCTGCTTGTTGAACGTCACGCAGGGACTGAACACGTCGATGAGAGCGAATCCCGGATATTGGATACCGTCCATGTACAGTTTCAGCAGGTGCTTCGGATCGCCGCTGAAACCGCGAGCGATGTAACCGCAGCCGGACGCGAGCGCCAACGCCAGCGGATTGAGCATGTGTTCGAGGTTGCCCTGCGGCGTGCTTTTCGTCACCATGCCGTGCTCGCTCGTCGGCGATACCTGTCCCGTCGTCAGGCCGTAAATCTCGTTGTTCATAACGATGTAGGTCAGGTTGATGTTGCGACGCATGGCCTGGATGAAGTGATTCAGGCCGATGCCGTAACCGTCGCCGTCGCCGCCGGTGGCGATGACGGTCAAGTGGTGGTTGGCCAGCTTGGCGCCGGTGGCGAAGGCCAGCGCTCGGCCGTGCAGACTATGCACGCCGTAAGAACGGAAGAAGCCCGGCAGGTTCGATGAACAGCCGATGCCGGAAACCACGAGCAGCTCGTGCGGTCGAATCGCCAACTCGGCGCAGGCTTTTTGTAAGACGTTGAGGACGCCGAAATCGCCGCAGCCCGGACACCAATCCGGGGCCACGTCCGCTTTGAAGTCCTTCACTTCGAGCTTCCGAGTCGGGGCAACAGTCAAGGTCGTCATTATTATAAACTCCTTGGTCGATGGCAAAAGAAGATAAATCACACAGACACGGGCCGCTGTTTTTCGCGGCGGAAGATGATGCACAGGTGATGCGTGTCTTCCTCGGGCGGGAAGGCGCGCAGACGGTTGCCGGTGCCCGGCTCGGCCGGACACCAGATCAGGTGTTCGCCGTCCAATTCATAGATAATCAGCGACGTTTTGCCGCGGTGCTTCTCCGGCCCCTCATGGATGGTCATGTCCATCATCTTGGGCTTGGCCATCGGGTCGAGGGTGAAGACGCCGAGGTAGATGTCACCGTTCTTGAACTTGACGGTGAAGTGGTCGCCGGCGATCAGCATTTGCGCTTCGCGGATGCCGGAGACGAAGTTCCAGGTTCCTTGCAGACGTTCCCGGTCCTTGCGGGCGGCGCTTTCGCGCGCCAGGTCGGGATCGAGCAAAAGGGTGTCCATTGGCACTGCTCCCTTGAGGATTTCTAGTTCATCAGCCCGAAGCGTAAGCGAGGGCCGCCCTCGCTGGCGCTTCGGGCTGGTTTGCAAACTAATGACTGCTGGCATGGGCGACGCCGGAGAGGCGGCCCTTCCAGTCGGCGCTGGTGCCGCTGGGATGGTCGGTTCGCCAACCGGGCTCGGTCGATTGCACGTTCACCACCTCCGCCTTGCCGCTCAGGATGGCCCGCACGGCGGCGACGATGTGCTTCGGCTCGAACGGTTCGCCGTCGTACTTGCGGATGTGGCCATTGGCCGCGATGCCGGTTTCGCCGCGCAGATGACGCGCGAACTGGCCGCTCTGATTCATCTCGACGATGATGATGCGCCGGCTCCGGCCGAGGAGCTTCTGCACCTCCTGCACCTGGAACGGCAGCAGATAGCGCACCTGCAAATGGTTCGTCGAAATGCCCTCGCGGTTGAGGCGCTC
>DATBGU010000129.1:0-9917 GCA_036557825.1 Gemmataceae bacterium
GTCTGCACACCGGGTTGATGATTCCGTCGGCGGATAGCCGCTTGAGAGTATAACTCTGGAAACGGCCCCACCTGGCTGGCGGTTAACGCCGCAACTCCACGCACCCAGGATACAGATGCGACGCCCGTTGGCCGCGCCTGAACCGCCGGATGTTGTCGCCGCGCAGTCCGAATTGTCTCCGGGACCAAAAGCATGGATGGAAGTACTGCGTTCTCGCGTGAACTGGGCGACAGCGAACCGAAACCGTTAGACGCTCGGCGGCGGCAGATCCAGAGCCGGGTTTTGAGCGAAGAAGCCGTCGGGCTTCAGGTGGAAACCGATCGAGGATACCGGCATCACCGGCCAGTCCTCCGGCCTCGGCACATGCATGTGCGCGAAGACATACCAGAGCACTAAATCGGTGTTCTCGATGGGGCGGTCGTCCTTCGTCCAGCGAGGCAACCCGTCGCCGCCAGGATTCTGGTTCGGGTAGTCGCCGGCAGGGTAGCGTTCCGCGGCAGCGTACGGCGTTACCCACAAGTGATGCGAAGCGAAGGCCGCGCGTTTCCGCACCGAGGCATCGGCCTGCGCGAACGCCGGGCAGTTCTCGCCGGGCACCAGACGGTACGCTACGGACTGGCCGAGGCGGTTCTGACTCCCTGGGTTCACGACCCGCCAGAAGCGCGCCGTCGCCGTGTTGGTATCGCGCTGCGCCGCCTTCTCCGTCGCCAGCAGCGTCGCCTCGGCGCGGAAGGCGTTGCCATGCGGATTGTCCTGGCCGGGCGGCAGGCCCGCCGTGTTCACCTCGTAGACTGAGTTCTTCTCGCCGTCCACGCTCAGATTCAGCCGGGCGGCGAAGATGTGTTGGTGGAACGGCGCGTTCAGCCGCGGCGCCACCTCCACGCCGAAGGCCGATTTCCGTCTCGGCCTCAGCGCCGTCGTGTTGATGACGCCGGTCAGTTTGACCTCGCACTGGATGGTGCCGTCCTGGTAGAGGTGCCAGTAGAAGCCGTACTCGTAATTCCCCACGGTGGCGACGAACGACACCGACAGCCGTCGCGACCGCCGTGCCTCCGACTGCCCGCTTCTCCAGTCGGTGTGTTTCCACAACAGGCCGACGTCTTCCTCGTGCAGGCAGACGGCATTCTTGAGGGTGACGATTTTGCCGCGGCTGTCGAGCATGTCGGCGTCGAAGTAGCGGATGGAGCCGAGGCAGTCGCAGCCGAGCTGCAGCGTGTTGGCCAGCGTGCCGATGCCGTATTCCCCGATGTCAAAGGCGTTCTTGCGATAATACTGCTCGCCTGGGTCGCCGTAGGGCACGACCATCTCGCATACCGATGCCCGGTAGAGCACCGGCCGCTCCTTGCCGCCGTCGTTGTAGCTGACGGTGTGCAGCACCAGGCCTTCACGCGGCGTAAAGCCGACGCGGAAGCGCCACTTCTGCCAGCGCACTTCGTGGCCCTCGACAGTGAAGCTGGGACCGTCGGGCTGTTCGATCTTTAGCGGCTTGAGATCCTTCCGCGTCTCCTTGATGTACTCGCGCGTCCAGTTGGCCGCCTCCGGCGGCAGCGGCACCACTCCCTCATCCTCGACACGGAGTACCTTCATGGCGTTGAGATCCACGACAACAACCACGCCGTCGAGGGGCCGGGCGTAGCCGTTGTCGTTTTTCTCTGCGCGGACGAAGCACAGGGCACGCGACAGTCGCCGGCCCTTGTCCTCGGGCGCCTCGGTGCCATAGTTGCCTGCCGACCACGGCTCGACCATGACCAAGTCAACATCCTTGACACCCCGCTTTTGGAGGGATTTCTGGAACTCCGGCGACTCCTTCACAGCCTTCTCGCACTCGCCGAACTCGTCGAGCATGATGGCGGGCTGGACGGCCTTCGGCAGGGCGTCGAAGCGGACGACCTTCTTTTCCTTCAGATCGGCAACGGCTTCGTAGCCCGTGCCGGTGGTGTTGTCCAGGAGCACCAGGAACGCCTGCCGGGGGACCGGTCGGCCCGGCTTATGATCCCGCACAACCTGCTTGGGTGGTTCCAACAGGACGCAGGAGACGAAGCGGAAGCTGTCGCCCAGCTTGCGACCCTCGCGCAGCACCCTGACGGCGTCAGCCATCTCCGCCTTCGACAGTGGGTCGAGGGGGTGTCCGGCCGCCGCAGGCTTCTCCTTCTCGTCCGCCGCCTCGGATCGTTGCTCGAACAGGCGGGGGAGGGCACCGGCACCGGCGGTCAGCAAGGCGGTTTCCAGAAAGCCTCGTCGAGAGCAGGATGGCGTATCAGATTCGGAAAGCTCGTGTGACATGGAGAGACCCCCTAAGAAAGTTGAGCCCAGTCTTCGGGACGATTCTACGCCCGTATCGGGGTAAGGCGAATCAGAAACCAGGTCTTGGTGCGCAGGTCTGCCTCCGAACGACCCGGATCAGCGGTCCCGCCCAGCTATGAGGGTGGGGTCCGCTGCGCCGTTGGTTAGGCCCGACCACACTTCTACCGCACATAGCGATACGTCAGCTCGTGCGGACACTCTCCGCACCTCAGGTACTCGACAGCAGCCGCTAACGCTCGGGGCCACTGCAAGCAGACCTCCGGGGGAGCAGGGGTCGGCTCACCGCATGACAACGCCATCCGGTGATCCGCCGCCGCCTGCACTGGCTAGCACGGATCAGTAGCCCGGTACTCGCTCCATGCCACATCGAGAAACGTCAGCACCTACTCGTTTCAAACACTCGTTAGGGGATCTGCGCCGAGTTTCTTGCAGCAAGCGGATCGGATTCGCTTCTGCCCCGTTCTTACCGGGCCGGACAACTGCATCTGCCATTTGGAATTGACAGCAGGAACAGCGGGGCCAGCCAATCCACACGAACCTTGCCGTCCGGGATGCCGCAGGTGAGGAACAGCGTTGTCTTCGGGCCATTCTACGGTCAAGCCGCGCCCCGGCTATTGGTCGGGCCTCATTCCCTTGCTCGACGCATGTTGCTCCTTTCCAGCCGCGAACGAATATCCGGCAGGAATGGCCGTTCGCTCGACATCGTAGGCGTGATTCCCTACCGGCCCGGTTGGCAATCTTGTCGGTTGGCTGAAGGCATGCACAATTTGCAGGAAGTGTCGTCTGGGTGGACAGTCGGCGGGTCCACCTCGCAGGTATGACGGCCAACCCAGATCGCGCCTGGATGAGGCAGCAGGCCCGCAACATGACCTTGATTTTCGACCAGGAGCCGATGAAGCCGAAGTACCTGCTGCGGGACCGCGACAGCAAGTTCGTCAAAGAGTTCGATGCCATCCTGGCATCCGAAGGTATCGCCGTGACCCCGCTCGGCGTGCGGGCGTCCAATCAAAATGCCGTGGCGGAGCGGTTTGTGCAAAGTGTCCGGCAGGAATGTCTCGACCATTTCGTCGTCTTCGGCGAAGGGCATTTGCGGCAAAGCCTATCCGAATATCTGGTCTATTACCAGCAATTCCGTCCCCATCAAGGCTTGGGAAACCGGCCGCTGGGCTGGGCGGAGTCGGCCCTCACAGAGACCGATCGACCGCTGGGGGAGATTGTCTGCGAGGAGCGTCTGGGCGGTTTGCTGCGGCACTACCGGCGCGTGGCCTGAGCGATCTGACATGGCTGGAGTGCCGGGTGAAGCCTCTCCGGCTGGGTGATCCAACGGCGCTAGCTCAAATGGAAGCGTTCTTGACCGCTTCGGATGTGGTCCGCGTTTCGTTGCCTTTCGCCGTCTACGAACGAGCTTGCCGGATTCGGGCGGTCCAGAACTTCAAACTTGGCGACGCACTTCATTTGGCTGCGGCCGTCGAGGGCGGCTGTGGCGCGTTCTTGACCAATGATCGCCGCTTGAACAGTTTCCCTGACATCCCCGTTGAAGTTCTTCCCTGATTGGGGAATCGGCAGAAAACACAACCCAATTCGCCACCGTCAACAAACGGTGATTCGGCGTCTCCAACGATGCCGAAAATACACGGAGACTCCGCGCCGTGCGGCCTACGGACCTCGCAACGATCCCGACAGCGAGGTAAACTGAATACGTGAACAGTATCCGTTGAGACCACACATCGGAGAATCGCCTGTGACGCAGACCATGCAACGCGATTTGTTCAACCCTGAGACGGAAGTAACCAAACCAACAGCCGGCTTGTTCGCGGATGTTGTGTTCGATCGGCCGCTCGATCACGCCTTCACCTATGCCGTCGGCGACGAACTGCGCGAGCGCGTCGCCGTCGGCAAGCGCGTGAGCGCGCCGTTCGGCCGCGGCGACAAGGCGACGGTCGGCTATTGCGTGCGCCTCAGCGAAACGCCGCCGGCGCGGGCGGTCAAGGAACTCGTCGGCGTCCTGGACGAGGAGGCGCTGCTGACGGACGATCTGCTGCGGCTGACACGGTGGATGGCGGATTACTATCTGTGCGGCTGGGGACAGGTGCTCAACGCCGTCGTGCCGGCCGGAGCGCGCGACCAGGCCGGCACGCGCACGCGCACTTACGTTGAAGCTGTGCCGCAAGTGGGATTGAAGGAATTACCGGCCGGCGCGACGCCGCTGCCGGCAAAACAAGCGGCCGTGCTGGATCTGCTGCGCAAGTCCGGCAAGCCCGTCGAGCAGCGGCAACTGGCGCGGCAGGCGAAGTGCGGCCCCGGACCGATCGAAGCGCTGGTAAACAAGGGACTGGCGCGGCGGGTGGCGCGGCGCGTCGATCGGTTCGTCGATAGCACGCACGAGGAAGCGGCGCCGCACGGGCCGATCGCGCTCAACGACGATCAGAAAGCCGTGTGGGACAAACTGGAGCCGGCCCTGAAACTAGGAGGGTTTCACGCCTTTCTGCTGCACGGCGTCACCGGCAGCGGCAAGACGGAGATTTATCTGCGGGCCATCGAAGAGGTCATCCGGCAGGGCAAGGAAGCGCTGGTGATGGTGCCGGAGATCAGCCTGACGCCGCAGACGATCCAGCGTTTTCGCGGCCGATGCGCCGAGGTGGCCGTGCTGCACAGTCATCTCGGCAACGCCGAGCGCGGCGGACACTGGCGGCGCGTCGCGGCCGGTCACGCGCAAGTCATCGTCGGCGCCCGCAGCGCGGTCTTCGCCCCGGCCAAGCGGCTCGGACTCATCGTCATCGACGAGGAGCATGAAAATACCTTCAAGCAAGATTCCACGCCGCGCTACCACGGCCGCGACGTGGCCGTCATGCGGGCGCGGCTGGAGAACATCCCCATTGTCCTCGGCTCGGCAAGCCCGTCGCTGGAGAGCTGGCACAACGCCCAGCGCGGCCAGTACACGCTGTTGAGCCTGCCGCAGCGCGTGCTCGATCGACCGCTGCCGCAGGTGGGATTGATCGATTTGCGCCATCAACCGCCGCGGCGCGGCCGGCCGTCGGCGATCAGCGACGCCCTCGAACACGCCATGCGGAACGCGCTGAAGGACGGCGGTCAGGTGATGCTGCTGCTCAACCGCCGCGGCTTCTCGACGCACGTTCACTGCCCGTCGTGCGGTCACGTCGAATCGTGCCGATTTTGCGACCTGGCGCTGACGTATCACAAAGAGCGCGACATCCTGCTGTGCCATTACTGCGGCTTCGAGCAGGAGCCGCAGAAGAACTGCCCGCTGTGCGGCCAATCGGCGGTGCGCTATCAGGGACTCGGCACGGAGAAATTACAGGTCGAGATCGAGGAACGTTTTCCCAGCTGCACGGTGCGGCGCATGGACAGCGACACGATGCGCAAGCCCGGCAGCCACGCCCGCGTGCTGTCGGCGTTTCGGCAGGGGCTAATTCACATCCTGCTCGGCACGCAGATGATCGCTAAGGGGCTGGATTTTCCGAACGTGACGCTGGTGGGCGTGGTCAACGCCGACGTGGGGTTGCACGTACCGGACTTTCGCTCGGCGGAGCGGACGTTCCAACTGTTGTCGCAGGTGGCGGGGCGGGCGGGGCGCGGACCGCAGGGCGGGCGCGTCCTCGTGCAGACGTTCACGCCCGATCACCCCTGCATCGCCCTGGCCGCGACGCACGATTACTCCGGCTTCGTAGCCGCGGAGATGGCGCATCGACGCAATCACAACTATCCACCCTATCAGCGCCTGGCGCGCATCATCGTCCGCAGCCGCGATCAGCAGGCGGCGTCCGCGTTCGCTGACGTACTGGCCGACGCCTTCCAGCGCACCCTGCAAGGGATGGCGGCCCAGGGTCCGGTTGAGGTGCGCGTGCTGGGTCCGGCGGAGGCGCCGGTGTTCCGGCTGAAGGGCTACTATCGCTTTCACTTCCAGTTGCAATCGCCGAGCCCCGCCGCGCTGCATCAGCTGTTGCGGGCGGTGCTGCCGGCGCAGCGCGCGCCGGCCGGCGTCGAATTCACGCTCGATGTCGATCCGTTCAACATGCTTTAATCCGACGATGCCATCCTCGTGGGTGCCGTCGATTCTTGACACCGGATCACGACAGGGGGAGAATCGCAGCCACATCCATCCCTTCTCTCGAACAGCCGCCCTGAATGCGGGGCAATGCGAGGACAAGCCGCGATGGACGATGTTGCCTCTCTGTTGTCCCTGCTGCAAAACGCCGATCCAAAGGAACGCGTGCGCGCAATCCGAGGTTTGGAAAAACTGGCCCTGCCGGGGCGGACGCCGGATGCGCCGATCTTGCAGGCGCTCAAACAAGGGATACCGGTCTTTCTCGCCGCGCTGAAAGATTCCGAACGTCTGGTGTGTCTCAACTCCGTCCGCATCCTCAGCGAGTTGGGACCATTCGAGAGCGACGCCATCGCGGCCATCGCCGAGCTGTTCCACATCCACGCCAAGGACGAGGTGATGCGGGATGAGGTACTGTCCACCCTTGGCTTGATAGGTCCAAAGGCATTGCCCTTCCTTTGGCAGTTTTGGAGAACGAAGAATGTGGGAAAGCACTGGCGGACAGGCATCCTCAGTTCCGCGCGATACTCCGGCCCGGATGCTCTGCCTCTAATCCTGGAAGGCTACAAAAGAAAGGATGCCTATTACCGGGAGATCGTGGAGGAGAGTATCGGCATCTTGGAACAGCGCTTTGACTACGATGCTTCCTCCGCTTTGATCGAAGCTCTGGAGAGTCCCAAGCCGCTCCTGTGCATCAACGCGGGCGGTCTTCTCTTGGTCCGTCGGCCGGAATTGCGACTGCACGTCATCAACCGGCTGCGCCCTTTCCTGAGCCATCCCAAGGCGGAAATTCGCTTGGCGACGGTTTACGCCCTTCAGAAGACCGACGACGGAGTGGAGGCCGCTCTGCCGGAACTGCTGCCGCTGTTGCCGTTGGCCAAGGGCGAGGATCCAAGCCTCCGCGCCGGCGTCCTCGAAATCATTCGCCGCTTGGGTCCGAAGGCGGCGGCCGCCGTCCCGATGTTGA
Source organism: Gemmataceae bacterium (assembly GCA_036557825.1). GTDB lineage: Bacteria > Planctomycetota > Planctomycetia > Gemmatales > Gemmataceae > JAJPHU01. The sequence goes on from DATBGU010000129.1 coordinate 7,335, forward strand.
TGAACATTATCCGAGACGACTCGACCGATCACTGGGGCAGCCCTTTCAGCAAATTGGCGGCTGAGGCGCTGGGCGAGATTGGTCCCGCCGCCGAGTCCGCCGCGCCCGCCTTGATCGCCCTGTTGACGGACGATCGGCCGACAATGCCGACGGGCGTTCCCAATAGCATCTTCGCCGCCATCGCGCTGGGAAACATCGGTCCCGCCGCTCGCGCCGCCGTTCCCGCTCTGAACGAACTGTACCAGCGAACCATCCCCGAACTGCGACATAACGTGACCAAGGCGCTGGAACAAATTCGCGGACCTGAGCCGAAAGGGAGTTGGTGGGCGCGCCTGTTTCGCCGTGGAGGCAATGCGGGTCCGGGGTCGAACTGAGGATCGGTCACCATCATTCCTTGTCCGGAGCATGCGCCCTGGACGCGGGCAACGCAGGAACGAACGGCGATGAAAGATATTGCCTCACTCCTATTGCAGCTTCAAGGCACCGACCCGAAGAAGCGTGTGCAAGCGGCCAGAATACTTGAAAACCTGGCTCTGAAGGAACGCACACCTCCTCCATCGATCCTGGAGGCGCTGAAGCAGGGGATATCCATCTTTCTGGCTGCGCTGAAAGACTCCGAACGCTTGGTGCGTCTCTGCTCTGTTCGCACGCTGAGCCAGTTGGGACCGTTTGACAGTGAAGCCGTCGCGGCCGTCGTCGAACTGTTCCACCGCGACGCTAAGGATGAAGTCATGCGCGAAGACGTCTTGGCCACGCTTGGCGAGATGGGGCCAAAGGCATTGCCGTTCCTCTGGCAACTTTGGAAGACCAGAGGACTGGAAAAGCACTGGAAGATCCGAGTTCTTTGCTCCGCCAAATTCATCGGGCCGGAAGCTCTCCCCCTAATCTTGCAGGGCTTCCGGATGAAACATTCGGATTACTGGAACACGGTACGAGGGTCTATCGAGTTTATCGAACTACAGTTTCATTATGACGTGATCCCCGCTCTGCGCACGGCCTTGAACAGCCCCAAACCTCTGTTGTCTCTCAACGCCGGTGGGCTTCTTATGGTCCGCTGTCCTGAGACAAGCCGCGAGGTGGTGGGGAGGGTTCGCCGCTTTGTCGTCCATCCCGATAAGGATATTTGTGAGGCGGCGCTGCGCGCCCTGGGACGGGCCGGCGACGGAATGGAAGATGCCTTGCCGGAACTCCTAACGCGGCTCAAGGACGAGGAACCGCTCATCCGCGAGTTGGCCATCGAAGGGATCGGCCGCCTGGGTCCGAAAGCGCGGGAGGCAGTGCCGCTGCTCGCGGACATTGTTCTTCACGACCCGACCGACCGTTGGGGCTATCCCTTCAGCAAGATGGCGGCGCAGGCGCTCAGCGTCATTGGTCCCGAGGCCGCGGAGGCTGTGCCGGCCCTGATCCAGATGCTGCAAGACGATCGTCCGACCGCTCCCACCGGCATTCCCAACAGTATCTTCGCCGCCCACGCTTTGGGAAGCATCGGTCCCGCCGCTCGCTCCGCCGTCCCCGCTCTGAACGAACTGTACCGGCGAACCTTCCCCGAGCTGCGGCATAACGTGGCCAACGCACTGGAGCATATCCGCGGACCCGAGCCGACGGGGAACAGGCGACTCCGCCGGTTCTACCGAAGGAGTGATTCCAAACCAGGACAGAACTGAGGATCGGTCCCCCTTTCGGGAGAACAAGGAAATGAATGCCTACCTCTTCAACCGCGCGATGACGGAACGGTTTCTTCTCGACGTGGATGAGCCGGACGATGAAAAATCCGAGCATACGTTCGGCGGGTCGATGCGTTATGACGGCGTCGTCCCCGAAGGCAGCGAACAACTGGCCACGCTGCTTTTCCGTTTCGACATGCGCGATGCCTGTGTCGGCGTGAAGATCCCGCGCGTTCGATGGCTGCCCATTTTTTATCCTTTCGGCAACAAGGGCGGGCCGTTCATCTATCGCACCCTCTCGAATCGAGCCATTGAGATGCTCTGCCAGCCCTATCCCAAATCGAGCTATCGCCGCGGAGTCAAGTTCGGAACGTTTCCCACGGAATTTCCCCAAGCACCCGTGTATCTCTGTCCGACGGGGTACGATCCCAAAGACCTCCAAGACGTGGACTACTGCGGCGGCGTGCTGGGCGTCGATGGGCTTTCGGAGAAAGAGCGTGCAACCTTGCTGCGGAATATGAACGCGATGTACAAGGAACGCTATGGCGACGTCTACGATCCAGAATCCGACTATTACGAATCGCTCGACGACCTGGTGAGCGAATGCGATCCCTTCACCCAGGGCAATTACAACAGTCCGTGCCCGGTGCGAGACTGTGTCAACCACGGCAAGGAGGGAGCCATGTGTGCCCTTCTGTGTATCGACCCGGAACCCGATGATCCGCTCTATGAGCTAATCGCCGGCAGCGAGGACGGCCAATTGGTTTTTGAAATCTGCCCGAAGTGTCATGTCGTGATGGCTCACAATCCCATCAGCTAGCCATCCGCGAGAAACGGGAGGTGACCCATGAAAGTCATTGCGGTGGATACCAACGAACGGCCGCACGAGTCGAACCGGATCAGCTATTTCCACTATTAC